>NZ_JAIUHJ010000026.1:0-84174 GCF_020165105.1 Mesorhizobium sp. CA5 | reverse complement strand
GCAGCCGCAGAGGATACCGCCGGGCTCGGAGCGTGTGTGCCCGACATGGCCGGCAAGCCCGTTGGCGCCGCTTTGCAACCGGCCGTCTATCACCAGGCCGCAGCCGATGCCGGTCGATACAGTGAAAAAGGCGAAATTGCGAAAACCCGTGCCGGCGCCGAGCGTGAACTCGGCCCAGGCGGCCGCTTGCGCGTCGTTAATGACGAGCGGCGGCATGCCGAAGACGCGTTCGATTGCTGAGGCCAGCACATAGCCATCCTCGATCGGCAGCGTTTCGGGATTCAGCGCGGTGAGCGAGCCGTCGCGGACGATACCGGTGGTCGCGACGGCGACGGCGCCGAAACCTGTTTTCGGCGCGAGATCGGCGATGGCCGCGACCAAATCGTCGCCCCGGCCGGCGCGTGGCGTCGGTGCCTGCCGCCGGTTGGCGATCCTGTCGCCGCTCACCTCGGCGATGGCTATCTTGGTGCCGCCGACATCGATGGCGAGCACCGGCAAATCAGAAGCTGCGGTCACTCACGACCTCCGCCGTGCGGCTGAGCTCGACCAGCCGCTTCGGATCCTGCCTCGTCATCTCGGCGACCAATGCGTCGACGATGAGCAATTGACTGATCTTCGACGGGAAGGCGCCGCCGGTGAGCGGCGTCTCCGGCCAGGAGGCTATTAAAGCCAGGTTACAGACGGCGATCAGCGGGCTCTTCGAGCGATTGGAGATACCAATGACGAAGGCGCCTTTGGAGCGGGCAAGCTCTGCCACGCGCACGGCATCGATGGTCGAGCCGGAGCTTGAGATCACCACCTGCACGGTTCCCGGCTGCGCCGTTCCCGCCGCCATCACCGCCAGATGCGCGTCGCCCGACGCGCGGCTTAGCTTGCCGATGCGGGTCATCTTGTAGGCGAGGTACTGCGCCGTGACGGCCGAGGCGGCGATGCCGAAACACTCGACGACGGAGGCGTCAAGGAGCTTTCGCGATGCGGTGGTAACGTCGTCGCGGACGATCAGTTGCTCGGTCTCGCGCAGCGAGGTAATTGCGGTTTCGACCAGCCGCTGGATGTCATCGGATGGCGAGCCGTTGTCGCGCGCCCGCTCGTCGGTCGCCAGTTCCTTGGCCAGTGCCAGCTTGAAATCCTGGAAGCCGGAAAAGCCTTGGTCGCGGCAGAACCGCATGACGCTGGCCTCCGACGATCCGGACGTTTCGGCAAGCTCGGTGATGCTTTGGCGAAGCGTTGCGTCGGGCTGCGCCAGCACCGTCTCGGCGACGCGTGCCAGCGCCGGCGTCATGTCGCCCGCGGCCGCTCTCAGCGAAGCTATCAGCGCGTGTGTCATGCAAGACCCCTCAAAAAGATTTTCGGTGCGAGCATGTTCTTGTCCAAAACCGGTTCCCACTCTTTGGAATCATGCTCAAAAATGCTCCGCCACCCAAGGCGGCGGTCCGGCAAAGAGCTGGTCGCAAAGGCGAATGTCCGCCGAGTCGCCGGAAACGAGGCCATACTGCGCCAGTTTCGATGCGCTGCGAAAGCCCGTGAAGAGCTGGGCGAAGGCTGCCGGCTGCATCGACACCGACGCGTGCGCCGCCTCGCATATTTCGACTGCGCCGGCGCGGATGTCGATCGCGAGCGGCGATGTCTCGCCGATGCGCAACGCGAGCCGCGCGGCGTCGACATGGTAGCCGCGCTGGCGCAGCGCGGCCTCGGGGTCGAGCACGCGTAAGAGCCATTCCTCCTGATGCGCAAGCCGCCAGCCCTTGTCCGGCATGGCCGCCACCAGATCGTCCTGCGGCGCGCCGTGCCATCTCACCGCCGGATAGACCGAGCGGAAGCGGGCTAGGAAGGAGAGCAGGCCTTGTGCAGCTTCAGGTGTCGCGGCGAACCAGTCACGCACCGTCAGGCAGGCCTCGTTGCCCATGTCGAGGATCAGATAGGCGGCCTCGCCGTCAGCGAGGTAGGCCGCGAGAGCGTCAGTCGGCGTGCGTCGCAACTCGTTCCAGTGCGCGGCACCGCGTTCAAGCAGCCCGGATTCGGGAAGCGTCTTTGCGAGATAAGCTATGGCTAGGCGTGGATCGTCGAGCTCGACGCGATCGAACGCAAGCTTGCTTGCCGAAGGCAGTGCCGCCGTCGCTGCCTCATAGATAATCTCGTGGCCGGCAAGCTCGAATCCGGCCTTGCGGTAGACCGGCCGCGTCGAGGCAAAGAGCGTGGCGATCGTCGCCCCATTGCTCTTCGCCTCATCGCACAGAGCATCCACAAAAGGTACAGCGAGTCCCTGTCCGCGCCACTCCGGCGCAATCGCCACATGCACGATGTTTGCCGCGCGCACAGATCTGCGGTGGAAGACATGCGCCGTCTGAAGCAGCCCCGCGCACACCGCTGGACGGCCATCCTCGCCTCGAATGAGCCGCATCGCTTCGAGGCCGATGTTGGCGATGTATTCGTGCGAACGTGCCTTGCTGAACCCGAAAGCCCAGCTTAGCAGGCTGGCGATATCGACCACATCCTGTGTGGTCGCCCGGTCTGTTGTGAAGTTTTTTTTCATATAATTCCCATCTATGATGCTTTTTATCATAGCAAGAAAACAAGGGTGCGCAACGGGGGCTGATCAGCCCGGCAAAATTTGCGTCGGCAACGTCAAGGATGGATTGCTGGGGGAAGTCCCGCGTGATTAGGATGAACTTGGGCCCAAGTTCGCTTTTTGAGCCTTCAAGCTGCGCCGAGCCGGGGCCAGCGAATTAATATTCGGGAACCGAACCAATCCACAGAAATATTTGTTGGTATTTTTGTTGGCTAGAACGGCCAGGGGTCTATGGTCAAGTATCTGGAAACAAAACAAAATTTCCTTGACTTGGATTCCGCCTCTGGCACCATCCTCTCTTGGGGTCCGTTCCGGACACATAGGTTACGGTTTATACCGGAGACATGGGTAACACTTTTGGCCCGAAGGGGTTGTGGAGTGGTTCGAGCCTGAATGTCTCATCATCAAAGTACCCCAAATCATAGTCCATGAAGCTGGCAAGCCAGATATGGTCTTCGATTTGTTTGATGCCGACGGTCTGGCCGGCAAAGACGAGGCTAAGGTTGATCTTCTTGCGATTGTAGCAGATGCGACCGCAGGTGGTGACGGTGACGGCCTTATCGTGAAACGGATAGTCGAGCTCTGGCAAGCCAGTGTAGGGGCGCGTTGAGGGCGTGTAGCGCTCTGCCGGGCAGTCCATGCCGAGCGCCTGATGCGGGCGCTCTGAGTTGAACTCGTCGATGAAGTCATCGAACCTAGCCTGTTGCTGAAGGAAATTGGCGCCAGCCGGTTTGGTGGCTTCCTTCTTCAGGGTGAGGTGCATGCGCTCGTGGCGCCCATTCTGCTGTGGGCAGCCCGGCTGGATGCGCTCGATGTCGATGCCCAGGCGCAGCCACCAGACCGAGAGCTTGCTGAGGTTGAAGAGCGCGTTGGGGCTGGCGAAGGGAACGCCATTGTCGGTCCTGATGGCGCGGGGCAGACCCAACTCCTTGAAAACGCTCTCGAACACGGTGAAGGCATAGGCTTCCTTGGTGGTCGACAGCGCCTCGCAGGCAATGAGATAGCGGCTGGCGAAGTCAGTGATCGTCAGCGGATAGCAATAGCGCCGATCGGTGAGCATGAACTCGCCCTTGTAGTCGGCGCACCACAGATCATTGGGTCGACAGCTGCTTGAAAGTGGCGTCCCCGTCGCCTTGTTGCGCCGTCGCTTGCGGTGCTCGACCATACCGTGCCGGTCGAGCACCGCATGCACCGTCGAGATCGCAGGCCTGTGCACATCCGGATAGAGCCGGGCCAGCCGCTCGCGTATCTTAGGCGCACCCCAAGTCGGCTTGTCCTGCTTCAGGCGCACAATCAGCTTCTCGATTTGAAACGGAAGCTGATTGGCGTGGCGATAGGGTCGGCGTGACCGATCCGTCAGCCCCTCAAGGCCGCTATCATTGTAGCGCGCGAGGATCTTGTAGCCGGTCTTGCGCGAGATATCGAATTCCCGGCAAAGGACCGCCATCTTCTCTCCGTCCAGCAGACGGGCCACGAACTTAAGCCGCTCGTCCATGACGTTACACTCCTTCCAAGGCACCTTGCTCTCCTTGCAAAGGGCCAAAAGTGTAACCCATCTATCCAGAATGAACTGTCACCCATCTCTCGGGAAGGGCACTTCTCCTGATAGTCCCTTTCGCTGAAGCTTCTACGCCGCAGCCTCTGCAAACGGCTGAAATTGTTGGTCTTTTCGGGTCGGTTCGCGAATTTGAGCGCGGTTGGGCCGTTTCGAGCGCATTTGGTCCAACGGCGGGTGGAGATGGTATTCCGTTGCTAATGGACATTCTGATGGTATTGAGACAGCCAAAGGAGATCTGATAAATGGCCCTTTCCGACGTGAAATGCCGGCACGTCGCCCGCTTCCAAACTCGCGAAATTATCTGACGGTGGCGGGCTCCAGCTATGGCCATAAAGTGTATTCGGGAGATCGGCTCGCCAGGGAGACGAATATCCAACGCCCGAAAAACCCACTGACGATCGAACACCACCTGAAATCTTCCCGTTTCGTTCCGTATGGTCTCGCGCCCAGAATGATGTCAGCGATCTGAGCCGTGCCAGGAAGCGCGCCGAACCGCATGAACGTCAGCTAAGCCCGCCTCATTCTCGCCGCGGCGGATGCCGCCGCCCAGCCGGCAAATGCTCATCGCGGCGAGACGTCAAATAGTCCCGAAAAAGCTTACGAACGTGGAGTCCGCCTGCTGGCGAGATCAGAATAAATCTTGGCAGGGTCGCTATCGTCCTTTTCGATCAGAGACAGTGCTCCGATCGATTGAGCTCGCCGATTTTCATAAGAAATTCAAACTCGTGCATCGGCATACCGATTCCAAGCGAACGGTGCGGTCTCGTTTGGTTTCTTTCGTCACGCTTCGGTCGTCGTGAGTGTCCAACAGGGCGGCCAGCAGACGTAGGCGCAGTTCAGAGTGAACATGCGTTGCATGAGAGGCGGTAAGACGGTCTACGCATGACCGATGGTATCGAAGAAGGCCACCGGGGGTGCCGACTCGATCGCATTGCGTCCGCTTGACGAAAGAGTCGGGTGGGACAAGCAGGCCCTCAGGAGCGGGGTCGCTCGCGCCGGTCGGCACATGTCGCGTAAACCGCACGACGAAGCGTAGTTCCACCGCTGGTTCAGGCTCGACCAGCAGCGCGGCCGCCTCGGCCACGAGCCGCTGCCGCTCGAAACCGCCGGCATATAGTGCCTCAGCGCCTCTCTGGAAAGAACGATTACCGGTCGGTACGAATTGAGATCGAATTGCGTTCCACAAGATGGGCCGACAGAACACGGTGCTCCAGGGGTCTCGTGGCCTCCACCAGCCTCTTCAAGAGGAGTTCGGCCGCCGCCGCTCCAATCAAATGCGCTGGCTGCGCTATGGCGGTGATACCTTGGGCCACGAATTGCATCCAGTCGAGATCGTCGAAGCAAAGCAGCGAAACGTCTTCAGGGATTGCGAGCTTCAACGCGGAGGTCGCCTCCAAAACGCCCGTCGACATCACGCCGTCGGCGGTAAACAGTGCGGACGGCGGATTGCGCATTGTCAACAGATCGAGCGCTTCCTTCCGGGCTGCCTCGCTGGAGTAGACCGCCACGCGGCGTATCAACCGTATGTCAGGCTCGACGCCTGCGGCGCGATGGGCCTCCAAGTAGCCCAACAGCCTCTGCCAGCTCGGATGATGATATCGAACATCAGAGCTGGAGAGATCGGTATTTGCCACAAAGGAGCCGACATCGTCGCGCTGGCCGGGTCCGAGTTCGGCCAGTATGGCAATGCGGTTATGACCGGCCTCGATCATCGTCGCGATGCTGCTGCGCGTTGCAGAGACGTTGTCGACCACGACCGAATCGGTTTCCAGGCCGGCAGTGATGCGATCGAACTGCACGACGGGACAGTGGGCTGCGACAGCCTCCCGCAGATGGTCCGGCTCATCAACAAAGGTCGACGAGACGATTAGCCCGTCAACCTGCTTTTCCAACAGCAGCTGAACCGCCTCTCGCTCGAGTTCGGCATTTTCGTCACTGTTCGTAACGATGACGCCGAAGCCTCCGCTACGCGCGACGTCCCCTATTCCGCGCAGCACGCTCGCATAGAATGGGCTTTCGATGTCGCCGACTACAACTCCGATGGTCTGTGTCTTGCCGGTAATCAAACCTTTGGCCAGGCGGTTGGGGCGGTAGCCCAGCGCGGCTGCGGCGGCGCGCACTTTCTCCTGAACTTCGGGGCTGCTGTAGCCGTAGTCACCAAGTACGCGCCCTGCGGTGGCGGAACTCACCCCGGCCCGGCGAGCGACCTCGATGATGGTTGGGTTCTTCGATGATCTCGGAGTCACTCAGCAAGCCTTGCCGCCCGTGGGTGCATCGTGAAGAGACGAGCTAGCGGCAGCAGACCCTGTCCCGCAAGGCCGAAAACCGCATCACCGGAAGTTGCGCACACCATTGCAGTCATAGCACCTCGGACAGAAAGCGCCGAAGGCGTGGGCTCTGCGGATTGTCGAAAATATCCTGCGGCCGCCCTGCTTCGACGATCCGGCCCTCGTCCATGAACACAACCTGGTTCGCGACCTTGCGAGCGAAATTCATCTCGTGCGTAACGACGACCATGGTCATGCCTCGTTGTCCCAAGTCGGCCATCAAATTCAAGACGCCTTTCACAAGTTCTGGATCCAGAGCGCTGGTAACCTCGTCGAAGAGCATGACTTCAGGTTCGAGCGCCAGTGCCCTCGCGATTGCCACCCGCTGCTGTTGTCCACCCGAAAGATTGGCCGGCCGGTGGTCCTTGCGCTCCAGCAACCCGACCTCCTGCAATCTTGCTTTGGCCACGCTGTCGGCCTTTTCACGTGACATGCCTTTGACCTTGCGCAGTGCCAAAGTAATGTTGGCGAGCGCGCTGCGGTCGGGAAACAGGTTGAACTGCTGGAAAACCATGCCAACGCGGCGGCGAAGCTGGTCGGGGGTAGACTGGTGAATGCTTTCGCCATCGAGCAGAATGTCCCCCGCGCGACACTCGACGAGCCGGTTGAGGCATCGAAGCAACGTTGATTTGCCCGACCCGGATGGTCCGATGAGGCAGGTGACAGTCCCTGGCTCTACTTTCAGACTGACGTCATGCAGGACCTGAAGGTTGCCATAGGCCATATCGACGTTTTTGATTTCAATGCTGCCGCCCTTGAAGGGCGTGGACGTTGCAACGGATGGCTTTGCAACGTCCAGCGCGCCCGCGTCGGCAAGCTCGGCGACTTCCTTAAGCCCGCTTTGCACAGCCACGATACGCTTTCCGATGCGCATGCGCGCATCGATATAGTTGACAAGGTGAGTCAAAGGTACGGTGATCACCAGGTAGAACATGCCGGCCAGCAAAAGCGGCGAGAGGTTGCCGGTCAGAACGGCCTGATCCTGCCCAACCCGGAACAGTTCGCGCTCCGAAGCGAGAAGACCGAGAAAGTAGACAAGACTGGAATCTTTGACGTTGCCGATGAACTGGTTGACCAGCGCCGGCAGCACGCGGCGGATACCTTGGGGAATGACGACCAGCCTCATGCCTTGGCCATATGTCATGCCGAGCGTGCGCGTGGCGTCGAGTTGTCCGCGCTCGACGCTCTGAATGCCGGCGCGGAAGATTTCTCCTATGTAGGCACCAGCAATCAGGCTCAGCGCTAGAATGCCCAGCGGATAAGGCGACGGACCGAACAGCTCTCGGCCCAGCCGGGCAAAGCCTTGGCCAATGATCAGAATGGTGACGATGGCGGGAAGCCCGCGGAAAATATCGGTGTAGACGCGCGCCAGGAGTTTGAGGACAGGGTTGTCGGATATCCCCATGATGGCCAGCACGATTCCTATCAGCGTGCCGAAGAATGTCGAGGCAAGGGCCAGGATCAGGGTGTTCTTGAGGCCGACCATGACCATGTTCGGCAGAACTTCCGCCATGGCCTGGAAATCGAGGAAGCTGCGCGAGAAGGTATCGAACCAGCTCATATCAGGCCCTTCTGTAGTTCGACCGGGCTCCGCTGCTCACGGGACCCGGCCGGAATGCGACAATAAATAGGCGCCAATTTACTTCTTGGGCAAATATTGATCCGGCATCGGAGTGCCCGGAAACCATTTCTCGTGCAGCCGCTTCCAGGTGCCGTCGTCCATGGCCTCGTGCAGTGCTTTGTTCAGGGCCTCCCGAAACGCGTCATTGCCTTTCTTGACCACGAATCCGGCCGGCGCATCGAAGGATGGCACGTTCATCGTTATCTTCAGGTTTTTATAGCGCTCGACATACTGCTTGGCCGATTCATAGTCGGTGAAGTGGCCATCGATCGTTCCGTTGTTCAGTGCAGCTACCGCGGTGTTGTTGTCGGGAAATTTGACGATGTCACCCTTCAGGTTCTTCTCGGCATAGATCTCCTGCAGGGTTCCCTGGATCACGCCGATGCGCTTTTCGGCGGTGCTCTCATTGCTGGTCAGTGCCGGATCGGCCGAGATGATCGACAGGTAGCCAGCGAGATAGCCGTCACTGAAATCCACGGTCTTTTTGCGCTCCGCGGTCGTGCCGATGGCGGCAACGGCCACATCGAAACGGCCGCTGGCAACGGAGGGCAGGAGCGCCGAGAATTCCTGGCCGGTAAAAACGACCTGCTCGTCCTTGAAACCGAGCCGGTGGGCCACGTCACGGAACAATTCCGCGTCGAACCCAGTGAAATTGCCATTGGCGTCGGTGAAGACATAAGGTTTTGCATCGCCCATGGTCCCAACACTGATTACCGAAGGATCAATGAGGTTGTAGGGATTGCCGGTCGCCTTTGACTGCGTTGACGCGACCAAAGTTCCAAACCCGGTTACCAGCGCAACGGTCGCGGCCAGACCACATTTGATCAGCCGACGTCTGCTCGAATTCGTTTGCATGTCTTCTCCTCTCATTGATAGCCGTAGTCGGCTTGCAACCCCACTTGAGCTCTCATCCATGGACCGACGCTCTCAGACGGTGCCTAATTCATGATGAGAACGTTCTCACGTTAGCACCGCAAATTCTTTGGGTCAATTCTCCCGGAGAATCCGGCAACTATACCGTTTCGTCTTGTAGGCGCCGTGCTCGGAGGAGGATTTCGGACGTGATCGCGCCTAAATCGATCACCGCCGCATGACCGACCGCCCCAAAATACTGGCACGTAGCGGCCGCTGCCTCCGCGGCTTGGCCGAGGATGTCCTCAGGCGCCTCCCGGCGAAGCAAGCCGAATAGCGTTCTGGCAATGAATGTGTCGCCCGCGCCCAATGTATCGATCGGTTCGACCAGCCGAGCCGGCGTGCGGTAGGAGAAGGAATGGCTGCGAAGCAGCGCACCGGCCCGTCCGCGAGTGACCAAAACCCATTTGGAACCGCACGCAAGCAATTCGGATGCGATTGCGTCCGATTGCTCGTCATCGAGACCGTCACCCGACACTGAGGCCAGATAGCAGTGGCGTCCGATCGCATAGCGATGCTCCGGGTCTCGCCGTGTCGAAAAATCGTAAGACACCAGAGACTTAGTGGAAATCTTCGGCACCCATGCATCGAGCCCGCTAGACTGACCGATGTGGGCGGCCTGAAAGCCCGAGAGAAAATCGAGATCTTGCCGGTTAGGCGTGAACATCGACACACCGAGATCGAAGGTCAGGAAAATCCGATCGGCGTCGCGGTGACCTACGACGCAGTATGCGGTGGGCCCGTCGAGGCGGCGGAGCTGGCTGATGTCCACACGCTCCGATGACAGCGCGGCCTGGATCAGGTCCCCGGCGCGGTCTCTGCCGATCGCTCCGACATATGCCGACTGCCCCCCGAAGCGCCTGACATAGACCGACACATTGAGGCAGTTGCCGCCAGGATACATCTCGCCCCGGGCAAGATAGCAATCGACAACGTTATCACCCATCGCGGCAATCTTGACCATGGCGAAACTTTCGGTTTATGGATATGAGAACGTTCACACAAATGGCTGCTGTTTGTCAATTGTGCACCAGCCTCAAGCTTTCCAACGAGACGAGGATACCGATGATTTCCGCACTGCCCGCCGATGTAGAACGCGCTCTGGCCGCTACAGCGGGCAAGCGGTTTTCGTATCTATTTCTCGTAGCGTGCGGCGGCTCGCTCTCCATCATGATGGCAGGAAAATACTTCGTCGACCGTCACAGCGGCACGATGGCCTGCGACATCTACAATGCGGATGAGTTCGTCTGCCGTGATCCGCGGCGCTTGGGGCCCGATACGCTCGTTGTCCTTTGTTCGCAAACCGGAACCACCAAGGAGACGGTGCGCGCCGCCGATCACGCGCGCGATCGAGGCGCCACGACGATTGGCATGACACTTGACCAAACATCGCCGCTTGCTCGGGCGGTCGATCACTCGATCGCCTACCAGGCTTCCTATACGACGGGCAAAACAATCGATTCCGCCTACAGCAACTACGGAGTGCTTTACATGGTGCTCGCGGGCCTGATCGATGACCGAGAGAATGCTGGATTGACCGCCGACCTGCTGATCAGCCTCCGCCATCTCCAGCCGGCGATCGATCGCGCGCACCAAACCTATGCCGACCGCTTTCAGACCTTTGCACCCCGCTTTGCGCCGCGTGATGCAATCTACACTCTCGCCAGCGGCGCCAGCTATGGCGCGGCTTATTCATACGCCATCTGCGTTTTGATGGAGATGCAGTGGTATGACTCGCAGGCCATACATGCCAACGAGTTCTTCCATGGTCCCTTCGAGGTGGTGGACGAGGATGCCGGCTTCATCGTGATGCTGGGCCTGGACGAGACACGGCGCCTCACTGAGCGCGCGCGCGACTTCCTTTTCAGATACGGCAGCCGTGAGAACATTCTGCTCCTTGACGCAGCGGAGCTCGACCTCACGGGCATGGCAGATCGGATCAAGCCCTATCTCGTGCCCCTGGTCTTCTTCGACACTCTATGGAGGTTTGCCTACAAGCTGGCCGATCTGCGCGACCGGCCGATGCTTGAAGGCCGGCGCTACATGAAGAAGCTGAAGGACTACTAGGTCCGCCGTTCTTCGCCCATCTCGGCATTCCCCATTTCCTCTTCCGCGTAGAAGGAACTCTCCATGACTACATCCCCAAAGCCGCGCAAGGTGATCGTCGTCGGCGCAGGCATCTTTGGTGTCTCCTGCGCCGTGCATCTTGCTCGTCTTGGCCTCGACATGACGATCGTGAACGATGGTGCGCCGGCCAAAGGGGCTTCAGGCCGTTCACTCTCCTGGCTGAACTCGGCGCGGCGCGCCGACACTGCCTATCACCGATTAAGGATGGCCGGCATCGATCGCTATCGCACGCTGGCCGCCACAAAGCCGGAAACGGCATCGTGGCTCCGCTTCGACGGCGGCCTGACTTGGGATGCGGATGAGGATGAAAACCAGATCGTCTCGATCTGCCAGTTGGAGCAGAACATCGGCTATGACGCCCTGTTGCTCAGCCCGGCGGAAGTGGCCGCCGTGACGCCCGGCGTCAATGCCGGCGCGATCAGTCCACAGGGCGCCATCTTCAATCCAGGCGAAGGATGGGTCGACCTGCCCTCTCTGATCGATCTTTTGCTAAACGAATTTCGCGCTCGTGGCGGCAAGCTTGTTCAGGATGCCGGACGTGTGCGGATAGAAACTGCAGGCGGCCGCGCACGTGGCGTGGCCACTTCCGCCGGTGCGCCGATCGAGGCGGATTCGGTGCTGCTTGCCGTTGGACCGGCGACGCCTGCCATGCTCGCCGAGATCGACGTTCATGTCCCCGACGCAACGCCGATTTCATTGCTCCTGAAAACCAAACCGATCAACACGGACCTCCGTGCCGTGCTGAACACGCCGCGGGTGGCGGTGCGGCCAACGCCCGATGGTGCGCTTGTTTTGGATTCGGCATGGTCGGAGGAAGAGGTCGTCGCCAATTCGGATGGCACCTACACCGTGCACGACAAGACCATCCGGGGGCTACTCGATGAAGCCAGTGCAGTGCTCGACGGCAATCCTCGGCTCCAGCTCGCCGCCTGCGCCGTCGGCCCGAAGCCTATCCCCGGCGACGGCGAGCCGGTGCTTGGAGAGATCGAGACCGTCCCAGGTCTCCACGTTGCCTTCAGCCACAGTGGCGCCACGCTTGGACTGATTGTCGGAGAGTTGCTTGCCCGTGAGATTGTCTCAGGCAACCCGCACCCAATGCTCGCGGCCTTCCGCGCCAGCCGTTTCAGTTGAGAGGCAACGTTAATTGTCTAAATGGGCTATGGTAGCTCAACGTTAGACTCCATCTGAATCAGAAGCACGCCGATTTCACCGAATGCGACGCCCCTTCGAAATGCCAAAAGACACTTCGAGCTTCTTCAAACGAGAGGGTTCGAATCCATGAATCGACTCTCAAAAATTCAGCGAGAACAGTAGATGTAGGCATAGTGTGGTAGGCTCGGAGGGCGTGAGAACAAACAGGAAAATCAATACGTTAGCGGCTGGCCCGCCAACCCTTTTCCCTCGTACTCTCTCGTATGGTCTGACGAACCCAATGACCAAGATGGAGAGTGACTTGAAGCTGTTCCATGCGCAATTCAACCCTACGTTAAGACGATCCCTCCCCTCTTTGAACGCCCTCGACACTTCCTCAAGCTTTTCGCTGAACCAGCCGTTCTGAGCCGAATCCGACTCAAGCATTCCATGGGTAAACGGCGGCTCTGCGCCAAGAAGTGGGCTTGGCGATCGCGCGGCCACCGAGCGAGTGGTCAGTGGTAGTAGATGCCGCCGTCGACGTTGAGCGCCTGGCCGGTGACGAAGGCCGAGAGATCCGAGGCGAAGAACAGCACCGGTCCGACGATGTCTTCCGGCGCGCCGAGGCGCTTCAGCGCCGCGACCTCCTCCCAATGGCGGATCGCCGCTTCGCTGCCCAGATTGTTCTTGCCCATCTCGGTCAGGATGATGCCGGGGCAGATGGCGTTGACGGTGACGCCGTCCATGCCGACCTCCTGCGCCAGCACGCGGGTGAGCGTGATCACCACCGCCTTGGTCGCGGCGTAGTGGCCCTGCGTCGGCACGCCCTGCCGGCCGGCGATCGAGGCGATGTTGATCACCCTGCCCGACTTCCTGGCGCGCATATGCGGCAGCACCGCCTGGCACATCATCAGCACGCCCTTGGCATTGACGTCGAAATGCGCATTCCAATTGGCCTCGTCGAGATCCTGCAGTAGACTTGGCTTCAGGATACCGGCATTGTTGACCAGAACGTCGATGCTGCCCGCAGCCTTGAGCAGGGCCTGCGCGGCCGCCTCGATGTCCTTCTTCTTGCTGACGTCCATCGTGTAGACATACGCTTTGCGGCCGGCCGCCTCGATCTCGCCCTTGGTCAAGTCGAGCTCCGCCGCCTGCGACGGCAGATCGGTGATGGCGACATCGAAGCCCGCTTCGGCGAGCCCCTTGGCGAGCGCCCTGCCGATGCCGCGGCTGGCGCCGGTGACGAGAGCCGTCTTGCCCTTGGCCTCAGGAAGAATGGTCATGCTGCTTCCACCTTTGATGTCTTGACTGGGAGCGAATTCATCGCCGCGATCGTGTCGTCGAACGAAACGAGTTTGCCGTCGGAGCCCAGCCCCATCGCCACCTTGGCGGCGACAGCGCTGGCAAAGCGCGCGGACTGCTTCAGGTCCCAGCCTTTGACGATGCCGACGATGATGCCGGCCGTGAAGGAATCACCGCAACCCGTGGTGTCGAATACCTCGACCTCGAAGGCCGGCAGATGGAAATCCTCGCCATGTTCGGGCGAGACATAGACGCCGCCGGGACCGAGCGTCAGGATGCAATTCTTCACGCCCCTTGCCTTGAAGAAAGCGGCGACGCGGGCCGGGTCGCGGTCATGCGCCATCTCACCAGCCTCGTCGATGCTCGGCACGAAATAGTCGATGTAAGGAAGGCACGGCTCGACCAGCTTCCAGGTCTCCGGCGTCGCCTGGATCAGATCGAAAGTAGTGACGCGGCCGAGTTCCTTGGCGCGCTTCAAAAGCCTGACGGTCGGCTCGCCGTCGAAGCGCTTGAGCAGGCCGGTGCCGCCGACATGGACGACGGCGGCGTCGAGCGCCGCGTCGAGATCGGCCTCAACAACGTCGAACAAGGTGGCGGTACCCGGCACATGCAATGCGGGCCGCTCGCCGTTCGGCCGCACCGGCAGGATGGTGGACGAGGTCTGGACGCTGCCGTCGCGGCGGACAAGGCTCGTCTCCAGACCATATTTCTTCAGCTTGGCGAGGAACCAGTCGCCCATATCGTCGGTGCCAAGCGTGGTGACGGCCCGCGTCTTCAGACCGAGGATAGCGCAGTCCATGCCGGTCGCGCCCGCCGTGCCGGCGACGGTCATGCGGATCTCCTCGATATAGTCGGCCCGGCCGCCTTCGGGGATGCGCGAGACCGGCCGCCCGAGAATGTCGAGGACATAGAAGCCGATCGAGCTGACGTCGAATTGTGGCATGGTTGACTTAACCTTTCGAGTTCAATGAGCGGCGCGGCGCAGGCCGAAGCTCGCGGCCAGCACCAGGAAGACGAGCACGCCGATGCCGACCTGCTGCCAGTAGAAATTCCAGCCGACGAGCAGCAGCCCGTTCTTGACGATGGCGAGCAGCAGCACGCCGAGCAGCGTGCCGATGACCGAGGGCTTGCGCTCGCGGCTCAGCGTCGTACCGATGAAGGTGGCGCCGATCGCATCGAGCAGGAACGCGTTGCCGGAGAGCGGCACGTACGACTTCACCGTCGACGACAGAAGGATGCCGGTGACACCGGCGAGCAGCGCGCACAGCACATGCACCATCGACAATTCGCGCGGCACGCGGATGCCGGAATACCAGGCCACGCCCGGCTGCGCGCCCATCGCCTGCACGTAACGGCCGAAGACTGAGCGATGCAGCAGGACATGGACCGCGATGACGAGGACGATCAGAACGAGGACCGGGGTCGGTATCCCGAACAAAGCGGTGCGGGCGATGGCGTTGAACTGGTCTGCTGCATAACCACTTGTGAGATAGATCGGCTGGCCGCCGCTGGTGGCGAGCTGCTGCGTGCTCTGGCCGATGAAGAGCACGCCGAGCGTCGCCAGGAACGGCCTGATGTTGAGCCTGGTGATGAGGATCGCATTCAGCACGCCGACGATCAGCGCGGCGCCGAGCCCGCCCGCTACGCCGACCACGCCGCTGTAACCGGCGGCCAGAAGCATGACGAAGATCATGCTTGCCATGTCGACCGAGACGCCGACCGACAGATCGATGCCACCCGACGAGATGACGATGGTGAGACCCAGCGCGACGATCGCCAGCATGACGACGTTGTTGACCAGCACGTTGAAGAGGTTGGCCGGCGTCAGGAAGGTCGGGCTCGCCACGGCGAATAATATGACGATAACCGCGAAGGCGATGAGCACGCTGTATTTGGCGAGGAAGCCGCGCACACTCACCTTGGCTGAATTGTCGTTGGCTGAGACGCTCATCGCGAACCCTCCGAACCGCGGGCAAAGGATGTGATGGCCACCACCAGCAGGATCAGCGCGCCCTGCACGCCGTTGACCCAGTAGCTGGAGACGTTGAGCAGCTGGAAACCATTCGCGAGCAGGCCGATGAACAGCACACTGAGCAGCGTGCCGCCCATGGTCGGCACGAAGCGGCGCGAAAAGACGGTGCCAAGCAAGGCCGCCGCCAGCACCGACAGAAGCAGCTCACCGGAACCGGGCGTGCTGGCCGACAGGCGCGAGACGGTGAGGATCGCCGCCACCGCCGCGCAGAGGCCGCTTAGAACATAGGTGAAGGAGACATAGAAGGGCACGCTGATGCCGGCCGCGCGCGCCGCCTCGGGATGGCCGCCGACAGCGTAGAGCCTGAGACCGAAAGAAGTACCGTGAACGAGCACGATCATGATCGCGGAGAAGACGATCAGCGCCCAGGCAAGCGCGGAGACGCCGAGGAAGCTGCCCGAAACCAGCACGCCGAGCAGCGGGGAGGATGCGCCGACCACCGTGTTCTGGGTGAGCGTGAGTTCCATGCCGGCTGCGACGTTGAGCACGGCAAGCGTTGCGAGCAACGGCAGGATGCCGAGGCCGACCACGGCAAGGGCGTTCAACGCGCCGACCGCCATGCCGACGGCGATGGCCGCGAGCACGGAAAGGAAATCGCCATAGCCCATCGACAAGAGCGTCGCGTAGACGGCGGCGCAGAGCCCCATATTGGCGGCGATCGACAGATCTATGCCGCCTTCAGTGACATCGGAACCGCCGCCGATGATGACGGCCGTCATGCCATAGGCGAGCACACCCAGAATCGCCGACTGCTCGACGACGTTGATCAGGTTGAAGGTCGAGGTGAAGCCCGGCGCGAAGATGACGAAATAGGCCATGATCGCGGCGAAGGCGGCGATCGCGCCGAGCCGCACGACGAGCGCGCCAAAGCGCCGGCCGGCGCTCTTTGCGGCGGTCTGCTTCTCGTCGGAAACGCCGACTTCGGTGTGGAGAACAGTCGCGCTCATGCGGCCACCCCATCGGTGTTCGAGCGCGCGCCGGACGAAGCCGCCAGCAGCGCGTCGCTGTTCATCGCGGGACCGGAGAAGCTGCCGGCGAGCCGGCCGCGATAGACGACCAGGACACGGTCGCAGACGCCGACCAGCTCGAGCAGGTCGGAGGACAAAAGCAGGATCGCCGCGCCCTCGCCCGCCAGCCGGTTCAGCAGGTTGTAGATCTCGACCTTGGCGCCGACATCGACGGCGACCGTCGGCTCATCCAGCACATAGACGCGCGACTGGCAGCTCAGCCATTTGGCGATCGCCACCTTCTGCTGGTTGCCGCCGGAGAGCTCGCGCACCAGCGCGTCGCGATGCGGTGTCTTGATCGACAGTTCCTTGATCAGGCCGTCCACCGCCTGGTTCTCAGCGCCACGGCTGACCATGCCGCTGCGCGAATAGCGGCGCAGGCTGGCCAAGGAGATGTTCTCGCGCACGGACAGACCAAGCGCCACGCCATGCGCACGGCGATCTTCCGGCAGCATGGCGATGCCATCGCGCACGGCCTTGACCGGCGTGGACAGCGACAGCTCCCTGCCCTCGACCTTGACTTGGCCGCCATCGGCAGTCTTGAGGCCGAACAGGCACTGGACGATCTCCTTGGCGCCGGAGCCGAGCAGCCCGGTGAGGCCGACGATCTCGCCGGCGCGCACATTGAAGCCGATGTTCTCGAAACTGCCGCCTAGGCGGAGGTTGGAAACCTCCAGCACCGGCGCGCCTAAAGTGACCGAGCGCTTCGGGAACATCTCGCCGACATCACGGGCAATCATCATCGCGATGATCTCGTCGATCGGCGTCTGGCGCGGATCGACTGTGCCGACATCGGTGCCGTTGCGCATCACGGTGACGCGGTCGCAGAGTTTTTCGATCTCCTGCATGTAGTGGGAAATGAAGACCACGGCGATGCCGTCGTCGCGCAGCCGGCGCAGCACGTCGAACAGGCTGTCGACCTCGCGCTTTACGAGCGCCGCCGTCGGCTCGTCCAGCACCAGCACCGACGCCTTCTGCGCCAGCGCCCGGGTGATCTGCACCACCTTCTGCTGCGCCGTGGTGAGGTCCTTGACGAGGGTTCCGGCCGGCAGTTCCATGCCGAAGAAGCGCTTCAACAGATCAGCGGCGCGGCGCTCCATGGCACGGCGGCTGACGAATGGACCGAGGCCGATTTCGTGGCCGAGGAAGACGGCTTCGCCGACGGTCGCGGTCGGCACCAGAAGCCTGTCCTGATGGATGAAGTGCACGCCGAGCTTTTCGACCGACGCTGGTGTCAGCGAGGTAATGACCTCGCCATTGATGACGATCGTGCCGCTGTCCGGCTTGATGATGCCGGCCAGCACCTTGATAATGGTCGACTTGCCGGCGCCGTTCTGGCCGACAAGGCCGAGGATCGAGCCGCGCGCGATCTCGAGGTTCGCGTTTTCCAGCGCGCGCACCGGACCGAACCGTTTCGATATGCCCGTCATCGATACAGCAATTTCTCTTGTTGCTGTCTGCATGGCCGTCAATCCTGGTTGGCTGTGACGGGCGGCCGCATAGGCGCGGCTGCCCGTCGTTCCGTTCCGTCCTATTGAACGCCAGCCTTCTCGGCGGCGTCGAGGAACGGCTTTCCTTTTTCGGCGGCGTTTTCCTTGTTGATCAGCACCGAAGGCACGAAAGTGAACGGCGGCACCTTTTGGCCGGCCAGATATTTGGCGGCGTTGTCGACCGAGGTCTTGCCGATCTCATAGGGCTGCTGAGCCGCGACCGCGCCGGCCGACGACTTCGGGTCCATCACCATCTTGATGACTTCCGGGCTGCCGTCGATTCCGTAGGTCTTGACCTCGTTGCGGCCGGCGGCTTCGACCGCCTGCGTGGCGCCGATCTGCGGCACGTCCCAGCACGCCCAAACCGCGCCGATCGACCCCTTCTCGGGCGACTTGGTCAGCATGTCGGTGACATTGGAATAGGCGCTCTGCACCGTGTTCGGGATGACGTCGCGCAGTTCCGGCTCGATGATCTTCACATCCGGGAACGAGGTCAGCACGTATTTCAGCTGGTCGTAGCGGATCTTGCAGACTGGCACGCTGTAGAAGCCGTTGAAGACCAGCACATTGCCCTTGCCGCCCATGTCGGCGACCATCTGCAGCGCGATCTCGGCGCCGATATTGTAGTTGTTCGACGTGGTGTTGTTGATGGCGTGCGGCGTCGCGGTGTCGACCGTGAACAGCGGAATGCCGGCGTCGCGGATCTTCTGCAGCCAGGGGTTCAGCACTTCGAGGTTGCCGAGCTGCTCGACGATGGCGTCGGGCTTCTGGGCGATCAGCGTCTGCAGCTGCGCGATCTGCTGCTGGTCCTTGCGGCCGGCATCGAGCGCGATGACTTCACCGCCGAGTTCCTTGACGCGGTCCTGGATGCCGCGGAACGCCATCAGGTCCCAATAGTGGTCCGTGCCGATGGCGGAGACACCGATGCGCTTGCCCTTGAGCGACAGCTCCTCGGCACTCGCGCCGGAGACGGCGGCAACGCTGCAAGCCGCCGCTAATCCAAAAGCGAGCGCCTTGACGAGGCCTTTCATGGATCTGGTCATTTTCATTCCTCCCTTGTTGATCGCTCCGGGCCTTCCCGGAGGATATGCGAAACTGTGAAATTGCTGCCCCTCAAGCAGCGGCGTCATTGTCGCGCAGGCCGTAGCTCGCCATGCGCTTGATGACGTTTTCGATCTCCTCGTCGGACAGGATCGGCGGCTCGCCGATCTGCAGGGCGCCGTGATACTGGCGCGCCAGCGTCTCGACCTCGACCGCCAGCCACATCGCCTGGGCGAGGCTCGATCCGACGGCGATCATGCCGTGCTGGGCAAGCAGGCAGGCCTTGCGGTCGCGCAGCGCCTCCACCGCATGCGCCGAAAGCTCCGCCGTGCCGAAGGTGGCGTAGGGCGCGCAGCGTATGTCGCTGCCGCCGGCAACCGCGACCATGTAATGGATCGCCGGTATCTTCCGGCCCATGATGGCGATGGTCGTGCAGTAGGTCGGATGCGCGTGAACGACGGCGTTGACCTCGGGCCTGGCCTTCATGATGTCGAGATGGAAGCGCCATTCGCTAGACGGTGGCAGGCGTCCGTCGACCTCGCCGTCCCAGCCCATGAAGACGATGTCTTCCGGCTGCAGCGTGTCATAGGGCGTGCTGGTCGGCGAGATCAGCATGCCCTCGCCATGGCGCCGGCTGATGTTGCCTGACGTGCCCTGGTTGATCCCCAGCGCGTTCATCTCGATGCAGGCATCGATGATGGCCCGGCGCGCCTCAAGGTCCGAAAGGGTCATGCGGTATTCCAATCCTTGCGAGGCCAATTACCAGGCCGTGTAGCCGCCATCGATCGACAGGATCGCGCCCGTGACGTAGCTCGACGCGGGCGACGCCAGGAACAGGATCGCCGAGGCGATCTCCTGCGGCGTGCCCAAGCGCCCCATCGGCGTCATGTCGATCCAGGTGTTGAAGAGTTCGGGACGCTCGCGCATCTTCAGCGTCATCTCGGTGCCGACATAGCCCGGCGCCAGCGCGTTGACGCGCACGCCTGACTTTGCCCATTCGACCGCTAGCGCCTTGGTCATCATATGCACGGCGCCCTTGCTCACCATGTAGGACGGCGCCGTCTGCGGACGGTTGATGATCAGGCCCGACATCGAGCCCAGATTGACGATCGAGCCCTTCTTGCGAGCGACCATCGAGCGGCCGAACGCGCGCGAGGCCCAGTAGACGCCGTTGACGTTGACATCCATCACCAGGCGCCATTCCTCGTCCGGCGTGTCGAGCGCGGCGTTGAGTCGCGCGATGCCGGCGCTGTTGACCAGGACATCGACCTTGCCGAAGTCCGCGACGATCTGAGCGGCCATCGCCTCCACGGCTTGCGGATCCGTGACGTCGAGCACGCGGCCATCGACGCTCGCGACGCCAGCCGCCTTGAGCGCCTCGGCAGCAGCTTTCAGCCCGTCCGCATTCATGTCGAGAAGCACGATACGCGCGCCGCAAGTCCCCAGCGCCCTGGCGGCCTCGAGACCGATCCCGCTGGCGCCGCCGGTGACGACGGCGACCTCGCTCGTCAGGTCGAATTGCGACCGGTAATCCATGCACGTCCTCCATCAGGACGAACTTGAGCGCGGGCAAAACACTGCCCTCGCCGCCGAAGCAGCGCCGCAAGCCAGCCGATCCTGATAATGCCTCCGGGGTCAGGCTCCTCCCGACCCCGTGACAGGGACGTTACAGAAGCTTTTTCCACCCGTCAATCTGGTTATAACCAGAAAACAGATTCTTTTTTGGTGACTGGCAAGTCAGGTGCGATCGACGCCGTTCACCGTCGCTGACGGCTGCTCGACCGCCATATGGATGCGGGCGACGGAGGAATTATAAAAGGCCTCGTAATATTCGAGCGCGGCACCGTCCGCGTCATAGGCGATTGACTCGATCTCGATCAGCGGCGTGTTGGCGGCGACGCCCATTTCGTCGGCCTCTTCCTTGGTGGGGAGCGCGGCGCGCAGCCAGCGGTCGGCGCGCTTCACCGTCAGGCCGAACACGGCGCGGATAGTGCCGAAGATGGACTGGTTTTCCGACAGGATGTTCTCCAGACCCGGCACCCGGTGCCCCGGCAGACTGATGCGCGTCATGGTGATCGGCGTGCCGTCAGTCATATAGACGCGGCTGATGCGGACCACGCTGCCATTGGCGGGAATGCCGAAGACCTTCGACTCCTTGTCGCTCGGCGGGCAGCGGTAGATCTCCAGCGTGCGGGTCGAGACCTTGTGGCCCTTGGCGGTCAAATCGTCGAAGACACCGAGATTGGCGGTCATGAAGTCGACATGCTCGCGGGGTGCCGCGACGAACATGCCCTTGCGCGGCATCTTGATGATGCGGCCTTCGTTGGACAGCGAGCCGATCGCGGCGCGCACCACAGGGCGCGAGACGCCGAAGAAATCGCAAAGCGCCTGTTCCGAGGGAATGCGTGAATTGGCGGCAAGCAGGCCGGTGTTGATCGCTTCCTCGACCTGGTTGCGCAACTGCACCCAGAGCGGTGCGGCCTCGTCGCGGTTGAGCTGCACTTTCGAGCCGATCGAGCGGAAGGCCTCGGCCGCCTCGGCGTCTTCCTGATCGTAACGAGGACGCCCGCGCGTTCTGGTAGCTTGTTCCATCCGATCCTGCCGCAATTCATTTGCCGCGACTCAGATAAGCGGCAGCGCCTCGCTAGCGGAGGCCGCCGGCCATTTTCACGCTCTCCGGCAAGTTTCGCAACCATAGCATGGCGGCCGCCCCCAGAAGCGGTCCGGGAACCAGGAGCAGGAAGGCCCAGCGCCAACCCCCGATGAATTCGGCGAAGCGCGGCGTCAGCCAGATGGCGAGCACCGTCAGCGCGAAGCCCGCGCCCATTTGCACCGACAGAGCGGTTCCGACGAAGCGGCGGTCGGCGAGCTCGGTGACGGCGGTGGAGAACTGCGCCGAATCCCCGATGACCGAGACGCCCCAGACGAGGGCCACCAGCATGAACAGCCAGAGCGGGCCGGTGAACAGAAAGCCCATCAGCAGCGCGCAGCTTCCCGAGACGATCATCATGCCGGCGGTGGTGGCGGTGCGGCCGACGCGGTCCGACAGATAGCCTCCGAGCAAACACCCCAGAATGCCGGACGCGACGACGAGGAAGGTCGAGAGCGAGGCAGCGGCCGCCGTTCCGATCGCCTGTGCTTCGAAGGCGGCGCGCGTGTAGGCGAGCAGCCACGCCCACATGGCGTACAGCTCCCACATATGGCCGAGATAGCCGAGATTGACTAACAGCAGCGGCTTTTCGCGAAAGACCTGGCCGATGCGCGAGGGCTCGAAGATAGCCTTGCCGAAGGGATAGGGTCCTTCCTTCGCGAACAGCAGGAAGAGCAGCGCGCCCGCCGCAGTGGCCAAGCTTGCCCCGGCAACCACCGGACGCCAGTCGAGCGCGGTCGAGACAGCGCGGAAAAGATGCGGCAGCGCCGAGCCGACAGTCAGCGCGCCGATGACGGCGCCGAGCGCCAGTCCCCTGTCGCGCGCGAACCAGGTGGCGACCAGCTTCAGCGCCGGCGGATAGACGCCTGCGAGCGCAACACCGGTGGCGACGCGCGCGGCGATCATGCCGCCAGGCCCGGGATGGAAGAGCAGCGTCGCGTTGGCCAAAGCGGCGACGAGCGCCGCCGCCGCCATCAGGTGACTCAGCCGTACGAGGTCGGGAAGATTGACCAGACTCGCCGCCAGCGCGCCTAGAACGAAGCCAACCTGGACGCCATTGGTCAGCCAGGCCTCGGCGCCCGCGCCCAACGCCAGCTCCTGCCTCAGTTCGGGAAGTATCGCGGTGGCCGAGAACCAGGTGGTCAGCGACAGGACGACTGCGAGGCAAAGCAGCGACAGCACGCGCCAGCGCTCGCTGTCGGTCGCCGTGCCAACCCCGCCGGCCGTGCTCATGCGCCTTGCAGCGGTACGGTGAAGACCGTGGCTGTGCCGGTGAGGCAAAGCTCGCCCTGGCCGTTGCGCACGCTGGTCTCGATCTTGCAGATAGGCTTATCGGGCCGCACTTCCTTGACCTCCACGCGTCCGGTGATCTCCTCGTCAACGCCGACCGCCTTGACGAACTTCCAGGCCACTTCGAGGAACACGGTTCCGGGGCCAGGCAGATCCTCCGCGACCAGCGCGTTTAGGATGCCGGAGGTGACGCCGCCCTGGACAATCAGCTTGCCGAACACCGACTTCTCGGCCAGCATTCGGTCGTAATGCAGCGGGTTACGATCGCCGGTGATGTCGGTGAAGGCCTCGATGTCGCTCATCCTTGTGCGGCGCGTGCGCTCGGCGAAGGCCCCGACCTGCGGGCGACCCTTCACGACACCCACCCAACCGTCTTTCGTCTCGGTGCTCATTGCGGCTTCTCCTCTGCTCCGGGTTCGACTGGTTTGAAGGCCGGCAGGACACGGCCGCCGATGGCGGTCGGAGCAATAAGCAGCATGTCCCCGACCTGTAGCGGCCGTGTGCCGGGCAAGATGAAGCTCAGTATCGTCGGGCCTTCGGCCAGCTCGACCAGGCCGACCACGTAGGGTGCTGCCGGCAGCCAGCCGGGATGGCCGGGCTTGTGCACCTCCGAAAAGGATTTGAGCCGCCCCCTGCCCGATGCGTCTTTCCAGACCAGACGCTTGCTCCAGCAATGCGGGCAGATCGGGCGCGGATAGAAGACGGCCTTGCCGCAATCCTCGCAGTGCTGGATTTTCAGCCGGCCCTCGGCGGCGGCATCCCAGAATGGCTTGGTCAGCGCGGTGATCGTCGGGCCAGGGGTTTTCAGCGTGTCGAGATCGACGGACATCAGGCGGCTCCCAGCACGAGCGCTGTCGCTTCGCTCATCGTCGCGCCATTGCCGGTGACCAGCGCGAGCCGGGCCTTGCCGATCTGGCGTTCGCCCGCCTCGCCGCGCAATTGGCGCACCGCCTCGACGACATGGGTCATACCGCCGGCAAGGTCCGACTGGCCGAAGCCGAGCTGGCCGCCATGCGTATTGAGCGGCTTGTCGCCCTTGTGGGAAAGGTCGTGGTCGTGGAGCCAGGCGCCGAACTCGCCCGGCGCGCAAAGGCCGGCATCCTCGATCGTGGCCGCGACCATGATCGTGTAGCAATCGTAGAGCGACAGAAGGTCCATCTCATCGGCCCGCGTGCCGGACTGTTGGAAGGCCCGCGCCATGGCGCTCTTCAACGGACCGGAGGTAAGACTCGGCGCCTGGCTGACCGCGCGGTGCGTGACTTTCTCGCCGGCGCCGAGCAGATGGACAGGCGGCTTTCGCAACGACCGCGCGCGTTCGACCGAGGTGACGACGACCGCTTCGCCGCCGGCGACCGGCATGACGATTTCGAGGAGGTGCAGCGGCGAAGCGATTATCGGCGAGGCCAGCACCGCCTCCACATCGGCCGGCTTGCCGAAGAAGATGGCGTCGGGATTGAGCTGCGCATTGGCGCGCGCGGCCGCGGCGATCAGGGCGAAGTCCCGCGCGGTCGAGCCGTATGCGGCCATATGCGCCTGCATCAGCAGCGCATAGGAGATGTTGGCGCCCGAGGCGCCGAAAGGCACGTCGAACTCGCGGATCGGATTGCGGTTGGGAGAACGAGGCGGCGTCTCCTCGCGGTTGTTGGCGAGCACGCACAGCACCGTCTCGCACATGCCTGCCTCGATCGCGGCGGCCGCGCGCCAGACCATGCCGGCGCCGGATGCGCCGCCGAGGTCCACGACATTGGCCATGGTCGGCGCGAGACCCAGATATTCGGCAATCGTCGCCGGCACATGCTGCGGCGTCTCGCCGACCTGGGGACCGACCAGCAGCCCGTCAATTGCCGCCGGATCGAGCCCGGCGTCGAGCACCGCCAGGCGCGAGACCTCGGCGATCATCTCCAGCGTCGTCACGCCGCTGGTCAGGCGCTGCGGCTTCAACTCGCCGATGCCGACGATCGCTCCCTTCGGCCGGCTCATGCCGCCTTGCTCCGGTCGAGCGTGCGGTATTCCTCTAGGCATGCCGGATTGGCGAGCGAAGCCATGTTCTTGACCGGCTTGCCCTCGAGCGTGGTGCGGGCGGCGCCCTCGACGCGTTTTCCGTTCAGCGTATAGGGCACGGCCTGTACCGCATGGATCCGATGCGGCACATGGCGCGGCGAGGCCCCTTCGCGAATCGCGCCGCGGATTTGCGCGGCAAGCTCTGGGGTCAACGCATAGCCATCATTGAGCTTGACGCAGAGCACGATCTCCTCGTCGCCTTCGGCCGGCGCGCCAAAGACCAGGCAATCCTCGATCTCGGCAAAGTTTTCGCAGGCGGCATAGATTTCCGCCGTGCCGATGCGCACGCCGCCGGGCTTCAGCGTCGTGTCCGAGCGGCCGTGGATGACGCCGGAGCCGTAAGCGGTCATCTCAGCCACGTCGCCATGCGTCCAGATCTCGTGGCGCATGGCGAAATAGGTGGCGTGATAACGCTCGTCGCCGTCCTTGCCCCAGAAGGCCAGCGGCATCGACGGGAAGGGCTCGGTGCAGACGAGATCGCCCTGGCGGCCGATCACCGGCGCGTTGCGCTCGTCCATGACGGCCACGGCGAGGCCAAGGCCTTTCACCGTCAGCTCGCCGCGCCGCACAGGATGGATCGGCGATCCCAGCAGGAAGCAGCCGATGATCTCGGTGCCGCCGGAAATGGAGGCAAAGATCATGTCGCGCTTCACATGCTCGTAGACCCAGTCGAACTGCGCTGGAGAAACCGGCGCGCCGGCCGACAGCAGCGAGCGCAGCGGCGAAAGGTCGTGCAGACGCCCCGGCGCGTAATTTTCGGCGGCAAGCGTGGCCAGATATTTCGGGCTGGTGCCGAAATGCGTGACGCGGGCACGCTCGGCCATTGTCCATAGCGGACTGGGGTCGAGGCCATCGGCCGATTTCAGGATCGGCGCGCCGTCATAGAGCACCACGCTCGCGCCGCAGGCGAGGCCCGAGATCAGCCAGTGATACATCATCCAGGCGGTGTTGGTGTACCAGCTCATGACGTCGCCGGGGCGAACATCGCCGTGGAGCAGATGCTCCTTCAGGTGCTGGAGCAGCACGCCGCCGGCGCGGTGGACGATCGCCTTCGGCGCGCCTGTCGTGCCGGACGTGTAGAGCACATAGGCCGGATGGTCGAACGGCACGCGCTCGAAGGTGAGCGGGCCGTCGCCGCCGAAATCGTCGAACGAAACGCAATCCGCTGCGCAATCCAGCTTCGCGCTCGGTTCGCCGGTCAGCACCAGCGCCGTCACCGTCGGCATCGCCGCGAGGATCTCGGCCAGCCTGCCGGAGATGTCGTGATCCTTGCCCGCGTAGCGGTAGCGCGGCGCGGCGAACAGCACCTTGACGCCGATCTGGCCGAGGCGATCGACGATCGCGGCGGCGCCGAAATCCGGCGAGCAGGACGACCAGACGGCGCCGACGGAGAGCGTCGCCAGAAGCGCGACGAGGCCCTCGACGCGATTGGCCAGGATGCCGCCGACGCAATCACCCTTGCCGATACCGGCCGCGCGCAGGCCGTCGGCCGTTCGAGCTACAAGCCGGCGCAATTCAGCGAGCGTGATCGCCTGGAAATGGCCGCCCTCGTCGGCCTCGATCACCGCGACCCTCTCGCCGTCGCCACGCAACAGGTTTTCCGCAAGATTAAGCTTTGCTTCCGGCAGGAAGCGGCTCCCGGTCATCGGCGCATTGTCGTCGCGCAGGAAGGAGATCGCGCCTGGATCGCCGACGACCTCGGCGAAATCCCACACCGCCCGCCAGAAGGCCCCGGGATCGCCGATCGACCAGCGATGCAGCGTATCGTAGTCGCGCGGGTCGAAGCCGTTGGCGGTCGAAAAGCGCGCAAGGTTGGATGATTGGAACGCGGCCGGCGCCGGCGTCCAAAGCACGGATGACATGGATTTCCTCCCGCAACGCAGGCCGGGCTCGATGCCGCGACCTTGCCTGCCGATACATTTCATGATTATTGGTTATAACCAGAATGTCAAGCTGCGATCCGCCTCTATGGATCGCCCGGGGCGGAGGATCAGAAATGGATGCGGTCTATATTGTTGCCGCGAAGCGGACGCCCATCGGCAAGCTGAACGGCGCGTTCGCCGGCTTGTCCGCGGCAGAGCTAGGCGGGCAGCTTATCGAGACGATGCTGGCGGAAACGCGACTTGCGCCCGATGCCGTCAGCGAGGTGATCATGGGCCAGGTGCTGACCGGCGGCGCCGGGCAAAACCCGGCGCGGCAGGCCGCGCTCAAGGCCGGGCTGCCGGTTAGCGTGCCCGCCATGACCGTCAACAAAGTGTGCGGCGCCGGCCAGAAGTCGATCCATCTCGCCGCCCAGGCCATTCGCTGCGGCGACGCCGATTGCGTGATCGCCGGCGGACAGGACTCGATGACCTCGGCACCGCACTTCATTTCCGATATGCGCGGCGGCATCCGCATGAGCGACCGTACCCTCAAGGATTCGATGATCACCGACGGGCTGTGGGATGCCTTCCATCAGGTGCATATGGGCGTAACGGCCGAGGCGCTGGCGCAGCGTTACCAGATCACCCGCGAGGAACAGGACAGGTTCGCGCTGCGCTCACAGGAGAAGGCGGACGCCGCCATCCAGACTGGCCGGTTCGACGAAGAGATCGTCCCGATCTCGATAAGGACAAGGCAGGGCGATCTCGTCATCGACCGTGACGAACATCCCAATCCCTCCACCACCATGGAAGTCCTCGGCCGGCTGAGGCCGGTCTTCGATGCGGCTGGCACGATCACGGCCGGCAACTCATCCGGACTTAATGACGGCGCCGCAGCAGTGCTGGTGATGTCGGAGGCGCGGATGAAGAAACTCGGCCTGACGCCCCTCGCCCGCATCGCCTCCTACGCTTCAGCCGGGGTCGAGCCTATGGACATGGGCCTCGGACCGGTGGCGGCCTCGCGCCGCGCGCTCGACAAGACCGGATGGCACGCGTCCGATCTCGACGTGATGGAGGTCAACGAAGCGTTCGCCGCGCAAGCCATCGCGGTCAACCGCGAGATGGGCTGGAACGAGGACATCATCAACATGAGCGGCGGCGCCATCGCGCTTGGCCATCCGCTGGCCGGCTCCGGCTGCCGCATCGTGGTGACGCTGCTCCACGAAATGATCCGCCGCGACGCGCGGAAGGGCCTCGCCTCGCTCTGCATCGGCGGCGGCCAGGGCGTGGCGATCTGCCTGGAGCGGTGAGCCTGAAACTCTGAGCAGTTAGTTGCCTGAGGGAATTGGGCAATGGGGCTTGGCCAGCATCTGGCGAACGACAGCTTTGGGTCAACGAAAGAGCTCAAGACTACGGCCGACATTAGGCGCGAAGCAGACGTTCAAGACTTTGTCAGCAGGAGGTCACTTCGGTCAACTTGCGCCATGCGCTTGACAAAGTCGGACTGCCTTAATGGCGACCGGCAGCAGTCCAGCTGCGTCGAGTTGGGACCTGCGAGTAATATTCGGGAACCAAACCAATCCACAGAAATATTTTGTTGGTATTTTTTGTTGGTTAGCACTGCTTTTGCGCGAGTCTTAACCATTTGAAACGACAGCCAGATTTCTCTGACTTGGATTCCGCCTCTGGCACCATCCTCTCTTCTCCCGACATTCCCCTGCGCCGAAGCTTCTACGCTCAGTCGAAGAAACCCGCATCCTCTTCCCTGAGATATTTCCTGGCCGCCTCGGCATCGATATCGAGCCCCAGTCCCGGCGCTTCCAGCAGGTCCACCATGCTGTCCTTCACGATCTGCGACGGCAGGCCGATGACGATGTCTTCCCACCAGGGATCGGAGGCGCTCGGATATTCGAAGGCGATGTAGTTGGCGGGCAAGGTGGCGCAGACATTGATCAGCGCGCCAAGACCGAGCAGGCCGTTGGCGGTGCCGTGCGGCGCCATCAGGATGGAATGCATGTAGGCGTGCTCGGCCACCCATTTGAGCTCGGCGATGCCGCCTATATCGGCCGGGTCGGGGCCGATGACGCGCACCGCTTGCGTCTCGATCAGCTCCTTGAAATTGTGCCGCAGATAGATCTGCTCGCCGGTATGGATCGGCGTCGAGGTGGAGGCGGTCAGCTCGCGATAGGCCTGCGGATTGACCCACGGCACATAGTCGCCGGTCAGCATGTCCTCCAGCCACATCAAATTGTACTTCTCGACCGCGCGGGCGAATTTGATCGCGTCGGGCAACATCCAGCCCGGGCCGCAGTCGAGCGCCAGGCTCACCTTGTCGCCCAGCACTTCCTTCATCGCGATCACGCAGTCGAGCATATGGTTGAAACCGCGCTCGCTGATAACGCCCTGATCCATGGCGCCGTGATAGCCGGCCTTCTTCTGCGTCACGCCGTAATGGAAGCCCTCGATGGTGTCCTTCATATTGGAGTGGAACGAGATTCCCTGCTTGATCATGAAGAAGTTCTGCGGCTGCTCCATCATCCATTTGACGTCGGCGGCGTAGTCCTCCGGCCGGTCGCCGGTGCGCTTGCGGCGGATCGAGCCGTTGTAGACGCGCACCTTGTCGCGCACCTTGCCGCCAAGCAGCTTATAGACCGGAACGCCGGCGGCCTTGCCGGCAATGTCCCACAGCGCATGTTCGATCGCGCTCACCGCTGCGCCATAGGGCTTGAACGAGCCGCGCTGGCGGATCTTCAGCATCACTCGCTCGACATCGGTCGGGTCCTCGCCGATCAGCGCCTCGCGGAAATGCAGCACAAAGGGCTTGAGGTAGGTCTTGGTGAACTCGACTTCGCCAAGGCCGTGAAGACCTTCGTCGGTCACGATGCGCACGATCGGGTGCTGACCGATGACGGCGCAGCGCAGGTCGGTGATCTTCATGGCGCAGTCCTAGTTCACAGACGAGAAAGCTGTCGGCGTGAGCAGCTGGCTGCTGATATTGGCAATGATCTGCCCGTCGCGCTCAGAGTCGTCCCGGGCCCTGTGCCATGCCGGATCGGTGACGAAAGCCGCCCATTTCGCCTCACGCTCGGCCAGCGATTCCCAGGCGAGGAAATAGGTGAGGCGATTGCTGTTTTCGCCGATCGCCGTGGTGAAAAACCCGGCTTGGCGGATGCCATGCCTCTCCCAGATGGCCAGCGTTTGGTCGGAAAAGCGCTTTAGCAATGCCGGCAGCCTGCCCGGCAGGCAGTCATAGATACGCAGTTCGTAGATCATGGTTTCGTCCGTTTCCTTCTTCACCTCTCCCTTGGGAGAGGTCGACACGAATGGTCGGTCGTTGGCCCTGTGAACCTGGGGGAATGAGGGCGGGCGATCTGGCTAACTCCAGGTCCGGTCCCAGCTATATTCATTGTCCCAATGCTCGGTGGATTGCCATATCCCCGTGACACCGGGCTGCAGATGCTGCGCGATCACTTCGTCGACGACATCGTCGATCCCCAGGCCCGGTCTGTCCGGAACAGTGATGAAGCCGTCCTTCACCAACGGTTTGGGCAGGCCGGTGACGATATCGTCCCACCAGTCGACATCGGCGGAATGGTATTCGAGCGCCATGAAGTTTTCGGTCGCAGTCGCGACATGCGCCGCGGCCATCGCGGCGATCGGGCTTTCGGCCATGTGGATCGCCATGGCGACGCCGTGGTCCTGCGCCATGTCGCCGACCTTCTTGGTCTCGAGGATACCGCCACTGGTGAGCAGGTCCGGATGGACGACGGAGAGACCGCCGCTTCTCAGCAGAGGGTCGAAGGCCTCCTTGAGGTAGATGTCCTCGCCGGTGCAGATCGGCACCGAGGTCGCTTGCTGCAGCTGTCGGTATTGCTCGGTGTACTGCCAGGGAATGACGTCCTCGAGCCAGGCCGGGACGTACTTCTCGATGCGGCGCGACAGGCGGATGCCGTCTTGCAGAGAGATGTGGCCGACATGGTCGATGGCCAAAGGGATCTCGTAGCCGATGACCTCGCGAACCTCGTGGATGTACCGCTCGAGAAGATCGATGCCCTTCTCGGTGAAATGCAGACCGGTGAACGGGTGCCGCACGTTCTGCGCGTCATAGGCGAGATTGCGGGCCTTGCGCTCCTCGATCGTGCCGCCGCGGCCGCGCGGATTGGCGTGAAACCCTTCGAGCGCGCCGGCGGGCGATGTCACAGCACCCGGAATGTGGGCGATCTGCATCAAGCCGAGATCCATCTTGAGGAAGGTGAACCCGCGGTCCATGCGTTCCTTGAGGCGTTTACCGGTCTCGGTGCCGCTCGGTTTCTCGGCGTCGGTATCGCAATAGACGCGCACGTGATCGCGGAACTTGCCGCCCAGCATCTGGTAGATCGGCACGCCATAGGCCTTGCCGGCGAGATCCCAGAGCGCGATCTCGACCGCCGACACGCCGCCACCCTGCCGCCCGTGCCCGCCGAACTGCTTGATGCGGCGGAATAGCCGGTCGACATCGCAGGGATTCTCGCCGAGCAGCCGGCTCTTCAGCATCAGCGCATAAGTGGCGCTGGCGCCGTCGCGCACCTCGCCAAGCCCGACGATGCCCTGGTTGGTATAGATCTTGAGCAGCGCCGAGGTGAACGGCGCGCCGACGATTTCGGCCACCCGCATGTCGGTGATGCGAAGCTCGGACGGCCTGGAATTGGTGTTGATCCGATTGAGAGCTTCGTCGGCTCCACTCGTCTTTGGCATGGCTTGTCCTCGTTTTGGTCGGCGGAACTGGTCGCCCGTCGCGCGGCCGGCAGTAGCGCTAGCCCAACTCGATCTCGTGGGCCTGCAGGTAGTCGCGATTCATCTCAACACCGAGACCCGGCTTCGAGGTCAGCCTGAGGCTGCCGTTCGAAACGTCGAGCGGCCTGTCTATGAGGTGGTCGTATTTGGAGAGGTCCCACTCCGAGGTTTCGAGCTTGTAGAAGTTGGGAACCGTCATCATCACCTGCGCTCCCGCGACCACGTTGATCGGTCCGGCGGCGTCATGCGGCGAGACGGGCACGTAATAGGCTTCGCACAGGGCGGAAATCTTCTTGAGCTCGGTGACGCCGCCGGTCCAGGTGACGTCCGGCATGATGTAGTCGGCGAGCTTGCCCTCGAGCACCGGCACGAAATCCCACTTCGTGTGGCCGCGCTCGCCCCACGAGACGGCGGCGCTGACCTTGTCGCGCACCTGTTTGAGGGCATTGAGGCTCTCGGGCGGACAGGGCTCCTCGAACCAGTCGATCTGGCCCGCCTCTTCGAGGCTGCGGCAGAGGCGAATGGCGGTCGGAACATCGAAGCGGCCATGCGCATCGATGAGGATGTCCACATCGGGGCCTGCCGTTTCGCGGATCAGGGCCGTCAGTTCGGCGGCCTCGCGCTCGTCCTTGCGGGTCATGCTGCCGTCGAGATAACCGTCCCGCCTTTCGCGGGCTACGCCATCGACGCTGGGGCCCTGATGGGGAAAAGGATCGAATTTGAGGCCGGTGTGACCGGACTCGACGATGTCGCGAATTTCGCGGATCACGGCTTCCTTGCTGGTGAATTTGGCCTGGTTGGGATGGGTATAAAGCGCGATTTCGTCGCGCACCGGTCCGCCCAGCAGTTCGTAGATCGGCTTGCCGAGGACTTTGCCACGGATATCCCAGAGGGCGATGTCGATGGCGCTGACGCATTCGACGGCGGCGCCGCGGCTGCCCATATAGGTGAAGCTGCGGAAAATCTTGTGCCAGAGATACTCGATACGCGCCGGATCCTCGCCTGTCATGGCGGCGCCGATCTGCCGCAGGATCGTGCAGAGCGCGCGGTTGGCGAGCTTTGTCGTCGTGGTGATCTCCCCCCAGCCACTCACCCCCTCGTCGGTCGTCACTTCGACGAACAGGAACTCTCCCCAGTAAGAAGCATCGGACTTGATCAGCCATGGCCGAATGCTGGTGATTTTCATCTGGACTATCCTCTCTGAAACGGCCAGGCTGACGGTGTTGCGGATCGGCTACCCTGCCCGGGCGGCGCTTCGCGCGCGCATGTGTTCGAGGACATGCCGGCCGGAGCCCTCGACATGGCGGGCAATGAGTTCGGCCGCCTTCTCGGCCTCTCCCGATTTTACCAGCGCGATGAGCTCGCGGTGCTCGCGGATGATCGCGGCGCGCCTGGCAAGCGTGAAATTGAACCGCCGGCTGACCGCCCTCAGCACCTCGCGATGCTTCCACCAGAGCTCGGCCGCATGGCGGTTATAATGCCGCTGGTACATCACGGTGTGGAAGGCGGTATCGAGCTCGCTGTGCCTGAACGTGTCGGCAAAATTGTTCTCCTCGATCAGGTTCTGGAGACGTTCGAGCTCGGCGATGTCCTCGTCGGTGGCCATGTTCACGAACCATCGCGTCAGGGCGGGTTCGATCAGGACGCCGATCTCGTAGATATCCCGGACAAAGTCCTGATCTATGGGTCGCACGCGTGCCCCGCGATTGGGACTGAAGATGACAAAGCCCTCTCCGCGCAACAATTGCAGGGCCTCGCGCACCGGGTTGGTCGAGGTGCCGTGACGCCGGGCGAGATCGGCGACCACAAGCCGTTCGTTGGCGGCCAGCCGTCCTTCGATGATGTCATCCCTGATCAGTTCATAAAGCGAGGCGCCCTCGCTGGAAGCCCCGATGGGGTCAATTCCCGCAGGTGGCTCCGCTTTGAAATCGCTTGTCTCGGCCAAGGCCCATCTCCCCCAAGTGAATACACCCTCCGCCCTATATCACGCTCGGTTTCGATAAAACAATGTACGATTCTTCGCGTTGACAGATAATCTGTGATCTGAAAACGTACAAAGTCGTCGAAGGGATACATTAGAACTGGCAAATATCCCGCGATCGAACGAGCAACGACCGCTTGCCTCGACGCAGAGCGGCACGGGAGAGAAACCTGGAGGATACCTATGACGAGGATTACGCTCGGCGGTGCCGTCCTGCGCGGCACTGTCTCCACTGCGTTAATGGCATCGTTGATGGCCGCGCCGGCGCTGGGCGCGCCGCCGGTCGACCTGAGCAAGTGGTCGCCGGAATATGTGCGCTCCATTGCGGGCACGCAGGATTTTGACACTGCGGGCGATTGCGCCAAGGTCACCCCGCTCGACTACAAGGGCCGACTGACCTTCTGGTACCAGGGCGTGTTCGAGGGCGACCCGGACCTTTTGCGCCAGTACTATAAGGATTTCTTCGCAACCTTCCGCAAGACCTATCCGAACATCCAGCTCGAGGAACAAGCCCTCACCTACAACGACCTTCTCGACAAGTTCCGCACGGCGCTGCTCGGCAACGCGGCGCCAATGGCGGTCCGCCTGCAAATCCTGGGCGGCACCGAGTTCGCCTCGAAGGGCTATCTGCAGCCGCTCAAGCCCGAGGATGTGGGGTATTCGACCGAGGACTTCTGGCCCGGCGCCATGAAGGCCGTCACCTGGGACGGCGTGACCTACGGAATTCCGACCAACAACGAGACGATGGCTTTCATCTGGAACGCCGACATCTTCAAGCGCGCGGGCCTCGATCCGAACAAGCCCCCGGCCACCTGGGACGACGTCGTCAAATATTCCAAGCAGATCCACGACAAGCTCGGCATTGCCGGCTACGGCCTGGTGGCGCGCAAGAATGCCGGCAACACGCCTTATCGCTTCATGCCGCAGTTGTGGGCCTATGGCGGCGGCGTCTTCGACGAGGCTACCCCCAACCCAACGTACAAGCAGATCGAGCTCGACAGCCCGCAGAGCAAGGCGGCGCTGCAGGCCTCCTACGACATGTATGTCCGCGACAAATCGGTTCCGGTCTCGGCGCTCACCAACCAGCAGGCCGACAACCAGCCCCTGTTTCTCGCCGGCCAGCTCGGCATGATGATCTCGCATCCGTCCGACTACAACGTCATGCTCGATCTGCAGAAGAAGGCGACGGGCACCGACAAGGACAAGGCACAGACCGTCATCGACAACATGCGCTATGGCCTCATTCCGACCGGCCCCGACGGCAAGCGCGCCGTCGTGTTCGGCGGCTCGAACATCCACATCCTGAAGCCCGAATATGTCGAGGGGGGCAAGGTGGACGAGCCGGCCGCAAAGGCCATCATCTGCATGTGGACGAGCCCGGAATGGTCGCTGAAGATGGCCTATGCCGGCTCGAACCCGGGCAACCTCAACGGCTTCAAGACCAAATGGATGAAGGAACGTCTGGACAACATCAAGTTCCTCGACGTCACGACCTCGATGCTGCCATACGGCATCCCGTTCCCGGCGCTGCCGCAGTCGCCCGAAATCATGAACATCATCATCCCGGACATGCTGCAGAATGCCCTGACCGGAGCGATGACCGTCGATCAGGCGGCGGAGGACGCGGCCAAGAAGGTGAAAGACCTGATGGGAGGCGGGCTCTAATCCGGGCCTGACCGACTATCGGATCGGCTGCGCCGTGAGCGCAGCCGATCCTTCCCCAAGAACAAGGGCGCGCTACAGTGACGATCGCGACCGGCAAGGCCGAGGCTCGCCGCAGATTGCAACCCGCCGGGTCCGGCGTGCTCCGCAGTATCTGGGAGCATCGCGCCGACTACGCGTATGTGCTTCCCGCGATCGCCGTAATGCTCATCGTCATCGCCTATCCGATCTACTACACAGTCGAGCTGTCCTTCTTCAACACCCCGCCCGGCCTGCAGCTCCGCGACAAGATCTTCGTCGGCATCAACAACTACACGGCCATCCTCACAAGCGAGGTGTTCTGGAAGGTCACCTGGAACACGCTTATCTGGACAGCGGCCTCCACTTTCATTTCCTTCGTCCTTGGCTTTTGCGCCGCGCTGGCGCTCCACCGCGACTTTGTCGGCCGCGGTATCCTGCGCGCCATCCTGATCATTCCCTGGGTCATCAGCGCGGTCGCCGCTTCCTATATCTGGAAGTGGATCTACCATTCGGATTTCGGGGTCATCGGCGCGGTTCTGGTTGGCCTCGGATTGGCCGGAGGGCCGCCGAATTTTATCGACAATGTCAGCACGGTGCTGCCCTCCCTGATCGTCGTCAATATCTGGCGCGAGTTTCCGTTTGCCATGATCATGATGATGGCCGGCCTGCAGACGGTTCCCGACCAGTTGCTGCGCGCGGCGACGGTCGACGGGGCCAATGCATGGCAGCGCTTCTGGCACGTCACCTTCCCGCATTTGAGAAACGTCTCGACGGTGACGATCCTGCTGCTCGCGGTAGCCAACTTCAACTCCTTCATCATCCCATGGATCATGACCGGCGGCGGGCCGTCCAACGCGTCGCATATCTGGATCACCCACATCTATGAGCTTGCCTTCGGCCGGCAGCGCTGGGGCGTGGCGTCGGCCTATTCGGTGCTGCTGTTCTTCATCCTGATGACACTCGGCTATTTCTATGTCCGTGCGCTGAGCGGCAACGAGCGGAAGGACGGGAGCGCATGAGCACGATTGCCGAGACAGCCCCTCGAAACCAGGCCCGTCGCCGCATGCGAATCGACGGATGGCGGTGGGGCGGCCGCATATTCCTGGTGTTCATGCTGCTTTACACCGCCTTGCCGATGATCTGGATGCTGCTGACCTCGATCAAGTCCGGCTTCGCGGCGATGCAATTTCCGCCGCAATGGTGGCCGGATCAGCCTACCCTTGCCAGCTACCAGAAGCTGCTCGATCCGCAGAACAGCGTCGGTCAGGATTTCCTGCGCTTCTTCTGGAACAGCCTTTACGTTTCCACTGCCACGACCATCCTTTCGGTGATCGTGGCGGTTCCCGCGGCTTACGCGTTTTCGCGCTTTACCTTCCCGGGCCGAAACTTCCTGTTCTTCGCCGTGCTGCTCCGAAACATGTTCCCGGCGGTGATCTTTCTCGTGCCGCTGTTCATCCTGATGCGTGCGCTCGGGCTGGTGAACACGCATGGTTCGCTCATCCTCACCTATCTGACCTTCGGCCTGCCGCTGGCGATCTGGCTGCTCAAGGGCTTTTACGACAATATCCCGGTGCAGCTCGAGCAGGCGGCACGCATCGACGGCGCCACACGGTTCCAGGCCTTCATCCTGATCGTGATGCCGCTCTCGACGCCGGGGATCATCGCCACCGCGATCTATTCCTTCATCGGCGCCTGGAACGAGTACATCTACGCCTACACCTTCCTCTCCAAGAACGAGCAGTTGACCCTGCCGGTCGGCATCCAGCGCTTCTTCTCGGAAAATACGACGGATTTCCCGGGCCTGATGGCGGCAAGCTTCATGATGAGCGTGCCCGTCGTCGTGCTGTTTCTTGTCCTGCAACGATACTTCGTACGCGCCCTGACGGAAGGCGCGGTCAAGCACTAGGAGTCGCTGCCGATGGCCCACGTGGTCCTCAAAGATCTCGTCAAGACCTATGGCGGCTTCAAAGCTGTCAACGACGTCTCGCTGACGGTCAATGACGGCGAGTTCGTCGCTCTCGTCGGCCCTTCAGGCTGCGGCAAGACAACCACGCTCAATCTCGTGGCGGGTCTGACCTCGGCAACATCGGGCGACATCGTCATCGGGGACCGCGTGGTCAACCACCTAGATCCCAAGGACCGGGACATCGCGATGGTGTTCCAGAACTATGCGCTCTACCCGCAGAAATCGGTCTACAAGAACCTGGCCTTCCCGCTGCAGATGCGCAGGCTGCCCAAGGACGAGATCGACAGGAAGGTCAGGGAAGCGGCGCGCGTGCTCGATATGACGCAGTTGCTCGAGCGCAAGCCGCGCGAACTTTCAGGTGGTCAGCAGCAGCGCGTGGCCCTGGGCCGCGCCCTCGTTCGAGATCCGGCGGTGTTCCTGATGGACGAGCCGCTCTCCAATCTCGATGCGAAGCTGCGCGTGCAGATGCGGTCCGAGATAAAGCGGTTCCACCAGGACCTGAAGGCGACGATCATCTATGTGACGCACGACCAGCTCGAGGCCGTGACTATGGCGGATAGGATGGCGGTGATGAACGGCGGCTATCTGCAGCAATATGATTTGCCGGCGCAGGTTTTCGCCCATCCCGTGAACATGTTCGTCGCGAGCTTCGTGGGCAGCCCGGCGATGAGCCTTATTCCGCTCGAGGCATCGACGGCGAACGGCGGCACGGTGTTGACCAGCGCGGAGGGCTGGAGCCTTGAGCTGTCGCCGCCCAATGCGCGGAAGGTCGCGACAGCAACGACCCGGAAAGTCGTGCTCGGCGCGCGACACTCGACGATCAAGCTGCACAAGAGTGCGGTGCCGGGCAGCGTTCCGGCCAAGGCCTACACGGTGGAGCCGACCGGAGACGTGACATTCGTTCAGGCCTTCCTGTCCGGCGCCATCGTCAATGTCAGCGTGCCGCCGAGCATTGCCGTCGCGCCCGACGAGCGGATCTGGCTCGAGTTCGACCAGGAGCGGATGCATCTGTTCGACAGCGAAACCGAAATGGCCCTCAGGGCCGATTGACGCGGTGGATGCGTGCGGACGTGGCGCGAATGACGACGAAACTTAAGATCACCGCGATCAAGCCCTACCCAGTGTGGGTGGGAACGCGCAACCAGATGCTTGTCAAGGTCGAGACCGACCAGGGCATCTTCGGCTGGGGCGAGAGCGGCTTGAGCGGCCGCGAGAAGGCCGTGGCCGGCGCCATCGAGCATTATCGCGAGTTCCTCGTCGGCCGCGACGCCATGCAGATCGGCCGGATCTGGCAGGAGCTTTATCGTAGCCAGTATTTCGAGGGCGGGCGGGTTCTGCAGGCGGCGATTTCCGCCATCGACATCGCCCTTCACGACATCAAGGGCAAGGCGCTGGGAGTGCCGGTCTACGACCTGCTCGGCGGCAAGCAGCGCGACCGCATTCCCACCTTCGCGTCGACCGGAGACGAGGCCGAGGGCGATGCTGCCATCGAACGCGCCCATGAGTTGCGCGCGCAGGGATGGCAGGCCATCCGCTTCTTTCCCGCCGGCCAAAACAGCAAGGACATCTTCGAGCCGCGCGAGTCAATCGGCGCTACGGCGAGCATGCTGAACAAGGCGCGTGAGGCGCTGGGCGAGGATGTGGTGCTCGGCATCGACTATCATCATCGGCTGTCGGTGGCGGAGGCCGCGAGCTTCTGCAGCAAGCTCGGCCGCGGCGTGCTCGATTTCCTCGAGGAGCCGATACGCGACGAGACGCCGGAGGCCTACGAGTCCCTGCGCAGGATGACCGACATTCCCTTTGCCATCGGCGAGGAATTTGCCAGCAAGTGGCAGTTCCTGCCCTACATCGAGCGCGGCATTCATCAGTTCAACCGGCTCGATGTCTGCAATGTCGGCGGGCTCACCGAGGCGATGAAGGTCGCCGGCTGGAGCGAGGCGCATTATGTGGACCTGATGCCGCACAATCCGCTCGGTCCGGTGTGCACCGCCGCGACCGTGCATCTGGCCGCCGCCGTGCCCAACTTCGCCTGGCTCGAAACCAGGGCGCCCGAAAGGAAGCTGGGCTTCGACAATTCCGACTTCTTCCCCGTGCAGCCGCGGTTGGACGGCCCAGATTACCCGGTGAGCGATCTGCCGGGGCTCGGCGTCGAGGTCAACGAGGAGGCGATCAAGGCGCAGAGTTTCCGCTTCTGGGAAGCGCCGCATCTCAAACGCCGCGACGGTTCTGTCACCAACTGGTAGTTCCAACTCATCCGGAGTTCGACAATGACGCATATTTCCGACATTACGCGTCCGCCCAAGGACCTGATCGATGCGCTGAAAGAGATCGGCGCCGCGACCGTTGCCGGCACGCTCGGCCACATGGGCTTCCGCAGTCCGCACATGGTCGGCCCGGTGGCGCAGAACCATGGGAAGTCGATCGTCGGGCCGGCGCTGACGCTGCAATTCCTGCCGCAACGGCCGGACCTATTCGACGAAGGAGAATATACCGATCCGGAAACGCAACTGCACCGGCATGTGCTCTATCATGCGCAGGAGGGCGACGTGGTCGTGGTCGACGCCCGCGGCGACATGAGCTCGGGCGTCTTCGGCGATATGATGTCCACCTATTTCAAGGGCCGAGGCGGCGCCGGCATCGTCATCGACGGATGCATGCGCGACCGGCCCAATGTCGAAAAGCTCGATCTGCCGCTATGGCTGCGCGGCTGGACGCCAAACTATCATGTGCAGACCAGGATCTATCCCAATGCGGTCAACGTCCCGATTGCTTGCGGCGGCGTGACGGTGATACCCGGCGACATCATCGTCGCCGACGATGACGGCGCGGTGGTGGTTCCCGTCGCAATGGCCGCCAAGGTCATCGAGGAGGCTCAGAAACACCACGATTGGGAAGAGTTTTCACGCGAGAAGCTGATGCAGGGCGCTCCGTTGCAACGCTACTATCCGCTGCACGACGATGCCCGCGCAGAGTATGAGGAGTGGCGCAAGACAAGACGCCTTTGAGTTGGCAAGCAGGCTCCCAGCCCGGCGGCGCGAGGCATCGACCATCCGGTCGCGCAAAGGCGGCTTCCCCTTGCTATGAAGGCCTATTCGAACGCGTAGGTAAATCCTTCCGGCGACGCGCCGACGATGACTTTCGCCATCTTCTTGCCCTCGAGCGAGCGGTTGAGGACGCCGCGGCTGAGCTCCGGCAGCAGCGTGTTGGTGAGGATGGCGTCGATCATGCGGCCGCCGGATTCGATCTCCGTGCAGCGCGCCTTGACCAGGTCCATGACGCCGTCGCCGATCACCAGCTCGGCATCGTTGGTATCCTTGAGGCGCTTGGCGATCTTGCCGAACTGGTGACGGGCGATCGCCTCGATCATGGAATCCGACAACGGATAATAGGGTATCGTGACGACGCGGCCTAGGAAGGCGGCCGGGAAGACCTTCAGCAGCGGGGCGCGCAGCGCGTTATCGAGATGGTCGATGCCGGTCCGCACCGTGCCGTTCTTCGTGCGATCCATGATAACGTCGGATCCGACATTCGAGGTGAGCAGGATCAGCGTGTTCTTGAAGTCGATGCGGCGGCCTTCGCTGTCGTCCATCATGCCCTTGTCGAAGACCTGGAAGAAGATCTCGTGCACGTCGGGATGCGCCTTCTCGACCTCGTCGAGCAGGATCACCGAATAGGGTTTCCTGCGCACCGCCTCGGTCAGGATGCCGCCTTTGCCATAGCCGACATAGCCGGGCGGCGCGCCCTTGAGCGTAGAGACCGTATGCGCTTCCTGGAACTCCGACATGTTGATCGAGATCAGGTTCTGCTCGCCGCCATAGAGCGTCTCGGCAAGCGCCAGCGCGGTCTCGGTCTTGCCGACGCCGGAGGGGCCGCAAAGCAGGAAGACGCCGACCGGTTTTTCCGGCGCGCCGAGGCCGGCGCGGCTGGTCTGCACGCGCCTGGCGATCATCTCCATCGCGTGATCCTGGCCGACGACGCGCTCGGACAGGGTCGCGGCGAGCCTGAGCGCCTTTTCGGTCTGGCTGGACAGCATGCGTCCGGTCGGGATGCCGGTCCAGTCCTGCACCACGGCGGCGACCGCATTGCGGTCGACCGATGGCAGGATGAGCGGTGTCTCCCCCTGCGCCGCGGCAAGCTCGGCCATCAGTTCGCGCAGCCGCGCCAGGTTGGCAGCGGCTTCGTCTGCCGGCTCGGCGGACACTGCTTCGGCCTTCGCAGCCTTGGCGTTCGTGGCCTCGGCCTTCTTGGTCTCGGCAGCCTTGCCGTCGCCAGTCTTGCTCTCGCGAGCCCTTTGCTCTGGCGCCTTCGCCGCGCCCTCCGCGCTCTCTGCCTCCGCAGCGGCCCCTTCGTCCGGCGCCGCATCGAGCGGCACGCCCTCGCCGCGCAATTTTGCGCGCAGGTCGAGTATCTCGGCCACCAAGGCCTTTTCCCGGTCCCAGCGCGCCTGGGCGGCGGCCAAAGCGGTCTCGGTTTCCGCCAGCCCGGCGTCGACACGGGCCTGCCGGTCGGCGACGTCGATGCCGATTGCGGCTTCGCGGCCAATGATGCCGCTCTCGACCTCGAGTGCCTGGCGGCGGCGCAGGATGTCCTCGACCTCGGCCGGCGTCGCATGCTGCGAGACCGCGACGCGGGCGCAGGCGGTGTCGAGCAGGCTGACCGCCTTGTCCGGCAATTGCCTGGCCGGGATGTAGCGGTGCGAGAGCGAGACCGCGGCCTCGATCGCCTCGTCCAGGATCTGCACCTTGTGGTGCTGCTCCAGCACGCCGGCAACGCCGCGCAACATCAGCACGGCCACCGCTTCCGAGGGCTCATCGATCTTGACCACCTGGAAACGGCGGGTGAGCGCCGGGTCCTTCTCGATATGCTGCTTGTACTCAGCCCAGGTCGTGGCCGCGAGGGTGCGAAGCTCGCCGCGCGCCAATGCCGGTTTCAGGAGATTGGCGGCATCGCCGGTCCCGGCCGCGCCGCCGGCGCCGATCAGCGTATGCGCCTCGTCGATGAACAGGATGATCGGCACCTCTGAGGCTTGGACCTCGTCGATGACCGCCTTCAGCCGCTTCTCGAACTCGCCCTTGACGCTGGCGCCGGCCTGCATCAGCCCGACATCGAGCATGCGCACGCTGACATTCTGCAGCGTCGGCGGCACGTCGCCTTGGGCGATGCGGAGCGCAAAACCTTCGACCACCGCGGTCTTGCCGACGCCGGCCTCGCCAGTCAGGATCGGGTTGTTTTGCCGACGGCGCATGAGGATATCGACGATCTGCCTTATTTCCGGGTCGCGGCCGACGACAGGGTCGATCTTGCCGTCGCGGGCGCGCTGTGTAAGGTCGGTGGCGTATTTCGCCAGCGCCGAATCCCCGCCCGGACCGCGCTTCATCGGCGTCTCGGCAGCGTGCTCGGCGGGCGGTGAGCCGGCCTCGAGCGAGCCGTCGGTGACATCGGCGAAGCGGGAGATGACCCCATCGGCGTCGATCTTGTCGAATTCGGCGCTGATCTTGGAGACCAGGCCTTCCAGCACCGGCGTCTTCAGGCAGGCAAGCAGGATATGGGCGCTGCGCACTTCCTCGACGCCGAACTCCAGCGTCGCAAGGTTCCATCCTTCCTGGATGGCGTGGAAGATGTGGTCGGAGAATTCCTCCACCGAGGTGGCGCCGTAGGGCAGCTTATCGATGGCTCGGGTCATGTCGGCCGTCAGCCGGCTGGCATCCAGTCCGGCGTCGGCGATGATCATCTGCACATCCGAGCGTTCTGACAGCACCAACTGCTGGATGAAATGGACAAGCTCGACATAAGGATTGCCGCGCAGCTTGGCCGTGTCGGCCGCGGCCTTGAAGGCGCGCACCCCGGTGGCGTTCAGCTTGGCAACCAGTTCCTTACGCTTGAAGCTCTGCGATGACCGGCGCTGTTCCATCGAACCTGCTCCCGCAACCTGCCGACCGTACCCTGCCATATAAGCGGCTGCTTGACAAAGCCGCATGGCGGATAAGGTTTTTGAATCTATCCGGGCGGCCGCCCGGATACACAAGCCTTGCAAACTCGTGGCCAACAAACACGATTGCTGCCCGGGCTATGCGAGCCATTTCACATACCGGGTCCGGCAATCGCGCAATGGGTTTCGCCGAAGAGAACGGTCGCGTTTAGCTTCCGTTAGTTTTTGCGCAGGTGCTCAATTGTCGTCGCGCGAAGCCGGTGATAACGTTACGTTACATAGGGGTCTCAGGGCCGCTGGCTGGGGGTTGGTGTGATTGATCTCGCACTCTGGCTGAATCCTCTGAACGGTGAGAATCCGTCGGGAGAGGACTTGCGCAACGACCCGGCCTTTCATGAGCTGGAGCGCCTGGCCGAGCCTCAGCTCAAAGTTGTCCATGACGGTAACAGCAAGCCCACCTCGCAACCCAGTCCTGTCGACTGGGCGGCGGTGCTCGAAAAGGCCGAAGAGTTGCGCGCCCGCGGCCGGGACCTGCGCCTGCTGGTCATCGTCGCGCGGGCCTTGGCCAACGAGGAAGGGCTGGCCGGCCTCGCCCAAGGCCTGACGCTGATCGCGCGAACCTTTGAGCAGTATTGGGACACCATGCACCCGTCGCTGCGGACAGGCGCGCCGCGCGATGCTGCCTTGCGGCGCATCAACGCGCTGCTCGATCTGCAGAACGGCCAGGAAGGCTTGCTGGCGAACCTCAGGCAGATGGCCTTCTTCTCCCCGCGCGCGATCGGACCGATCAGCGGCCGGGACCTCGAACAGGCTGCGCTCGACGAACGCGTCATGCTCCAGGAAGCGGCCTCTGGCCTTGGGGCCGCCGAAAAGGCGGCGCTGACGAGCGCCCACAATCAGCTGTTGAACCGCGTTCGCACCGGATGCGCGGCGCAAATCGATCAAGCAGCGGATGTGATGACCTCGCTGCTCGCCGACGCGCGGGCCGCGATCGCTGCCCTCGATGCGGTGGACGCCGCGCTCAACGCCCGCATCGACGGCCATGGCGCCACTATCCCGGAATTGAAGAAGTTCCTGCAGCGTTTGCTGACGACGCTGGAGCGGAATTCCGGTGCCGGCGCCACGGCGAATGGTGCCGCGAAGGCCGCTCCGCAGGCGGCGGCGGAACCAGCAATGCCCGCCCGCAACGGTCATGGAGCCGAGACGATGGCAAGTGTGACAAGCGCCGTGGAAGCGAGCACCGGTCTGCCGGACCGCATCAACTCGCGCGACGAGGTCGTCAAATGCCTCGACCTCGTGGTCGCCTTCTACGACCGCACCGAGCCGTCCAGCCCCATCCCGCATCTCGCCCGGCGCGTGCGCCGGATGGTGCACATGGATTTCGTGGAACTGATGGAAGATCTCGCCCCGTCGGGGCTGAAGGAGTTCCGGCTGCTTGCCGGCGTTCCCGATCCCAAGAAGCCGGCCCAGAAGGATGAAAGGTAGAAAAGCATGCCAGCAGAGAGCAAAGCGAAGGTCATCGAAAGAAACCGCGCGCCGCGCGTGCAGATCGCCTACGACGTCGAAACCTACGGCAGCCCGACGACGATCGAACTGCCGTTCGTCATGGCCGTGATGGCCGATCTTGCGGGCGCTTCGCAGACCAAGGAAGCGTCGAAGTCGGTGCTTGACCGCAACTTCGTCGAAACCGACGCCAACCGCTTCCCGAAATTCATGGAGGCGATGGGGCCGCGCGTGAAGGCGCGGGTGAAGAACACCCTGCCGCAGGCCGAGGGCCAAGAGCGTGAGGAAGAGCTCATGGTCGATCTCACCTTCTCGAAGATGGGTGACTTCGCGCCGGACAAGATCGCCGAGCAGGTCCCGCAACTGGCCGAGATCCTGAAGATGCGCCGTCAGCTCGAGGAGCTGCTGGGCTTCATGGACGGCCGCGTCGACGCCGAAAAGCGCATCGCGCAGCTTTTGAACAACGAGCCGCTGCTGAGCAAGATCGCCAGCCAGGCGATGGATGACGGCAAGGGCGAGGAGTAAGTCATGGCCGAACAGCAAAAGACCGCAGCCGCCACCGCCGAGGCGGAAGCCATCGATCTCGGCGAATTCAGCGGACTCCTTGAAAAGGATTTCAAGGTCAAGAAGGACGACAGCGAGAAGCTGCAGCAACTGGTGCGCAACCTGGCTTTGGCCGCACAGTCGCGCTCCGAGAGCACAACCATCTCGTCCAACGCGATCAAGTCGATCAAGTCGCTGATCGCCGGCATCGACAAGATGCTGACGACGCAGGTCAACGAGATCCTGCATGCGCCGGAAGTGCGCGAGATGGAGGGCACGTGGCGCGGCCTCTGGTACCTGATCAACAACACCGAGACAGATACCAAGCTGAAGATCCGGGTGATGAACATCTCCAAGGAGCAGCTGGCCGACACGCTCGAAGACTATGAAGGCCAGATGTGGGACCAGAGCCCGATCTTCAAGAAGGTCTACACGGACGAGTATTCGATGCTGGGCGGCGAGCCGATCGGCTGCATCATCGGCGCCTATGAATTCTCCAACCACCCGCGCGACGTCGGCCTGCTGCGCAACGTTTCCGGCGTCTGCGCCTCGGCGCACACGCCGTTCATCGCCGCCGCCTCGCCGCGGCTGTTCCGCATGGACAGTTGGCAGGAACTGCCCAACCCGCAGGACCTGCAGATGATCGTCAACAACCCGGCCTATGCCTCATGGCAGTCGCTGCGCGAGAGCGAGGACGCCCGCTATATCGGGCTCACCATGCCGCGCGTGCTGGCACGCCTGCCCTACGGCTCGGAGACCGTTCCGGTTAAGGGCTTCACCTTCGAGGAGGAGGTGGGCGGCGACCATAACAAATATGTCTGGATGAACGCCGCCTTTCCCATGGGCGTCAATATCAACCGCAGCCACAAGCTCTATGGCTGGGGCACCCAGATCCGCGGCGTCGAGAATGGCGGCACGGTGCTCAACCTGCCGGTGCACGCCTTCCCGACCGACGACGGATCGATCGCGATGAAATGCCCGACCGAGGTTGCCATCGACGACCGGCGCGAGGCGGAACTGGCGAAACTCGGCCTGATGCCGATCCTGCACCGCAAGAATACCGACCTCGCGGCCTTCATCGGCGCGCATTCGCTGCAGGACGACGAGACGCGCGCCGGGCGCCTGGTCGATCCGGACGCGCAGGCGAACGAGAGGCTCTCCGCCAACCTGCCCTACCTCTTCCCGGTCTCGCGCTTCGCGCACTACCTCAAGGCGATTGCGCGCGACAAGATCGGCTCGTTCAAGGAACGCACCGACATGGAGATCTGGTTGACCGAATGGATCAACCGGTATGTGCTGGCCAATCCAGCCTTTGCCGATGACAAGGCGCGCGCCAAGCGCCCGCTCGCCGCGGCCGAGGTCCAGGTCGACAGCGTCGAGGGCCGGCCCGGTTACTACAATGCCCGTTTCTACCTGCGTCCGCACTACCAGCTGGAAGGCATCAACGCCTCGCTCCGGCTGGTATCGGAACTGCCGTCGGTGAAGGGCTGAAAATCGTTAAGCAAAGTCATCTTGTTTGTAGCGGTGGAGAAAGACAATGCCAGAGAGAACCGATGCGCCTTCGACGAAGATCGACGGCTTCCTGAAAGTCCCGGACATCAAAGGCCCGAGCAAGCGCGACGGCCATGAAGACGAAATCGAGATCCATGGCGTCGACTATAAGATGATCGCGCCCTACGACCCGAATTCGCTCTCGCGGCGCGGCCGCGTGTCGATGGGTATGATCAAATTCATCAAGCATTACGACAAGTCGTCGCCCTATCTGAAGAAGGCACTGTTCGAGAACAAGGCGCTCGACGAGGTGGTGTTCTCGGCACGCCGCACCATCGACGGCGAGACCAGCGACTATCTGGTGGTGACGCTCACCGACGCCTCGATCATGGAATACGACATGCGGCAGGCGCACGACGAACCAGACCTGATCGAGGAAGAGGTCAGCTTCGCCTACAAGAAAATCAAGTTCGTCTACGACAAGGACGACGAGATCGAAATGGACGTCTATGTCGGCAAGTGAGGCCAAGCGGCCGGCCGCGAAGGCGCAGCTCGCCGGCAGCTCTCGGGCAAAACGCGAGGCGGTCCAGCCCTCCCTCTGGGACCGCCTTGTCAACGATTTGCCCGGGCTGACGTCGGAGATCGATGGGCTGCGCCGCCTGCTGGATGAAGAACTCGGCGCCGAGCGCGTCGAGGCCCTTCTTGCCGGCAGCGCCCGCGTCATCGATGCCGATGCGGAATTGACGCCCGAGCAGAAACGGCGACTGCACAGGCTGGTCTTCCAGACCGAGCACCGCACCGAGATCGAAAGCCGCGGCGTGGTGGTGTCGGCGCGCGTGCTCAGGGAAGCGGTCCGGCGCGATATCGAGGCCCTGTTCAACACAGAGCGTTTCGAGTCCGTCCCGATGCTTTCCGACGCCGAGCATGAACAGCCCTTGGACGAATTGCCGCCGCTTGCCGACTTTCCGGAGGTGCGGCGCAGCGTCGTCAATTACGGCGTGCCGTCCTTTTCGGGCCGTTCGTCGCGGGATTTCGACCGCGATACTTTAGCGCGCGAAATCCGTGCGGTGCTCGCCACTTTTGAGCCGCGCCTCAAGGAAAGCGCTACGACCGTCAACGTCACGCTTGGCGACAAGACCGTCGGTCTCAAGATCGAGATCGACGCCGTGCTGATCATGACGCCGACGCCGGAACGCATGCGGCTGCGCACCACGATCAATCTCGACAACGGCCTGGCGCGAACCGAATTCCGGGAGACCTGAGATGGATCGGGTCTTCGTGGAGTATTACGAAGAGGAACTGACCCATATCCGCGCGCTGGCCGCGGAATTCGCCGACATGCATCCGGCGGTGGCCCGCAACCTTTCCCTCGATACCGTCCCCTGCCCCGATCCCTATGTCGAACGGCTGCTCGACGGCGTGGCCTTTCTTGCCGCGCGCACGCGGCTGAAGGTCGACGCCGAGCGCTCGCGCTTCTCGCGCGCCGTGCTCGACGTGCTCTATCCCGACCTTGTGACGCCGGCGCCGGCGACGGCGATGGCCGTGCTGAAACCTGGACAGCAGGTGCAATCGATGATCGCCGGCCATGCCGTGGCGCGCGGCACGCGGCTGGTTTCCGGCCTTCATCCTGGGCTCTCGACGCGCTCAACCTTCACCACCGCGCAAGAGGTGACGCTTTGGCCGATCGCGATCAATTCGGTCAGCTATTTCCAGGACCGCAGCGCACTCGCCGCCGCCGGCATCGCGCCTGTCGGCGGCGTTCGCGGCGAAGCGGCGTTCCGCATCGCGCTTACCCGGACCGGAAAGGGCAAGCTCAGCGAATTGTCGCTCGACCGCCTCGATCTCTATTTCGCCGGGCGCGCCAAGGCGCCGCTCATCTTCGATGCGATCTTCGGCGCCTGTTCGGCCGTCGGCGCGCGGGCGGAAGGCAAGACCAATCCGCTCACCGCGCTGCCCGAGCCAGAAATGGTCGGGATCCACGACGATGAAGCGCTGATGCCGCGCACGCGGCCGACCTTTGAGGGATACCGGCTGCTGCGCGAATATTTCATGATCCCCGAACGCTTCCACTATGTGCGCGTTGCCGGCCTGCAGCCGGTGGTGCGCAAGTGCGATGGGGGAATAGAGATCATCTTCCTATTCCGGCGTCCGGTGCCGGAACTCGCCGATGTGACGGTGGCCGATTTCGAGCTGTTCGCGACGCCGATCATCAATCTCTTCGAACGCGAGTGCAACGTCATCGAGATCGATCCGCGCCGGACGCGCCAGGTGCTGCACGCCGACCGCACCCGGGCGCGCGATTTCGAGATCTTCCGGGTCACTCGGGTGGAAGACGCCGATGCCGAAGGCAGCGAGGCGACCATCCCCGAACTATTCAGCCTGGGACAGAACCGCGGCAGCGGCTGGGTCTATTCGACGGAGCGGCGCCCGCGCCGGGCCACTGAGGACGAGCGGCGCGACGGCCTGACCCGCACCTCCTACACCGGCGACGATGTCTTTATCGCAGTCTCGCGGCCGGCCGGCAGCCAGCCGAACCGGCCGCTCAAGCGGCTCGACGTGATGGCGCTCTGCACCAACCGCGACCTGCCGATCCTGGACGATACGCCGTCGCTGACGCTGGAGACCGCCGACCCGGTGGAAGCGGTACGCCTGCTCGGCGCGCTGCGGCCGCCGCAGCCGGCGATCCCGGCGGCGCTGCCGGCCGGCGCCGAAGGCGAATCCCGCGCCGACAATCTCGCCTGGCGGCTGGTGGCGCAGCTCTCGCTCAATTTCCTGAGCCTCGCCAAAGAAGGCCGCGGCGTCGATCCGCTGCACGCCTTGCTCGACCTCTACGCCGATCGCGGTGATCCGAGCCTTGCCCGCAACGTGCATTCGATCACCCGCATCGACTCGCGGCCGGTGATCGAGCGGCTCAAGATCGACGGGCCGATGTGTTTCGGACGCGGCACCGAAGTCACGCTACATGTCGACCAGTCGGTGCTGGCGGGGCAAAGCACGCTGCTGCTTTCGGCCCTGCTGGCGCGGCTGTTTGCCCGCCATGCCGGGATAAACGGTTTCGTGCGGACGCGTACGCGGCTGCTGCAGAAGCAGGAGGATGTGCCATGGCCGATGACGCCCGGCAATCGCTACCTGATCTAGCGCAGCCCGCCCCAGCCGAGGCCGAGGCGCTGTCGGAGAGCTTCGACTTCTTCGAGCTGTTGCGCCGCCTGGAGCAGCGGCGCGGACTGTTCGGGCATTCCGGAACCGCGGACCGTGAGCCGGCAAGGCTCGGCCAACATGTGCGCCTGAGCTTCTCGGCCAGGGACGTGATCAAATTCCAGGACGCCAGGGACAACGCTCCGGCGCGGGTGACGATCGCCAATCTCGGCCTGCTCGGGCCGGAAGGGCCGATGCCGCTGCATCTGACGCGCTGGGTGCTCGACCGGCTGTCGCAGCGCTGGTTCACCGGCGCCGGCGCCGAGCAGACCAGCGACACGACCTTCGTCGACTTCGTCAACATCCTGCAGCATCGCATGATCGCGCTCTACTACCGCGCATGGGCCGATGCGCATCCGGCGGTGCAGGTCGAACGTTCGGTCGGCGGGCGCGTGCGCGCCATGCTGGAGGCCATGGCTGGCATCGGCCTTCCCGGCACGCAGGACCCCGAGCTCGACACGGTGCGGCTGCGCCAGGCCGGGTCGCTGGCCAACCAGGTCGACGGCGCGGAGCGGCTGACGCTTTTTCTCGCCACGGCCTTCAAGGTGCCGGTTGAAATCAAGGAATTCGTCGCCGCCTGGATCACCATTCCCACGGCGCTGCAGAGCCGCGTCGGCAAGGCCTATGCGGCGCTCGGCGGCGGGGCAACGATCGGCCCGCGCGTCTTCAGCCGGCAGAGCCGGATCGAATTGCGCGTCGGCCCGCTGAGCCTCGACGACTTCAAATCGTTCCTGCCCGGAGAACGGCGCCTTGCCCTGTTCAAGAAGGCGGTGCGCGACATGATCGGCGAAGCGCTCGACGTCGATCTGCGCATCGTGCTCGCGCGCGACGCCGTGCCTTCGCCGAAGATGGGAACCATCCAGCTCGGCCGTACCTCCTGGCTTTCGCGCCCTGTCGAAAAGGGCGACGCCGACGATCTCAGGCTGCGCACCATCGTCGGTTGGCGGCCGGACATGGCGGAGGCAGCCTGATGAGCCTGCTGCTGACCCTGGAACAAGGCCCGCGCTCGCAAGTGGTCAGGCAGGCCCGGCTGGACGAGGGCGAGCTGGTGATCGGCCGCAGCGCCGATGCCGGCTGGCAGATCGACGATCCGGACATGTTCGTCTCACGCGCGCACTGCAAGATCAGCGGCGGCCGCGACGGCTATTACGTCACCGATACGTCGAGCAGCGGGCTGTTCATCGACGATTCCGACAGCCCGCTCGGTACCGGCAGGTCGACGCGCCTGCAAAGCGGCATGCGGCTGCGCATGGGCGACTATGTGCTCCATGTCGAGGTGCAGCCCAGCGCCGGCCACACCTCGATCAGCCAGGCGCCGATCGCCAACGCCGAGCCGGCATGGTCGCCGCAATCGCGGACACCGGCCAGCATCGGCGGCGACGACTTTTTCTCGGCCAAGGTCGAGGAAGAGCCGCTGCGGCCGCGCCCGGCCGGGCTGCCCGATCCGTTCGAGCAGCCTGTGCCCGGAGCTTACGATCGCAGTTCCAACCAGCGCAGCTCGCCCGCCTTCGACGACCCGTTTAGCCTCGATCCGGTGGCGACGCCGACATCGAACAACGAGCCCGCCGTCGGCCGGTCGGATCCGTTCGGCTTCGGCGACATGCCGTTGCGCAGCGACACGCCCGAACCCGCGGCGAAACCGTCCGGCTTCGACGATTTCGGCTTCGGGCCAGCCGCGACGCCCGCTTCCGGCAACAGTGCCGATCCAGCTCGCCGCGTCGAAAAGGCCGCCGAGAAGCCGCAGGCCGCCCGCCCATGGGAGATGCCGGTGCGGGCCGAACCCGCCGCGCCGCCGCGTCCCGCTCCCAAACCGTCACGTCCGATGCAACCGGCGCCCAGCGACATGGCGTTGCGCGCGGCGTTCCTGCGCGGCATGGGCGTCGAGGAGGCCGATTTCCCCGGACGCGACCCGGTCGCCGAAATGGAGAAGTTCGGGCGCGAATACAGGCTGATGCTCGATGGGCTGATGCAGCTCCTGCGCAAGCGCGCCGAGGAGAAGGGCAGCGCGCGCGTCGCCCAGACCATGGTCGGCGCCTCCGAGGTCAACCCGCTCAAATTCCTGCCGACGGTCGAGGATGTCATCGTCACCATCATCGCGGAACGCAGTCCCGGCTTTCTCTCCGGCGAGGCGGCGATCGGCGACGCGGTGAAGGACCTCGCGCAGCATCACGTGCGCGCCTGGCGCGGCGTACAGGCGGCGCTGCGGCGCATGATCGACCGCTTCGATCCGGCCGCGATCGAGGAAGAGCTCAAGTCCAATTCGGCGATCGGCAATCTGCTTGCCGGCGGGCGCAATGCCAAGCTGTGGGAGCTTTACCAGAAACGCCATCGCGACATCGCCCAGAGCGCGGAATCGAGCTTCCTGGGCGAGATCGGCGCAGATTTCAGGGACGCATATGAAGAGGAGTAGGGACATGATCGACAGACGTGAATTCATCGTCGCCATCGGCGCGACGGGGCTGCTTGCGGCTTGCCAGAGCGGCCCGCCGAAACCATCGGTCATCTCGGTCAACGTGACCGGTGGCGCCGGCATGAATCCGGGACCGGGCGGCGGCGACAGGCCGGTGACCGTGCTGGTGATGCGGCTTGCCAGCACAGGCAAGTTCAACTCGGCCGATTATTTCGCGCTGCAGGGCGATGCCGGCTCGGCGCTGGGCGCCGACCTCATCGGATCGGACGCGATCTCGGTCGCTCCGGGCAAGACGGCGGCCAAGACCATCACGGTCGAACCGAACGCGACGGCGCTCGGCTTCGTCGCGCTGATCCGCGAGCCCGGCGGACGCAACTGGCGCACGACCAAGTCGGTATCGCCGGGGTCGAAATTCACCATCAACGTCAGCCTCGGCAAGGGCGGCATTTCCGCCTGACGGCGAGACAAGCACGGCAGTGCAGAGAGCAGTGGCATGAGCGACGCAAACAGGGTGCTGTGGTCCGAGGGACTCTTCTTGAGGACCCAGCACTTCCAGCAGCAGGACCGGTTCTTCGAGGGGATGGTGCGCGGCGCCTTGCAGGCCGGCCAGCTCCATACGTTCGGCTTCCAGCAGCTGACGCTCGACCAGTCGCTGCTCGACGCGGGCCAGGTGTCGATCGTGTCCGCCCGGGGCATCTTCCCGGACGGTACGCCCTTCTCCATCCCGGAACTGATGGACGCGCCGAAGCCGCTGCCGGTCACGGCCGACACCGGCGCCGGGCCGGTGCTGGTGGCGTTGCCGCTCGAGCCGCCCGGCGGCGTCGGCTTCGATCCGGCGCATTCCGCGTCGACGGGCGCGCGCTACCACGGCAAGATCGTTGCGGTGCGCGATTCCGTGCAGGGCGGCGCCGATCCGGAAGAGATCGAGATCGCGCGGCCGCAATCGGTGCTGCTGGCGCCCGGCAAATCGGTCGGCGGCTATACGGCGCTGCCGGTCGCCGACATCAAAGGTGTGCGGGCCGATGGCGGCGTCTCGCTCGACCAGGCCTTCCTGCCGCCGACGCTGATCACCGGCGCCGTCCACTGGTACCGGCAATTGCTGCAGGAGGTCGTCACCGGCCTTGACCAGATCGCCGAGGCGCATGGCAAGATGGTGATGGGCGGCGCCGGCCGCAGCGTCGAAGACCTTTTGATGCTGCATCTCGCCAATGCTGCGCGGCCGCGCCTTGCGCATATGCTGGCGCAGGATGTCTTCCATCCGGCCGAGCTCTATCTCGAGCTTGCCGGCCTCGCCGGCGAGATGGCCACCTACGGCTCGAGCTCGCGGCGGCTCGGAGAGCTGCCGGCCTACGACCACATGGCGCCGGGTCCCGCCTATATGGCGCTGGCCGACGCCTTGCGTTCGCTCATCCTCAGCCTGCGCTATATCGAGCCGAAGTCGCGCGCGCTGCCGGTCATGCGGCACGCGACCAATGTGTGGAAGGTGCGGATCGACAATCCGAAACTGCTGGTCGCCAGCCGCATCGTCATCCGCGTCGGCTCCGAGCTTTCGGAGGATGCGCTGCGCAAGATCTTCGTCAACCAGGCGACGGTCGGGTCAGCCGACCAGTTCGAAGGGCTGTGGAAGTCGCGCCTGCCGGGCATTCCGCTGAAACCGCTGCATTCGCAGCCGCGCGAGATCCCTTATGACGGCGACAGGCTGTGCCTGGAGCTCGACCAGAAGAGCGAGCATTGGGCTTCGCTGCTCGACGCCCCCGGCTTCGTCATCGGTGTTTCCGGTGTGCTGCCGAGCGAGCCGCAGGTCGACTGCTATTCGGTGAACAGGTGAGGCCATGAGCCGGGATGATCCTTTCGGACTGTCGGAGGATCGCGAGCGAACCCGCATCCGGCTGACGGGTGCCGCGCCCCGGCCGATGGCGCCGCTGGCGCCGGGCGCGCCGGTCAAACGGGCACGCGCGCATCCCAACACACTGATCAACATTTTCGCGCCGCTGCTCGAATTCGCGCCGGAGCTCGAAAGCGCGCTGGCGCCGGAGAACCCGGAAGTCATGCGCACGCGCCTGCTCGACGAGTTGGTGCGGGCCCGAGACGCGGCGGTGGCAGCGGGCTCATCGCTGGAGCGCGCCGACCAGGCCGCATGGGCGGTGGCGGCGCTGCTCGACGATCTGGCGCTCAACACGCCGTGGGGCGGCGCCAGCGCCTGGCCGCGCCAGCCGCTGGTGGTCATGCTGCGCGGCGATGTCGACGCTGGCACCCAGTTCTTCACGCGCCTCGACGAGCTGGAGCGGCACCCCAACCGCGACCGTGAGATGCTGGAGCTGCAATATTACTGCCTGGCACTCGGCTTCCGCGGCAAGTACCGCGTGCCCGGCCGCGCCGGCGACCGTTCGCTCAACGCCGTGCGCGTGGCCGCCGCACGCTTCCTGCGCAACGCGGACGCCGAGGACGCACCGCTGTCGCCGAACTGGAAGGGCGTAATCGCCTCCGACGAGCCGCAGCGCTTCATCGTTCCGATCTGGGTGATGGCGCTTGCCGCGATCGTCGTCGCCGCGGCAGCCTATATCGGCCTGTCGATGGGCCTGAGCAGCCAGGCGGTCGAGCTTTCCGCGCTGGTGCGCACGCTGCCGCCGGCCTCGCGCGGCGACATCACCCGCGCCGCGCCCAAGCAGGATGCACCCGCGCCCGAGCCGCAGCCGGTCGATTTCGCGCTGCTGCCGGAATTCAAGGCCGAGGCGCCGGACAACCTCAAGGGGGCGCTCAGCGGCACCGAGAGCGTCTCGCTGGCCAAGCTGATCATCCAGTCCTCCAATCCCGAGCTGTTCCAGTCCTCCCGGCCGACGCTGACGGAAGGATACGAACCGCTGATCGCAGCGATCGCCAAGGTGATCCTGGACAATAAGGAGCTGATCGGAAAAATCACTGTCGTCGGCCATACCGACAATGTGCGCCTGCAAAAGTCCAATCCGCTGGCCAGCAACCAGCGTCTGTCGGAAGCGCGCGCCGAAACCATAGCCAAGCTTCTGGTGCAAGCCGGCGTGCCGCCGGAGAGTATTTCTTCCGAGGGCCGCGCCGAAACCGATCCGGTGGCCGACAACTCGACGCGCGAGGGCCGCGCGCTCAACCGGCGCGTCGAGGTTCTGGTCGAGAAGAGGCTCTGAGATGTTCATCCTGCGCTTCCTCTGGGCCGTCATCACCTCGCGTTTTCTCTGGACGCTGATCGGCATCGCGCTGCTTTCGCTGCTGATCTGGGTGTTCGGCCCGATCGTGCAGGTCGGCCCCTACGCGCCGTTCGAATCCGACAATGTGCGCATCGCCATCATCGCCGGGCTGATCATCCTGTGGCTGATCTGGCTGATCATCGCGCAACGCCGCGCAATCCGCGCCAACCGCATGTTCGTCGCCGAGATCGCGGCGCCGGTCGCCGAAAAGCAGCTCACGCCCGGCGAGGAAAGCGTTGCGGCCGTCGGCGCCAAGTTCGGCGAGGTGATGGCGGAGCTGAAGCGCCGCAAGCTCGGCGGCAGAAAATTCCTGCGCGAGATGCCCTGGTATGTGATCGTCGGTCCGCCGGCCACCGGCAAGACCACGGCATTGCGCCAGTCGGGCCTCAATTTTCCGATCGACCTCACGGACGACCTGCAGGGCGTCGGCGGCACGCGCAATTGCGACTGGTTCTTCTCCGAGAACGCGGTGCTGATCGACACGGCGGGCCGCTACGTCCAGCAGGAAAGCCAGCCGGATGTCGACGCGGCGGAGTGGCTGGGCTTCCTCGACCTTCTAAAGAAGCACCGAGGCCGGCGCGCGCTCAACGGGGTGATCGTGGCGTTGTCGATCGATGCGCTGTCGGAGGGCGACGACGCGATCAAGGCGCATGGCAGAAAGATCCGCCGCCGGCTGGCGGAGCTGAACGACCGGCTGGAGATCCGCCTTCCTGTCTACCTGATGCTGACCAAGGCCGATCTGATCAAAGGGTTCGAAGCGTTCTTCGGCGGCTTGTCGACCACGGCGCGCGAGCAGGTGTGGGGAACCACTTTCCCGCTCGACGCCCGCGTCAGTGCCGGCATGATCCAGACCGAACTCGCCAGGCTTGCCAGCGAATTGGAGCGGCGGCTGGTGCCGCGGCTGGAGGATGAAGACAAGCTCGGCCAGCGCGCCGAGATCTTCCGTTTCCCGGCGCAGCTTGCCAGCCTGTCCGAGCCGATCCAGGTGCTGGTCGAGGCGATGTTCGGCGAGAGCCGCTATGAGGAAGCCGCTTGGCTGCGCGGCCTCTATCTGACCTCGGCGACGCAGGAAGGCGCGCCGATCGACCGGCTGACTGCCGCCCTTTCCTCATCGTTCGGGCTGCCGCCGCGTCGCGCCATGCCGGCGGCGCGCGTCGAGAAACGCAGCTTCTTCCTCAGGAATCTGCTCACCGAAGTGATCTTCAAGGAAGCCGGCCTCGGCACATTCGATCCGCTGGCGCAGCGCCGCCGCGCCTGGATCTGGCGCGGAGCCGCCGCCGCCTGTACGCTCGCCGCCCTGCTCGCCGGCGGACTGTTCACCTGGTCCTATCTCGACAACCGCAATGCGATCGCCGAACAGGCCGGCCAATTCGAGGCGCTGCAGGCGCCGCTCACGGACGTCGCGGCGATGCCGGCCGCGGTCGAGCAGCCGACCATGGACGGCGCGCTGGCGGCGATGGACGCGGTGGCCACGGCCCGCACGGCACCGCCGGATGCGATCCACAACCTGCTCGGCCCGACCGCCTCGGCCGAGCTCATACGCGCACAGACCGATACCTACGACCATGCGCTGCGCAACGTGCTGGAGCCGCATATGGTCGCGCTGCTGGAGGCGACGATGTGGCGGCAGATCCGCGATCCGGATTTCATGCTCGGCGCGCTGAAGACTTACCGCATGATGACTGGCCTGTCGCAGATGGACACCGATTTCGTGCAGAACTGGTGGGTGAACAGCCTGCCACAATTCGCGCCGGCCGCACCCTTCCCGACCGCGGACGCCGAAGAGCACCAGCTTGCCGCGATCCGCCGCATGGCGGTCGACGACAGCTACATCGCGCCGGACAAGGAGCTGGTCGCCGAGGCGCTGAAGACGGTCTGCACGATCTCGCTGCCAGAACGCGCCTACAAGCAGCTTCTGGCCGACCCGGAAGTGGCGGCGGTCAAGGAATGGGTGCCGGCGAATTTCGCCGGACCGAACGGCGCCAAGGTGTTCGCGCGCCGCTCGGACAAGACGCTGCGTGTCGGCGTACCAGGCCCTTACACCTATGCCGGCTTCCACGACGCAATCCTCGACCGGGTCGAGGATGTCGCCGGGCAGGCAGCGCTCGACCGCGCGGTGTTTGCCGGCGGCTGCTCCGAGAATTCGGAGACGTCGGTTTCGGCGCTGTCGGAAGACATCCTCAAGCTCTATTACGACGACTATATCGCGCAGTGGGATAGTTTCCTGCGCGACATGCGGCTGGCGCCGCTGACGGACCTCAACGTCGCGAGCGAGAACCTCAAGGACCTGTCCAGCGCCGACTCGGCGCTGAAGCGGCTGCTGACCGCGGTGGTGCAGGAGACGGACCTGACCCGTTCCGACGACGCGGCGGCCGACGACAAGAGCGGCGCTGCCAAGACCGGCTCGAAGCTGCTCAGCAAGCTCGGCAAATTGGGCAAGGTGGTGAAGACGGGAGCGAAGCTCCTGCCCCGCGCGGGCTCGGCCGACCAGGTCGACATGACCGGCAGCCTGGTGGCCGAGCATTTCAAGCCGCTCAAGGGCACGATCGCCCAGGTCGACGGCCAGCCGCCGGCGCTCGACGCCGCCGTCGTGGCGCTGACGGCGCTGTCTAATGTGCTGCAGACGGTCACCGCCAACCCTGATCCGCAGGACGCCATCAAGAAGCAGGGCGGGCTTGCCGAACTGACAGGCGCAGTCGCAAGGCAGGCGCAGATCCTGCCCTCGCCGATCAACGACTGGCTGGGCGGAATTGCCGGCGACACAAGCGGCCTGTCGCAGAAGGCCGTCACCAATGAGCTCAACGCCATCTGGCGGGCGGACATCCTGCCCTTCTGCCAGGCCGCGCTCAACAACCGCTATCCGTTCAGCCCGGACAGCGCGGTCGACGTCAATGTGCGCGACTTCCAGCGCCTGTTCGGGCCGACCGGGCTCATCGATGCCTTCACCAACGACCATCTGATCAACTATGTCGACACCGCCAGCGAGCCGTGGAAATGGCGCGCCGATTTCGGCCTCGACCCGGCGGCACTCGCTGCGTTCGAGCAGGCGCGCCACATTCGCGACGATCTGTTCCCCGGCGGCACCGGACCGGTGATGAATTTCACGCTGGAACCCAAGGATCTGTCGCCCAACGTGGCGCGGGTGACGCTCAACCTCGATGGCCAGAACCTCGTCTATTACAACAACGCGACGAGGCCGCAGCCGATGACATGGCCGGGCAAGGACGGCACCGGCGTGATCTCGCTCGCCTTCCAGCCGGTCGACGGCTCGCCCGAGGTGATGCTCAACGAGACCGGCAGCTGGGCGTGGCTGAGAATGCTGCGCGGCGGCCGCTTCAACGCGACCAAGCTCACCGACGTCTACAGCCTGCGGCTCGGCACCAAGGGGATGTGGGCCGATTTCGAGCTCAAGGCGGCCAGCGTCGAGAACCCTTACACGCTAGAAATGTTCAAGAAGTTCACATGTCCGCCGCAGATCTGATCCTGCCCGGCTTCTATGGCAAGATGCCTGCCGCCGGCGATTTCGTCACGCGCCGGCTGCCAGGCGATTTCGTGCGCAGGTGGGACCGCTGGCTGGCGCAGCACATCGTGCCGCTGTTCGGGGTAGAGACCTGGCCGGCGGACACGGCGCTGCGGTTCCTTAGCGGCCCTGCTTCGTTCGGTGCTGCGGCCGGCGTCGTGCTGCAAAGCGCCGACCGGGTCGGCCGGCGGTTCCCGCTGAGCGTGGTCGCCCGGCTTTCTGAGGCGCCGCTGAAGCTGGCCTATTCCGATGGCTGGTTCGATGGCATCGAGAGCGCAGCCTTCACTGCGCAGCGGGCGGAGCTGACGCCCGACGAACTCGACACGGCGCTGGTGAACCTGCCCGTTCCATTTGTCGATGGCGAAAACGATGTCATCGGCGACCTCGTCATGTGGACGGCGCATACGGATATTTTCGACGTCGATCCGCAGGCGCCGCAGCCGACGCTGGAGCAGATCTTCGCCGCGAGCTGGGAGACCAGCTGATGCAGATCTGGAACCAGATGGGCTATCCGCATCAGTTCACCATGGGCATGGACAAGGCCGGCCATGAGTGGCTGGTCGTGGTGGTAAAGGGCACTTTCGATTTTCCCGCGACACCCGCCGGGCTGGTGCGGAAATCGGCAGAACAGGTTCCGCTGGTCATGGCGGACACGCACACCGGCGTGCCGGGCTATTCGGCGACGCTGTGGGAAACCGATTTCGCCTTCCGCAAGCCGCGCTGCGACGTGATTGCAAATGGCTTTGCGTATGCGCCGGGAGGGCGTCCAGCCGAACGCGTGCCGGTAGGCATCAAGATTGGCAATTGGTCAAAGCTGTTCGAAGTCGTCGGCCACCGCGAATGGCGGGCCATCGGACCGGTGTTCACCGCAACCGCGCCGCAGCCCTTCCTGAAGTTGCCCATTTCGTACGATGTCGCCTGGGGTGGCGTCGACCGGCTCGACCCCGAGGACCAGCTTCCCGCTAGCTATAGACATAATCCGGTCGGCACTGGCTGGTCGCGGACAAGGAATCAACGCCTTATTCCAGGCCTTCGATTACCGAACACGCAGGCTCCCGGCGAGGAGATCCGCTCGCCCTTCGGCGACTACAGGCCAATGGCGTTCGGGCCGATGGGACGTGGCTGGCCCGGCCGCATCGAATATGGCGGCACCTACGACCAGAACTGGATCGACAACATCTTCCCGTTTTTGCCGCCCGATTTCGACGAGCGATATTTCCAAATGGCGCCGTCCGACCAGCAGATTGACCATCCGCGAGGCGGCGAGGACGTGGTGCTGGTCAATCTGACGCCAGAGGGACGAACCGCGTTCCGGCTGCCTCCGACGGCGCTCCCGATGCGGCTCTTCAAGAGCAGGTTCACCGCTTTCGAAAGCGACGTGTACCCGGATACAATCCTATTCGATCCGGAGGCAAAACGATTCTCGTTGGTCTGGCGTATTTCGTGCCGGATCGAGCGCACTGTGCTTGATTTTACAGAATGCTGGATCGGCGCGCCTACAGAGTCGATGATCCACGCGCACAGGACGGGGCGCATCTTCATACGAGCCAACGGTACCGCCCCGGACGAGGAGGAGGACGCCGCTTGAACGGGACGATCGATATCGCCTCGGTTGGGATGGTCACCTCCGTGGGACTGGACGCTCCCGCGTCCTGCGCTGCTATGCGCGCGAGGCTCGACGGATTTCGCGAGACACGTTTCACGGGCGCGCGGGGAGAGCCCCTGATCGGCGCTCCCGTGTCCCTTCCACGCGACTGGGTCGGAGAGCGCAGGATCGCGCATCTGGCCGCCGGTGCGATATCGGAAACACTGAGTGGAGCGCGCATTGCCGGAGAGCAGACGGCGCTCATCCTTTGCCTAGCCGAGGAAGGCCGGTCGGGAAGGCCGGTCCGCGACGCCTCCAGGCTACTGAGAAAGATCGCCGAGATCCTGGAAATGGCTCCGCATACGAAATCGCGGATCATCAGCTACGGCAGGCCGTCGGGCCACGCCGCGCTCGAGCAGGCGCGCCGTCTAATCTCCTCGGGTCAGGTGGCCAATGTCGTGATCGCGGGCGTCGACAGCTACCTCACGCCTCGCACGGTCCGATATTATCTCGACCAGAGCCGCTTGATGACCAAATTCAATCCGAACGGCTTCATCCCCGGAGAGGCCGCCGCCGCCGTGCTTTGCACGAAGCCCGGGCAAGGCTCCTTGACCCTGCTCGGTGTCGGATTGGCGCGCGAGCCGGCCGCCATCTACAACAAGCAGGACCTCCCACTTCGCGGCGAGGGTATGGCCGCAGCATACGGCGTTGCGCTCAGGGAATCGCGCTTCGCCATGGTCGGGATAGGCTACCGAATATCGGACCTGATCGGCGAGCAGTACTGGTTCAAGCAAACAGCTCTTGCATTTCTGCGCCAGATGCGCGGCCACGTGGACTTCCAAGACCTTTGGTCTCCGGGCGAGTCGATTGGAAATATCGGGGCCGCTGTCGTACCGACAATGATCGGCATGGCGTTCACGGCTGCAAGGAAAGGTTATGCGGCCGGAAATCCGGTGCTGATCGAAGCATCGAATGACGAGGGCGCATGCGGCGCCGCCGTCGTGGCGTCGAGGCTGAGCTAAATGTCCAACGTCTTCGCCAACGGATTGGAAATCTCCGGCAAGGCTGTCGACGCCAAGACGATCGCCGCTTTCCCCGACACCTGTTTCACGCCACCCGAAAACCCGGCGACACCGCCTGGCGTTCCTGTCCCCTATCCGAGTTTCGGCTTCGCCTCCGACACCGAGGACGGCACCGGGACGGTCAAGATCGGCGGCAAGACGATAAACATCAAGAACAAGTCCGACCTGACGAAGACGTCCGGAACGGAAGCCGGCTGCGCCGCGAAGAAAGGCATCATCACTTCCAACAACACAGGAAAAGAGTATTTCAATTCCTGGTCGCCGAACGTGAAGGCCGATGGCGAGCCGGTGATAAGGTTCACCGACCTGGCGACAAACAATCACGGCTCAGCGGCGAACACGCCGCCATGGCTGCATGTGTGCAAGGCCAACCCCGGCTGGACCCCGACCTGTCAGAAACTCTATGAAGACTACCTCTTCATGTACAAGCCAAACAAATGCGCCAAGGGATATGAGCCGCATCATATCATCGACAACTGCGCCTTCGTGCGGGCCGGTGCTCGCGCCTCGACCAAGAAGTCCTTCAAGTCGGCGAAAAAGATAGCGGCGCGCGTCTGGAAGAAGCTCAAGAATATCTTCCAGTCGGGCAGCCCGCATCCGGGACGGAACTACAATGAGGACGACGCGCCCTGCATCTGCCTGAAGGACAACATGGACCATGGCGAGCAGCATAAGGTCGCTCATGACGTTACCCGGGCGGAGGCCAAGAAGGCCAATGTCAAGGCCAAGGGCGGAAAATGGAAATACAGTCAGGCACGGGCCGCTGGCGTCAAATCGGTCAAGAAAGCCGCCAACCTGACGGACGCCCAGGCTGAGTGCATCAAGATCGTGCTTGATTCCTATTATAAGGACCAGATGGGCTGCACCGACAGCACCGAAGTCGGTGGGCCCGAGACCAGCGCTCCCACCGCGACATCCTTCGCCACGGGCCATGGCGGCAATGCCAATGTGAGCGCCGTACCGTCTTGACGCGGATATGTCCGCGAGGAGGTAAGCTATGAAGTACCAGACACCTGGCGGTTTGTATCCGACCTGCATCGCGCTGCATGAGACCGGCGCCTACGTCATCGCGCACCCGATCGGCGACGGACCGGTCGACGCGGATCGAACGCTGCTGTTTTCGGTGCAAAACGATGTCGCCACCCTGATCCGTGACTTCGGCATCGAAATCACCGGGATTGCGTGGCTCGACGGCTCGCTGTTCGCGGTGGACGGCTATTCCGGTCTCTACCGGCTGCGCGACGGCGAATGGAGGGACCTGCCGGATGTCGGCGATCCGGTGCCACGAATAAACGCCCTGCGCGTCGTCGGCGGCCGACTTCACGGCCTGACGTCGGAAGGTGTCATCTGTCTTTGGCAGGACCCGGCCTGGGTAGAGATCACGCCCAATGACGACGACACCTATCTGTTCGATCTGGCGCTCGAGGGCGAAGGCAAGATGATGGCGACGGGCGACAACGGTTTTCTGGCCTATGTCGCCAATGGCGCGTTTCAAACAATCGACGTGCCGACAAATGCAAGCCTGACATCGGTGTTCGCGCTGTCCAGGGACACGATACTGGTGACTGGATGGAACGCCACGGCCTTGATGGGCAATGCTGACCAGCTCAGGCAACTCGACGTCGAAGGCCGAACGGAAACACTGATGAACACGGTCCGCTGGGACAACAGGATCCTGATCGCGGCAAACGAGGAGATCCTCGAATTGAAGGGGACGACGTTGTCGGTTTTCGAGACCACGTCGGCGATCAGGCTGACATGCGACGGGAGCCAATTGTGGAAGCAGTACGGGCGCGGAGTCGACAGATACGAGAACGGCCAGTGGATCAACGTGCCGCTTGTGGCGAATATCTGATCGGCTCTGTTCCGGTTGGCGGCTGCAGTCGCGGTCACGCGCCCGGCCCCGAGCGAAGGTAAGTCCGCACCCTGTCGAGGTCCAGATCGAGGATGCGCGGCGGCTCGGCCACGGATAGCATCCTCAGCACGAAGAGCTCCCCCTGTTCAGGGAACTCGTCATAGCGCTCCCTGGCAATCCTCAGGCCCGCCTCGCCGGCGACGCGCAGCCCGTCGAGATGCGCCTCGAGGCGTTCAATCAGCCGGGCAATCCTGACCGCGTCAAGTTCAGGGTTCTCCTCCGGATGCAGCAGGTGGCGGTCATAGACGGACCAAAGGAACGCCGCCATCTCCGCATGCTGGCGAACGATCTTTTCCAGGACGAACTTGCTCAATTGAGATTCACCGAGCCCCCGCGGATGTTATTCGTAACACTGGCGTGACTTGTGACGTAGGTGCCGCGGATGGTGATATGGCCATCCTTCTCCATCACGATGGCCGCCTTGCCGCAGCGCAGCTCGACGCGCTCCTTACCAACGATCCTGACGGTCTCTCCATCGCGCACGATCAGTGCGGCGCTGTCGGGCCGGCTGGGCTCGACGATGCGGCCGACGATCAATGGACGGGCGGGGTCCCCGTCTTGGAACAGCAAAGCGACCTCGGTCCCGATCATACCAGCCGACAGGTCGGTCAACGTGCGTGCCGCGATTGCGGTTTCCTCGGGATTTCCAGGGAACACGACGAGCGGGGAATCGTCTCCGAAGCCCAGGAAGACACCGATCACCACGCCGTCGATACGATCAATGACCTTCGTCATGCTGGGTCTCAATTCTGCTTGATCTCGGAGCCTTTCATCGTGATGTCGCTGGAGGCCTTCACATTCACGCTGCCCGATGCTTTCACGATGATGTCCTTGCCACTAATGGTGATCTCGCCGTCTTTCTTCAGGGTGATGGACGACGACCCGCAATTGAAGATGATCTGCTCGCCGGCGGTGATGGTCATGCCTTTGGCGACCTTTATGAGACCGTCTTCGCCGATATCGAGCATATCCTTCTTGGCGACCTTTGTGCTGCGCGCGCCGCCGATATCGGTCGAATCGTCTGTTCCGACTTTTGCGCCGCGCTCCTTGGCAATCTCGGTGCTGTGGGCTCCGCCAATCTTGAAGACCTGGTCGGCGCCGGTCTGAACAGTCTGGTCAACCGAGATCTCCCAGGTGTCGCTGGCGCCGATGGTATGGCTCTGGCCCGCTCCGACAGTCACCGACCGCGTGGCACCGATATCGTTCATCTGTGGGCCGCCGACGCTGCGCTGCTCAGCCGCGCCGACCGTGTCGACACGAGCCGCCCCAACGGTGATGGTCTGCACGAGGCTGACGGTTTGCGAATGGTTCTGACCGATCGTCTCGGTCGAATTGGCGCCGATGCTGATCGTCTCGTTGGCGCCGACGGTCAGCGACCGGTTCTTGCCCACTGTCTCGGTGTCGTTCGACCCGATGTTGGTCGTCTGGTCGACGCCGATCTTGACCGTCTTGTTGTTGCCGACGTCCTCGTCGAGGTTGTGGCCGACGGAGTGCTTGGCGTCATGGTCGATGCGGTCGGACTGGTCGTGCTGGACCGTTTTGTTGCGGTCGTGCTTGATCAGCAGGTGATGATCCTTCTGGGCCTGGAAATTGACCAGCTCGGAGCCCGCCTTGTCCTCGAACATCAGCTCGTTGTAACCGCCGCCGCCTTTCGAGGAATTCGACTTCCAGCCGGATTGCGTGGCGTTGCCGGGCAGCCCGTAGGGCGGCATCTGCGAGGCGTTGTAGACGCGGCCGGTGATGATCGGCAGGTCCGGATCGCCTTCGATGAAATCGACGATGACCTCCTGGCCGATGCGCGGGATCTGGATGAAGCCCCAGTTGCTGCCCGCCCAGGTCTGCGAGACGCGCACGAAACAGGAAGAGTTCTGGTCCTTCTTGCCGAGCCGGTCCCAATGGAACTGCACTTTCACCCGCGCATATTTGTCGGTGAAGATCTCCTCGCCCGAAGGGCCGACGACGGTCGCCGTCTGCGGGCCGCGCATGATCGGCCGCGGCGTGATGCGCGCCGGCCGGTAGGGCAGTTTGGTGGGCGCAACGCCGAGCACCACCTTGAAATTCTCGCTGTGGGCCTCGTTCTGGGTGCGGTAACCCGGGTCGAACAGCCGGTATTCGGCGCTGACCACCAGATAGTCCTGGTTCTGGTCGTCGCGCGGAAAGCTCTCCAGCGTGAACTTGCAGCCGGAAAAAAGGCCGCGCACCGTGCCAACCGCCGTGCTGTGCTGATGCACCGCCTGGAGCTCCTCGCGGCGGATCCCGGCGATCTTGTCGCCGCGCCCGACATCGAGATGCGCGCCGGGCTGGCGATAGTTCTCGCCCGAAGCCTCCTTGTGGGCGAAAGGCTGGGCGGATTTCGCCATCAGATCGGCGCCGGGCTTCTCGAAGTCGTAATCCGTATGGGCATAGGCGCCCGGGCGCACCGCGCTGCCAGGGATCCATTCGGTGATGTATTCGACATCGCGCCGTGAGGCCTGGCCCTCGAAGTTGTAAAGCACCTTCTCGTAACCGGGCGCCGGCTTCAGCTTGCTCATCGCATCGCAGAGGATGAGCGTGTGCTTGCCCTCGTCATGCTCGAAGAAATAGAAGATGCCTTCGTGCTCGAGCAGCCGCTGCACGAAATCGAGATCGCTCTCGTCGTACTGAACGCAATATTCGCGCTGGGGATAGGACCCCTGCAGCCGCTTCTCGAATTTGGCGATGCCGTATTTCGAGAATATCTTCTCGACGATCTCCACCGCCGTCATGTTCTGGAAAATACGGCAGTCGGTGGTGTTGCCGAGAAACCAGGGCCATGGCCTGACGGTCGCCTCGTAGAAGGCCAGCCGGTCCTCGATGCGGGTCAGCTTGAAATCCGACACGAGGCCGCTGAACCAGCGCTTCGGATCGGATTCGCCCTCGACCGAAACGACGCCGCCCAGCATCTTCAACGGGTCGATATCGCGGTTCTTCGAGACGAAGCCGACCGTATAGGCAAAACAGCGGCTGATCTCATCGCGGCCGATGAGTTGGGTGAAGGTCAGGTCGGCGCCAGCCGGCGTCTGCACAACCGTGGCGCGTTCGTTCGGCATGGTCGTGCCCCTCCTGGACGCGGCCGCCAGTATGATGGATTGAAGCCCCCGCTATGTTAACCGCATCACGTTCGGGAACTTTTCACGCCCACCGCACCGGACCGCTTTCAGCCTAGCACATGTTTGGCGGCCGCCAAATAACAGCTGTGGCTAAACCGCCCCGTGCGCCGGTGTGAAACGCAGCTCTCCCGCCGCGCTCGCAAGCTGCTAGAATGCCAAGGCAATTCCAGGAAAGCTGCGTTGGCGTTTCCGCCTGGAATTGCGCGGAAAATAAGCATTTGTTGACCAAGTTGGGCGACGCTTCCGGATGTTCATCTCGCTCCAGATCAGCAATGTCGACAGGCTGCCGGCCGGCACCGCCGCCAGCTATGCCGCCCGCGACCGCAGCTTCGAGATCGGCCGCGAGAATTGCGACTGGACGTTGTCCGATCCGGACAAGTTCATTTCGGGCCGGCACTGCGAGGTCCGCTACCAGGCGGGTTCGTTCTGGCTCTACGATGTCTCGCGCAACGGCACTTTCATCAACGGGTCCAGCCAGCGCATGAGCGGACCGCATCGGCTGGCCCAGGGCGACCGGCTGCTGATCGGCCGCTATGTCGTCGGCGTTTCAATCGAAGACGAACGGGCCGCGACCGGACATCCGCAGACCAGGACGGGATCGACGCAGCGCGAGCTGCCGCCCTCGCTCGGCGGCCCGTCGGTTCCCAGCCATGAGCCGTTCTTCACTCCGGCGGAACCGCGCTCGACCGGGACGGCGCCCATCTCCAGATCCTCGGCCCCGCAGCCCGGTCCGGCGGCCTCGGCCAATCGGCCGGCCGAAGCGGACGCGATGCTGCGGGAGATCGCCAGGGCGGCGGGCATTGCGCCTGAATTGCTGCAGTCGCGGGACCCGCACGATGTCGCGGCCGAGATCGGCGCGGTGCTGAGGACCACGGTCGAGCAACTATCCCTGCTGCTCAAGGCGCGCGCGGCGGCAAAGGTGCTCGCCAAGAGCGCGCACCGCACGATGATCGGCGCCGAGGACAACAACCCGCTGAAATTCGTGCCGGGCACCGAAGATATATTGGAGATCATGTTCGCCAGGCGCAGAGCCGGCTATCTCGATGCCAGGCGCAGCGTCGAAGATGCGTTCCGCGATCTGAAGACGCATGAGATCGCGACCTACGCCGCCATGCAGGCCGCGCTGTCCAGGCTGCTTGACGACCTGTCGCCGGAAGCGATCGCCAAAAAGATCCCGCCGGCGTCCTTCTCGTCCAGAAAGAGCCAGGCTTGGGATGCGCTTGTCGCGACCTGGCGGACGATGGAAGACAAGCACGAGAACGGCATGCTGGATGTCTTCCTCGCCTATTTCGCCGAAGCCTACGCCAAGGCCGACAAGCAGAAATAGCTGCGCGGCACGGACCGCGCCGGCCGTATGTGACGGGTCTCATAGAAGAAGCCGCCTCTTCGAGCATCTTGCTCTCTGATTTCAATCGGCAGGCCGTTTCAATTGGGTATCCGGGCGACTAGAATGCCCAGGGACGCTTGCCCGGCGGGCAAAGCGGCGTGGCTTGGGGCGTGTGCAGCAATGTCATGTTTCGGCAAGATGAGCCTGTCCATGCGGCCCGCCGCTGAGGCTCAGGCTGGAACGCGTTTCCCCGGGCCAAAACCTGCTCATTGCAATTCGAAGGCGGGTCGTCGCCGATGAGTTCCAAGGACGATCCTTCCAGGTCGGCGGATAGAACCGTCATCCGCGCGCCGCGGCCGAAGCAGAAGCCGCTTGCGGCTCCCGAGAGATCCGGTCCGGAAGGCGCACGTCCTGCTCCATCGCCTGCCCGCGAGGCGACAGTGTTCGACCCCGGCGGCGGCCGACAGATGCCAACTGGTTGGTCGTCCGGAACCGTGCTGTTTCAGGGGCCCGCCCCGGGAGCGGTGGACAATGCGACGCCGGGGCTGCCGCAGGATGCCCTGCTCGCCGCCGCCGAGGGCGTGAGATATGCCGCGACAAATCCGATCCTTGCCGCGGCGGCGCCGCTGCTGATGCTCTTCGGCCAATTGCGGCTGATACCGGTCGAACGGCAAGCCGCACCCTTGGCGGAGCGTATCGCCGATGCGATCGAGACCTTCGCCCGCGCGATCGCCAAAGCCGGCGTAGCCGAGGAAGACGCACGCATCGCCAAATTCGCCCTTTGCGAAACCGCCGACGACCTCGTCGGCAATCTACCTTGGCCGGACAAGGACAGCTGGCTTCAGCACAGCCTGGCGGCGCGGTTCTTCCACACCCGACCGACGGGCACGGGCTTCTACGAAGCGTTGAACAACATTCTCGCCAAGCCGGAAGCGCATTACGACCTGCTCGAACTGATGCATGCCTGCCTGTCGCTCGGCTTCGAAGGCCAGTATCGGGGGCTGACAAGCGAACGAAACATGCTCGAACGCGTCCGGCGCGACGTCTACGACACGCTGCGCTACCTCAAGCCGCGCGCCAACGACGACGTCTCGCCACGCTGGCAAGGCATGGCGGCGGCGTTGCCGAAGCCAGGGGCGCGGCTGCCGCTCTGGGCGGTCTCGGCCGCCGCGGCGACGCTGGTGACGGCGGCCTTCTTCGGGCTGCGGGTGCTGATCACCGACGAAGGCGACGCGACCGCCGGCGAATTGCTGGCGCTCAACCTGTCGACGCCCGTCACCATCGAGCGCGCCAGCGTGGCGGCGCCCACTGAGCCGGTGCTAGCCAGCCCGCCGCCGCCCGCGGTTCCGGACACCACCCAGATCGACCGCATCCGCGCCGCACTTGCCAAGGAGATCGCCGGCGCCGGACTGAGCGTCGGCGAGAAGGGCGAGTTCATCGTCGTCGAGATCAACAACCAGCTTTTGTTTGCGCCCGGCCAGGCGGAGCTGAAGCCGCAGTTCCAGCCTGTCGCCGCCGACATCGCCACGGCGCTCGATGCTGAACCGGGGCCCATCAATATCATCGGCCACACCGACAATGTGAAGCCGAAGAAATCGAGCACGTTCAAATCGAATTTCGATCTTTCCGTTGCCCGGGCGAAGGCCGTCCAGGCGATGATGGCCAAGCAGTTGAAGGACCCGTCGCGGCTGAGCGCCGACGGCAGGGGCGAGGATGAACCGATCGCCGACAACGGCACGGCGGACGGCCGCGCCAGGAACCGCCGCGTCGACGTGATGATCCCGAAACAGGAGACCCTGCAGGCGAGCGCGGCGGCGGAGAACGGCAACTGATGCGCTGGATGCTGCGGATCTTCAGCCTGGCTGCGCTTGCCGGTTTCTCGGCGGCGGTCTGGTATGCCGGGCCGCTGATCCGCTTCGCGGATACGCGCCCGCTTGGACCTGTGTGGCTCAGGGCCACCATCATCGGCGTCACCATCGTGGCACTCGCACTGTTCTACGGGATCCGCTTCTGGCAGCGGCGCAAGGCGCAAAAGGCGCTCGAAACGGCGATCTTGCGCAGCGACGAACGCAACGACGATTCACAGGTGCTCGAAGCGCGCATGAGCGAAGCGATCGCGACGCTGAAGCGGACGAGCGGCAAGCGCAATTTCCTGTATGACATTCCCTGGTACATCATCATCGGTCCGCCAGGCGCCGGCAAGACAACGGCGCTGGTCAATTCCGGGCTGAAGTTCCCGCTTGCCGGCTCCGGCAGCGCGCAGCCGCTGGCCGGCGTCGGCGGCACGCGGTCCTGCGACTGGTGGTTCACCGACGAGGCGGTGCTGATCGACACGGCCGGCCGCTATACGACGCAGGAATCGGACCGCGAGCGCGACAAGGCAAGCTGGCTCGCCTTCCTGGGACTGCTCAAGAAGCACCGCACCACGCAACCGATCAACGGCGTGATCCTCGCCATCAGCCTTGCCGACCTGATCGGCTTCGACGACCGGCAACTCGACGCGCATGTCACCGAGATCAGGAGCCGCCTGCGCGAGCTGCACGAGACGCTGAAGGTCCAGTTCCCGGTCTATCTGCTCTTCACCAAGGCCGATCTCATCTGCGGCTTCATGGATTATTTCGGCGATTTCGATGAGGCGCGCAGGCGCAAGGTATGGGGGGCGACGTTCCAGACCGCCGACCGCACCAAAAACATGGCCGGCGAGGCGCCCGCAGCCTTTGACGAGCTGGCGAAGCGGCTCGCCGAAGAAGTCGCCGATCGCTTGCAAGAAGAGCCCGACCCGGTGGCGCGGATCGCGCTGTTCGGCTTCCCGGCCCAGTTCGGCGCGCTGAAGAACCGGATAACGCAGTTTGTCGGCAGCCTGTTCGACACATCGAGGTCACAGGTCAATGTCAGCCTGCGCGGGCTCTATTTCTCGTCGGGCACCCAGGAAGGCACACCCTTCGACCAGGTGCTGGGCGCGATCGGCCGCAGTTTCGGCAGTGCCTCGCAGGCGCATCTTTCCGGCGCCGGCAAGAGCTTCTTCCTGCACGACCTGCTGGCCAATGTGATCTTCCCGGAATCGGGCTGGGTGTCCTTCGACCGGGCGGCCGAGCGGCGCGCGAAGCTCGCCAGGTTCGGCGGCCTGGCCGCAATCGCGCTGGCGGCGTTCGCGGCGCTCGGCATGCTTGGCCTCAGCTTCTTCGCCAACAAGGCGCTGATCGCTTCCACACGCCAAGCCATGGCGCATTATCGCGACAGCGCCGATAGCCTGCTCAAGAGCACCACGGTGAGCGACGTCGACCTCGAAAACGTCATCGGTCCGCTCGACCAGCTGCGCGACCTGCCGGCCGGGTTCGAAAATAGCGACCAGGGAAAGCCGATCGAGGAGACGTTCGGGCTCAGCCAGCGCGAGCGGCTGCTGTCGGCTTCCAAGGCGGCCTACCGGCAGGCGCTGGAGCGGACCTTCCGCTCGCGGCTGCTGGTTCAGGCGGAACGGACGATCCAGGCCAGGATGGCCGATCCGATCGCGCTTTACGAGCCGCTCAAGATCTACCTGATGCTGGGCGGCAAGGCGCCGAAGGTCGACGACGAGCTGATCGTTTCCTGGATGAGGCAGGACTGGGAAGAGAACCGCTACCCCGGCGAGAACAACCGCGAAGGCCGCGCGCAGCTCGAAAAGCATCTGCGCGCCATGCTTGCGCTTGACGACGCCTACGATCCAACCTTTGCGCTCAACCAGCCGCTGGTCGAGGCCGCACAGCGCTCGCTCGGACGCATGAGCCTCGCCGACCGCGCCTCGGCGCAGATCAAGTCAGCGGTCTACGCGGCAAAGCTGCAGGATTTCTCCATCGCCGGGAAAGCCGGTCCGGAAGCGCAGCTGGTGTTCGAGCGCACGGATGGCAGCGAGCTCGCCGATCTTCAGGTCCCCGGCCTTTACACGCGCGCCGGGTTCAATGGCTTCTTCCTGCCGCAGCTCTCGCGCATCGCGCAGATGCTCGTCGACGACCAGTGGGTGCTCGGCGGCGGCGGCGAACAGGGCGGCATCGACCAGGACCTGCCCAGGCTCGGTCCCGAGCTTATCGACCGCTACGGCAAGGAATTCGCCGCAGCCTGGAACGGCGTGCTCGACCAGCTGAAGCTCAAGGCGATGCTGAAGGACAAGCCGCAATATCTGGCGCTCTCCGCCCTCGCGGCGCCGGAGTCGCCCCTCGACCAGCTCTTCACCGCGATTGCCGATGAAACCGCATTGACGAAGGACAGCGGCGCCGAGGGCGATATCGGCACGGCGCAGCCGGACCCCGCCAGCATGGCCAAGGGACTGGCCCGCATCGGCCTGCAGATCGCCGGCGGCAAGTCGCAGAGCCGCGCCGGCGCTAGCTCGGCCGTGGTGCAGAATGCCGGCGCGAGCGTCGAGGCGCAGTTCCGCTCGTTCCAGGCGCTCGTCGGCGGGGCCGCCGGGCGCCGGCCGCTCGATGCGTTGACACAGAACTTCCACGACATCTTCCAGAGCCTGAAGCTCGCGGCCGATGTCCCCACGCAGACCGAGCGCGTCAACGCCAATTTGCAGCTGCAGATCTCGACGCTAAGGGCCAATGTCTCGCGCCTGCCCAAGCCGCTGGCGCGCATGGTCAACGCGGCGGCGGACGAGCTCGAAGGCAATGTCGCCGAGGCCTCCGTCGCCAACCTCAACCAGAGCCTCGACCAGACGGTGACGCGCGTCTGCGAGGAGGCAGTCAACGGCCGCTATCCCTTCACACGCGACGGCTCCGACGAGATCTCGATGGCGGATTTCACCAAGCTGTTCGCGCCTGGCGGCCTGATGGATCGATTCTTCGCGCAGAACCTCGCGCCGCTGATCGACATGACCGGCCAGGAGTGGACTTGGAAGCAGGACGCCCGTTCCAGCCGCGACCTGGCCAAGTCGACCTTGAAGGCGTTCCAGTCGGCGGCGGAAATCCGCAGTGCCTTTTTCCCTTCCGGTGGCTCGGTGCCCTCGGTGTCGATCACCATAACGCCCACCTCATTGAACAGCGAAGTCGACAGCGCTTTGCTCGACGTCGACGGGCAGACGGTCCAGAGCGCCCAGGCCGGCAACGCGCCGAGCATCGTGACATGGCCGAGCGGCGCCGCTTCGGGATCGGCGAGCCTCAGCCTCGTGCCGGAAATGCCCGGCCGCGAGTCCGCGCTCAAATTCGAAGGACCATGGGCATTGAAGCGGCTTTTCGACAGGGCGACCATCACCGGCGACGGCGCCAACACCGAAGCGCGCTTCGTGATCGGCGGACGCGATGTCGCCTACACCATCCAGGCCGGCTCGGGCGCCAATCCGTTGCTGCTGCCGGCCTTGTCCGGCTTCAGCTGTCCGAAGGCGTTCTGAGATGGTCGGTCCCAGCCTTCATTTCGGTACTCTAATACATACGCTTGTGGCAGAGTGGCCTGGGCACGCGGCCCATGGCTGGTCACAGAGGACGCCTGCTGAGCGCTTGGTGGCAAATTGAGCACTGTCGCCCTCCCCATCGACAGCTTCGGCGTGAGCCACAAGGGCTGCGTGCGCGACCAAAACGAAGACAATTACCTCATCGAGCCGCAGACCGGGTTGTGGGTGGTGGCCGACGGGATGGGGGGGCATGAGGCCGGCGAAGTCGCCTCGGCCAGCATCGTCGACCATCTGGCGACGATCGGAATTGCGAGCTCGGCGCCGGATCTTCGTGCCCGCTTCGAGGACAGGCTCAGCCGCGCCAATGCCGAGATCCGCAACATATCGCGCTCGCGCGGCATCACCATCGGCTCCACTTTCGCGGCCCTGCTTGCCATGGATGGGCGCTTCGCCTGCCTGTGGGCCGGCGACAGCCGCATCTATCTCGTCCGCAACGGCTCGATCTTCCAGGTTTCGAAGGATCACACCGAGGTGCAGGAATTGCTCGACCGCGGCATGATCAGCGCCGAGGAAGCGCGCGTCTGGCCGCGCCGCAACGTGATCACGCATGCGATCGGCGTCAGCGACGAGCTCGAGATCGATTTCCAGCAGGGCGAGCTGATGGCGGGCGATGTCTTCGTTCTGGGCACCGACGGATTGACCGCGCATGTCAGCGACGCCGAGATCGAGGCCGCGGTCAGATCCGCCACGCCGCGGACGGCATGCGAGAACCTCTTGAAAACCGTGCTGGCGCGCGGCGGAACCGACAATGTGACTATCGTGCTCGTGAAGATCGGCGACGGGCAGAGCGGCACGCACCATTCGGATCGGTCCGCAGCGGAGGGGCTGGCCGGATGAGCGACGACGACAAGACACGGTTGTCGACGAACGTCACCTACACGGGTGTCGGCACGCAGCTCAGCGGCATCTACGAACTCGACGAGAGGATCGCCTCCGGCGGCATGGGCGAAGTCTATCGCGGCCACAACATCCAGACCGGCGACCATGTGGCGATCAAGATCGTGCTGCCCGAATTCGCCCGCGACCAGACGATCCTGTCGCTGTTCCGCAAGGAAGCGTCGATCCTCAACCATCTGTCGCATGACGCGGTGGTGCGCTACCACGTCTTCACCATCGATCCGGGGATCGGCCGTCCCTATCTTGCGATGGAGTTCGTGGACGGCCAGTCGCTGTTCGACGTCATGCGCCGCGGGCCGATGCCGGGGGATGATGTGCGCCGGCTTTGCCATCGCCTCGCCTCGGGGCTCGCCGCGGTGCACCAGGCAGGCGCGGTGCACCGCGACCTCTCGCCGGACAACATCATCCTGCCCGGCGGTCGGGTGGAGCGCGCCAAGATCATCGATTTCGGCATCGCCCGGTCGGCCACCGTCGGCGGAGAAACGCTGATCGGAGGCAAGTTCGCCGGCAAATACAATTACGTCTCGCCCGAACAGCTCGGCCTCTATGGAGGCGAGGTCAGCGAGCAGTCCGACATCTACAGCCTCGGCCTGGTGCTGGCGGCGGCGCTGCGCGGAAAGCCGCTCGACATGAGCGGGTCGCAATATGAGGTCATCGAAAAGCGCCGGGCGGTGCCGGACCTGTCGGATATCGATCCCGATTTCCGCGAGCTGATCGAAGCCATGCTGCAGCCGGATCCGCGCGACCGGCCGGCCAGCATGGCCGAGATTGCCAGGGCCTCGCGCGGCGAGGATCTCGAGGCGACACTGCCGCCGCCGGTGTCGTTTGGGGCACGCGAACGCTCCGGCCTGCCGCGCGCCGGTTGGACGGCGCTGCCGGATTCCAAACTGCAGCCGCCGGCGTCTCCCGGCGAGCCTCGCTTCGTTGAGCATGTGCGTCCCGCATATCTGTCGGAGCCACGGCCCGCGCCGGCAGCCGCCCCGGCCAGAGCGCCCGCACCGGCCGCGCCCAAAAAGACTTCGCGCCTGCCCGCCATCGTCGGCGGGGTCGCGGCTCTCGCTGTGCTGGTTGGGGGCGGCGTTTATTTCAGCGGTGTCCTGGCGCCCCCGCCGGCAACGGTAACACCCAAGCCACTGACGCCGAAGCCGGTCGCCGAAGCCGCCAAGCCGGTGGCCGAGGCGCAGCCACCGGAGGCGCCGAAACCTCAGACGCAGGCACCGGCCGCGGCTCAGCCGCAGGCGCCGAAGCCTGACGGCGCCGCCACCATCGAGACGGCGAAGCCGCCTGTCCAACCCGATGCGGAGGCCAAGGCGCCTGCCGAGAAGCCGGCCCCGCCTGCCATTCAGCCGGAGAGCGAGGCCAACAGCCAACCGCATCTCCCACAGGTCGAGACCAAACCGGCGCAACCGCCGGCGGCGCAATCGCCGAAGCCTGCGCCAGCTCCCGCGCCAGCGGCCGCCGAAAGCCACAAGCCGGCGCAGCCTGCAGGCAAGCCGGCAGCCAAGACGCCGGAACCGAACCAGGCGGCTGAGAACAAGCCGGCGCAGGAGGCAAGTCCGCCGGCGGCCAAGCCGAGCGTAAAAGAGCTCGTGGAGATGCTTTCCAAGTTGCCCAAGCCGGCGGCTTCCCCACCTCCAGCTTCGCAAAGCCAGGCATCGACGCAGCCGACGCCTCCGCCGGCCGAGCCGAAGGCGCAGACCCCAACACCTAGTCAGCCGGAAACGCCGATCGCGCCGGCACAACCAGCGCAGCAAGCGCAGACACCGGCGGCCAAGCAGCCCGACAACACCGACGTTGCCATCAATGTGCCGAAGCCGGCGCTTCCTTCAGCGGAAGACGACATGATCAAGTGGAACGACCAGCGCTCCTGGGTGCGTGATTTCAGCGGCGGCAGCTGTTTTTACGCGAACGTCACTTCCGGACCTGGCGCCACTCCGACGATCGAGGGATACGCAACGGCGGTGCAGCCCTTCGAACAATTGCTCAACGATTTCCAGACGAGGTTCCATGTCGAGCCGGACATCAGCGTGCGCCTGATCACCCCGCCGCAGTGCGGCGTGCCCACCTTCCTTCGCTTCCTCGACCGAAGCTCGGCTGCAAAGCCACAGCTTGTCCTCGACCGGACATCGGTCCCCGACGGATCGCCGGTCAGCGGCGCGCTGTATACGGGCGGCGGGCTTGTCTCGAACATCATGCTGATCGACCACAAGGGCATCGCCTTCAATCTCGACGACCGCATGGTGCCGCAGACCGACAAGGTGACCTTCAACATCCCGATCGGTCTCGCTGCCGCGGACAAAGCAGCCGGCAAGGCGGTGCCGCAGATCATGCTGGTGATCACCGGCCCCAAGGACATCCAGGCTGCCATGTTCTCCAGACCGACGCCGGCCTCGGAGCTTTTGCCGAGGATCCTCGAGGAGATCGAGGCCGATGGATCGCAGTTCTCCGCCACGGCCACCTATTTCCGGCTTGGCGGATAGCATGAACGCCGATGGACCTTCGCCGCCTGCGTTATTTGCACCAGCCCTCGCCACGCAAGCAGCGTAACCGGCTCCGATTGCCGGGCCGCATGACGCTTGTGGCGCTGCTCGGCGCGGCGCTGTTCTCGATCCTTTCGCCCGGCAAGGCGCATGCCGAATTCACCATCTGCAACCAGACGCTCGACGTCGTCAATCTCGCGGTCGGACAGAAAGTCGACAATGCCGACCAGACTGACGGCTGGTGGACCATCGGCGCCAACCAGTGCGTCAACGTCATCCGCGAGGAGCTGGCCAATCGCTACATCTACCTCTACGCGACGGACGTCTTCGGCCACGCGATCCTCAACGGATCGACCGAGATGTGCATCGACCGGCGGCGCTTTTCGATCCGTGGCATCGAAGAGTGCTGGCAGCGCGGCCATATCGCGGCGCGCTTCGTCGAGGTCGATACGCAGGAGCAGGTGCGCTGGACCTACTTCCTGACCGGAAGCAGCCCGTGACGCACTCGATCGACACGAGCTTCAAACAGAAGAAGCTGGCGCGCTTGGCCGAGCGCCGGCGCAAGCTCTGGCGCGGAATCCTTGCAGGGGCCGCAACGATCGCCGTCGTCGCTTTGGCCACCGGCTTCTACCTGACCAAGGACTATTGGTCGTTCGGCGACGAGGACGAGGAGCTGCATCCCGTCGAGGGCATGGAAGACGTGCCGCCCGATGCCTCGGTCTATGTGCCGGCGATTATCGATCTCGCCGGCGATCCGATGTGGATCACGCTGGCGCCCGATGCCGACACCGCGACTAAGGGCAAGACCGTCGCGCGTCCGGCTGAGCTCGACAGTTCCGGGGCTTCGCCGCAAATCGAGATCCTGTCCGACGTGATGCTGAGCGCCAGCGAGAAGTTCATGACGACGATCCCGTCGACGCAGGAGGATTTCGCCTTCTTCCAGGCGCAGCGGCAGGCCGCTTCCAAGCCTTCGGCGGCGACGCCCGACGACGCGCAACCGGCACCGCCCGCTCCGGCCGCGGCGCCAGGCGATCAACAGAGCGATCCGCAGGGCGACCTCGAGAACGACCTCCAGGCGGCGCCTGACGAGAGCGACGCCGGCCCGGCGCCCAAGGCCGACGCCGACGATCCCGAGGCCGGCTGGGGCGAGACCATCGACCAGGGGGAAGCCGCGCTCCCGGCTTTCAAGAAGACCGCGGTCGAGAACAACACGACCGTGGCGACCGTCGCCAGCGAATACCAGCGCTTCGAGGCGACCGAGGATACCTTCGTGAAGATCCTCAACGACCGCAGCCTGGACAGCGTGGCACTCGACGCGCATTTCTCCGCCGACGACGCGAAGCTTGCGGGCGAGGCGCTGAAGACGCTGTTCAACCGCGACGGGCTGGAGCCCGGCTTTGTGGTGGCCATGCGCGGGTTCCGGCCGAACCGCGAGACGACGATGATGTCGCTGATGCAGGTCTCGATCTACGCCAAGAATGTCTATGTCGGCACGCTGACGCGCAATGCGGCCGGCGCCTTCGTGTCGGGCGTCGACCCCTGGGTCCGCGAGGATTTGTTCAACTATTCCGGCGCCTCCGACCAGGGCGGGCCCAAGCGGCAGTACCGCCTGCTCGACGCGATCTATTCGACGGCAGCACGCAACAAGGTGCCAACCAGCGTCATCGGCGAGGCGATCATGTATCTGTCGCGGGGGCAGGACCTCGACGCCTTTGCCAGCGAGGACCAGCGCCTGGTGCTGATCTATTCGCAGACGCCGCGCGGCCAGGGCGAAATCTCCGGACGGGTGCTCTATGTCGGTGTCCAGGGCGCGCAAAAGAGCCTCGACTGTTTCGTCTTCCAGCAAAGCGACGGCCAGTATGCCTGCGTGACGGGCGACGATCAGGTGCGATCGCTGACCGTCACCAACGGCATGGTCACACCGGTCGCCGGAGTGATGACCTCGACCTTCGGCCCGCGCAAGCATCCGATCCTCGGCACGGTTCGAATCCACAAGGGCGTCGACTGGGCGGCGCCGGTCGGCACGCCGATCGTGGCCGCCTTCGACGGCGCGATCTCCTTTCAGGGCGATGGCGGCGGCTACGGCAATCTGGTGAAGATCACGCATGCCAACGGCCGCGAGACGCGTTATGCGCATATGCAGAAATTCGCCATCGCCAGCGGGGTCGGCACCAAGGTGAAGGCCGGCGACGTCATCGGCTATGTCGGCACAACAGGGCTTTCGACCGGCCCGCATCTGCATTTCGAGCTCTATCAGAATGGCGAGGCGATCGACCCGCTGGGCACGGTCACTTCGGTCGCCACCGCCGTTTCCGTCAGCTCCGGCGGCTCAGGTGATTCCGCCGTCGAGACGCTGACCGACCGGATCGTGCACGTCGAAAGCGGCGGCAGCGCCCGTGCCAAGAACCCGCTTTCGTCGGCAACCGGCGCCGGCCAGTTCATCTCCAAGACCTGGATCCGCATGATGAACACCTATCGTCCCGATCTCGCCCGCTCGCTTTCGACCGCCGACCTTTTGGCACTCCGCTACGACGCGACGCTGTCGCGCGAGATGGTGCGCAACCTGGCGCGCGAGGGAGAAGCCTATCTGCGCGCCCGCGGCCACCAGATCACCGCCGGTCGCCTCTATCTTTGCCATTTCCTCGGCATGGAAGGGGCACATCAGGTGCTGGCGGCGCCGGGCTCGTCGCAATTGACCGCGGTTCTGGGATCAGCCGTCATCCAGGCCAACCCGTTCCTTACCGGCAAGACCGCCAGTTATGTCGTGGACTGGGCCGAGCGGAAAATGGGGCAGAAAGCGCCGCGCGTGGTGACCGACCAAGGCCAGCCGGCGACGACAACGACCGAAATCCGGCAGACGTCTCCGGAATTCGAAAAATACAAGCAGGCGATCACCGCGCTGATAAGTTCGATCCAGGATACGCTGGAGCCCGGCTAACGGCGCTGCACAGGGATTTTGACCGGTCGGCTCTGTTTGTGTTGGCAGGTGGCATGCGTTGGAGATTGGCCGAAACGCCCATCGCGATCGTCATTCCAGGGCGGAGCAGGAGCGAAGCTCCGTCGCGGAGACCCTGAAATCCATGCCTTTACCTTCGCCACGGATCGCAACGGAGCAAAATTCTGCACCGTGGCGGCGCTTCCAAGGCACGGAATGGATTCTATGGTCTGCGCCGCGTCGCTTCGCTCCTTGCTCCGCCATAGAATGACGAGTCCCCTGCGTTTGCGCTGATTTCACGCAAATGACCAGGGCGCTGATCTTCGGCACCGCCATCGCGTTGGGCGGCGCGCGCTCACCGGCCGCCTATTGCGTCCTGATCCGCATTTCCACCCGGCGGTTGACCGGATCGTAGGGATTGGCGACGCGCGGATGCGACTTGCCTAAGCCGATCGGCTCGAGGCGGGTCGATTGAACGCCGTTCGCTGTCAGGAAGGCCGCCACCGATTGCGCCCTTCGCTGCGACAGGTCCTGGTTGTAGCGATCCGTACCGGTCGCGTCGGTGTGGCCTTCGACGACGAAGCTGAACGTGCTCAGCCTATTGTCCTTCAGCGCCTTGGCGAACTCGTCCAGCTCCGTGCGGGCGGTCTGGTCGAGCTGGGCCGAATCCAGGGCGAAATTGATCATCATGTCGAGGCTGCCCTTTTGGGGCGCCTCGTTCTTGTCGGCTTTGCTCTTGCACTCTTCTTCGGTGCCGACGCAGATACCGCGCGACGCGCCAAGATTACCCTGGCCGGCGAAGAACTTCACGATGTCTTCCGATTTCTGTAGCGGATCGGCATAAACGTGCGTTGAAAAAAGCACGGTCGCCAATGCCAAGGCTGAGCTGCCCCACCGCATGACCGTCACTCCTGTTTGAGCGGGTTTCGCTGGCGCGCACCATATCAAATCTTGAAGCGATTGTCTGTGAACAAGCGCACGTTGCCGATGGCCGCCACCTGCTAAAAGCTAGAGCATGATGCCGAAAAATATGAAGCGGTTTCGGGCGGCATCATGCTCTAGTTCTTTGATTTAGAGACGGGTTCATCCGGCTCTAAGGCTTGACCGGCTCTCGGCTAAAGGCTTGAGTGGTTATCAGCTGGCTCTCGGGGTTTGGCAGCCATGGCCAACGAACTCGGATACAGAACCGCAAGGGATCTCTTTCTTGCCTGTCCCGCGATCGCCCGGGACATGAAATCGCCGGCCGCCAATCAATCCCCGCTCGAGTTCTGCCGCGCCCTGCTCGCCGGGCGCGTGCCGGAGGAGGCTGTCACGTTCTGTGCCTATCTCCTGCCGGAACGCGCCGCGGTCTGGTGGGGGCATGAATGCCTGAGCCATCTCTCAGAACTCCTTGCCGATAGGGACCTCGAATTGCTGGCGCTCGTCAATGACTGGGTCGGCGAGCCTGGCAATCCCCGCAATCGAACGGCGCTGGGCGACGCCGTCGATCCGTCGCCGACGACGCCGGCTGCTTGGCTCGCTCTTTCCGCGGCGTGGCGCGACCCGGCCTTCGATATGCTGTCGACTGGATTTCCCGCCGCCCACGCCGTCAATGCCGGGATCCTGGCGGGGCTGGCGCGCGTCTCGACCGCGGACCGCTTTGGCGTGCTTTCGGCCTTCGTCGATATGGGCATCCAGATGGTGGAGATGGAGACGCAGCGGCAATCGGTCGACGCGTACTAGGGTAACTCCAGGAAAATCATTTACAGCCGCCTTGCGCCCACCTGGCCAAAGCGACCTTGAAGCGGGTGCCGAGCGGATGCTCCAGGCGCAGCACTGAGACGTCGTTGGCTGCGAAATTCTTCGCCTGCTCGCAGAGGCGGGTCTCGTTCCACTCGTGGCAGCCGTCGCAGTGCTTGCCTTGCCAGACCGACTTGTCGAGGCCTTCGACCGGACTGAAAAGCGGTTGTCCCTTGATCAGTTGGGCTATGCTCTTGCCGTCGATCGCCGGGTCGCCAAACTTGACCGGGCGATCGAAAAAGATCGGCCCGTCCGTTCCCAACTTCGGGATTCTTTCACGCAGCGCATTGAGCGCAAGCTGTTCGTCGGTCTGGCCGGACGCCGCGCCGGTGTTGCGCGTCCCGGAGCCCGCTTCGGCCTGCGGCGGGCCTGCCTCGCCGACGATCAGCGGCGCATTGAGATCGATCCTGTGCAGGACGACCTTGGTGGTCAGCGAGACGTTGATCCAGGGGCGCTGCTTGCCGGCAGTGGCCTTGAAGACATCGCTGGTCACCCTGTTCATCGCTTCGGTGATGGAGACGTTGGCTTCGCCGATATGCTGGAGCAGCGCCGTGGTGAACGGCGAGTGGTCGCCCGAACCGTCATAGGCGAGCTGGTTCGGACTTGCGGCGAAGGCGACCAGCGTGCCGGCGCCGCCATTCTCGATCGGGATTTCAGCAAGGCCGCTGCTTGCGCCCTTGATGCCGGCGGTCTTCGCCAGCACGTCGGCGAGCGGATTGTCGCGGCAAGCGTCCAGGAAAACCAGTCTTATGCTGGTCTCGCGCGACATCTGGCGCAGGACGAAATCGACAGAGACGGCCTCGAAATCGAGCGAGGTCTCGTCCTCGAGCGCGGCGTCGACCGGAAGCAGATAATTCTTGCCGGAGACCTGCAGGCCATGGCCGGCATAGAAGAAAAGCGCGATGTCGGCGCCCCGCACCTGCTTGGCAAACTGCGCGACCGTAGTCTGTGTCTGCTGCTTGGTGAGGTCGAAGCCGGAGACCACCTCGAAGTCGAGGTCCTTGAGCCGATCGGCCATGGCCTGCGCATCCCGCGCCGGATTGGCGAGCGGCGCCGCGTGCTGATATTGCGAGTTGCCGAGCACGAGCGCGACGCGCCGCTCGGCATTTGCGGCGGCCATCGTCAGAATCAGGGCAAGCGCCACAACTCCCGCGGCGCGAAGCAGGCCACCGCAAAAGGCGATCGGACCAGAACCCACCGTCACCTCAGTTGGTGAGCTTGCTGGCGGAGAATTCGATCCGCCGGTTGAGCGCCTTGTTCTTGGGCGTGTCGTTGGCGGCGACCGGCTTGTCCTCGCCATAACCGGCCGAGCTTATCTGGTTGCGCGGCACGCCGTCGGCGATAAGCGCATCGGCGACCGCCTGGGCGCGCCGCTCGGAGAGCGCCTTGTTCGCCTCGGGCGATCCGTCGGAATCGGTATAGCCGGACACTTCGACCTTGAGGGCCGGGCATTTGCCGACGACGCCCTCGACCTCCGCCAGCAGCGGGCGGCTCTTGGCGTCGAGCCTCGCGCTCGCCTGGCGGAAATAGATGGCGCCGGTGCGCGAGAGCACGGCAAACCGGTTGAGGCATTCCTCGTCGCTGAAATTGGCTTTCGCGGCATCGGTGGCGACGGGGCCGACCTCGGCGGTCGAGGCCGCAACGGTCTGCACGGCGGCCGGCTTGGCGCCTTCGGCGGTGAAGACGAAATCGAAGGACACCGACGCCGTGGGCACGATGTTGGTCACGTTCGCCGCCTGCTGCAATTTGTCGATGTTGGGCAGGAGGCCGAAATCCTCGACATGGACCGCGACGGGCGCTTCCGAAGCGACGGAAACCTGGGTGTCGCTGATCATGGTGACGACGACGCTTGCCTCGAGATCCTTGTCGACGCCATGCAGGCTGAGGCGGAACGGCAGTGTCGTCTTCACGCGGCGCTTGGTAGGCAAATCGGCGAACGCCGCCGGATCCACCTTCGCCGTCACTTCGGCCGTCGGATAGGTGAATGTCTCGAAAAACAGGAAACGCATGCGAACGTTGCGCAAGTCGACGCCCGTATCGACGGAATTGAGGTCGAAGCTGATCCTGGCGTCGCCGGCGGAACTCAGCGTGCCGGTGATGTTCCTGATCTTGTTGGTCTCGACGATCGTGTTCTTCTTGACCGACTGGTAGGTGAGCACCGAAGCGGACGGATCGAGCGTCCAGTTCGGCGCGGCGCTCGCAGCCTGCGATCCGAAGACCAGCAGCGCGGCAACGACCAAGCCAAATGCCGCGGCCCTGACTCGCATTTTTCGCCAGAATGCGACGACTTCGAACATGGAACGCCCCCGCCAGGACAACCCGATCTCGATACCGGCATGTGACCGGAGCATAGAGCACTTGCCCTTGCTTGGCGAGCGGTTACGGCGGACTTGATAAACGACTCGGCCGCAGCTACCGAGTCCTCATCCCCAACC
>NZ_JAIUHJ010000025.1:0-88355 GCF_020165105.1 Mesorhizobium sp. CA5 | reverse complement strand
AAGATCGCCGTGACGGCGACGGTGACGGATGCCGACGGCGACAGCGCCTCGACCGGCGCCATCGACATCGGCGGCGCGGTCACCTTCCTCGATGACGGCCCGACGATCTCGAATGCAGTGGTCGGCAGCTCGGTGACGCTCGACGAGACCAATAACGGTCCGACGACGGACGGCGTGCTGAACCCGGCGATCATGACGGCGACGAGCGCTGCGGCGATCGTGACGCTGACCTCGGCCTACGGTGCCGACGGCGCCGGCACGACGGCCTATGCGCTGTCGGTGACGAACGCGGCCTCCGGCCTGGCGACGGCGCAGGGCGACCATGCCATCACGCTGGTCCAGGTCGGCGCCACGGTGCAGGGCCAGTACAGCGATGCCGGCGGCACGCACACCGCCTTCACGGTATCGGTCGCCTCGGACGGCAAGCTGACGGTGGTGCAGAACGTCGCGCTGGAACATCTGGTCGACGGCTCGACGGCCGCCGCCTACAACGACGCGCTCAATCTGGCCGGCAAGATCGCCGTGACGGCGACGGTGACGGATGCCGACGGCGACAGCGCCTCGACCGGCGCCATCGACATCGGCGGCGCGGTCACCTTCCTCGATGACGGCCCGACAGCAGTCTCGCCGGACTACGCGGTGCTGTCGAATAGCGCGGGCGCTCCGGTTACGTTTGCTCTGGATGTAGACCACTCGCTGTCCAACAACTACGGAGCGGATGGTGCCGGCACGGCGATTTTCGCGGCGTCTCTCGATGGCGCGGACAGCGGCCTGACTTCGGGCGGCGCCCACATCATCTACGATGTATCTGCGGACGGTCATACCCTGTACGGAAATGCTAACGGCCTGGCGGTGTTCACCGTCACCCTCGACCCCCAGAGTGCCAGCTATTCCGTTGACATGAATGGAACGGTCGACAGCCTGACGCAAGTGACGTTCTCTAACGGGACGTATGATTTCGACGGCGGTAACGGCGCCTGGGCCGGCTTCGTGCCCAATGGTCAGAAGAACTCCGGTGCCCCGGTCGACGATAATTCGCAGGACGTGCTTTTCACGCCTTTCGGCACCGGCACGACCATCAACGGGAACGCGAACTCCTTCGGCGTCGGCGGCGGCGCCGGCGGGCAGAACATCGGTGCGGGCGAAGGCATCCGGGTGGACTTTGTCCAGGATTTAACCGGCAACACGATGGGAGCCGGCGGATATGGCGTCCTCGCCAACCGCGACCACGTGTTCGATAACCACTATACCGCCAACGGCGCCACCTTCACCTTTGGCGACGGAAACACCAACACCGTTCTTCAAATCACGGCGAAGGACGACAACGCCACGACGGGTACCGACAACAACAAGGTCGTTGGGGATGGTGCGCTCGATTCGGTCACCTCGGTCGCGATCGCGTATGACGGGCAGACGCAGATCGTCGATTTCGCGACCATCGGCACCAACGCAACGACATACACGGTTGGCAGTCCGGGTGGGCTGACGGACAGAACCTACACGGTTCACTTCGTCGATGTGGATCCCACCGCCGCAGTTCATTATGCCGCTCAGATAACAGGTATAATGGACGACCATGTTTCCGTCTCAACGTTCACGGCCGACGGCTACAACAGTCTGGAATTGTTGAACACGAGCGGCGACGACTTCGCCATCACCGGGTTCGGCGCAGCCGTTCAGAGCACCAACCCCGTCAACTTCAATCTGCCGATCCAGATCGTGGACGCGGACGGTGACCTGGCGACAAGTCTGATCGGCGTGACGCTGAGCGGGAACCCGATTGCGGATCACTCGGCGGACGCCGCCGGCGCTTCGCATATCTACACGTCGACGGCGGCGGCCCCCGATATCATCGGGTCTGCTTTCGACGACACCATCACCGGCAACGATGTCGGGAACATGCTGTATGGTGGAGCCGGAGTCGACAATTTGAGTGGAGCGGGCGGCAACGACACGCTCGTCGGCGGCGCCGGCAACGATACGCTCAATGGCGGGTCCGGCAACGACCTCCTCGTCGGCGGCGCTGGCCAGGACACGCTGACAGGCGGCACCGGCGCCGATGCGTTCAGGCTCGACCACCTCGACATCAAGGATCTCATCACCGATTACAGTGGCGCCGAAGGCGACAAGATCGACTTGTCTTCGCTGTTCGAGACAGCACCGGGAGGCAACATCGCCGACTACGTGCATTATGACGCTGGCACAAAGACGCTGAGTGTCGACACCAACGGCACGGCCGGCGGCACCAACTTCGTAGATGTGGCCCAGCTGACGAACGGACCTGCCGCCGGAACGATCAACATCCTTTACGACGACACGAACCACGCACAGCACACGGCCACCATTTAGCACTTATGCGCTACCACGCTTCCATGCTAAACATCAGCAAAGCATGAATTCGCAATTCGGAGAGGGGCTTACATGAAACATTCCATAAGATTGCTGGCTTCGGCCGCGGCGCTGCTGGTGGCCGGGTCGACGGGGTTCGCCGCCGACATCATCGGCGAGCCGGCGGTGAATTATTGCCGCACTGTGGGCACCTCGGACCTGGTGCTGACCGACAACATGGTCGAGCTCAAGGACCATGTGGTGAAGCTGATGGACGAATCGGTCGCCGTCGCCAACAGCCCGGAATGGATCAACTCGTCGCGTCCCGCCTTCGTCTGGGCCTCGGAAGCCAAGGTCGCCTGCGGCATGGCCTATGGCTACCTCAAGACGAACTACAAGGACGAAGACACGCTCAACAAATGCGAGTGCTTCCACGACCGCATGGTCGAGTATATGCACTGAGCTGACGGGCAAGCGGACGCCGGCTGGCTGCGATGGTGGCCGACGGAGAACCGGCGAAGGCGATCGCGCTGGACCGGTCCGCCGTTTCACCGAAACGGCGAAACGGTCCATCTCTTTGTCTTGACGCAAGTGCGAGCGGAAAACCGCTGCGCAGTGTTCCTGGAATTGCCCTGGCGGTCGCCTTGCTCGGCCTGGGGCAAATACCTGTCCACGCCAACTGGCTGGAACGACCGCAACCGCCGGGGACGCAGCCCGTGCGCTGCGACGCGGTGGCCGAGCGGACGCGCGCGACATTCAAGGCATTCGCCACCTGCCAGGCGTCGCTCTACGGCCTCGAGCCGGTGCTGGCGCATGCGGTGATGGAGATCGAAAGCGGCTTCGATCCCGGCGTACGCGGCGCCGACGGCGAGGTCGGGCTGATGCAGGTCATGCCGGCAACGGCGCGGATGCTCGGCTTTCGCGGCTCTCTCGACGAGCTCGGCGAGCCGGCCACCAACATCGCGCTCGGCGTCAAATATCTGGCGCAGGCAAACAGGCTCGCCGCGGGCGACCTTTGCACCACCGTGATGAAATACCGCGCCGGGCACGGCGAGACCCGCTTCTCGGTCCGCTCTGTCGACTACTGCCGGCGCGCACGCGCGATCCTGGCGCGGGAAGGGCTCGAAGCGGCCGGGCCGCTGCCGGTGGCGACGATCGGATTCTCCGACGTCTCGATTGTCGGCTTGTCCGCCGCCGGCCAGGAGAACCGCGTCTGCGTGCGACGATCGTTCGTGCCGGGGCCGCGCTACATGAAATGCGCTGACTATCGCAGCCCGGCGCAGGCGAAGGCGATACAGGCGCTGAGAGCGCGGCTGTTCGACGGCTGAAGCCATGATGCAAGAATCGCGGGACGCGCCGGGCAGGCAAACGTTAAGAGAAGTGAAGGCGGACCGGGGCGAATACTGGCGGCAGATGGATGGAAGCATCAAATGAAATGTGAGCGGCACGATCCGGACCTGAAGCGCGCCGCGCCGAAACGAATCGTTGCGGTGCGCTTCAGGTCTTTGTCAGATGCATGTCGTCTCCCCAAAACCGGGACCACTTTTGGGCGACATGCATTGGGGGCTCTCGCTCTCGGCCTCGTCGCGACGCTGTGCGCATGCCAGTCCAAGAGCGGCGCGTCGGACGTGCTCGATCCGTCGGCGATCACGGCACCCGCCGGCCAGGCGGGCGCGCCCGCGGTGCCCGCCCAGCAGGCAAGCGGCCAGGCCTTGGGCAGTGCGGCCTTGGCCAGCGTGACCTCGGCCGGCCCGGCCTCGGCCGCCGCTGCCAAGGCCCAGCTGACGCTCGGCACGGGACCGACCAAGGTGGCCATGCTGCTGCCGCTTTCGGCGCCCGGAAGCACCGGCGAGACCGGCCGGAAAATGTATGACGGCGCGCGCCTCGCAATGGCCGACCTCGGCGACAAGCTTCTGACGCTGACGATCGAGGACACGCGCGGCGACAGCGGCTACGCCAAGGACCTCGCAGTGAAGGCGATCACCTCGGGCACGGCGAAGGCGGTCATCGGGCCGTCCGAGCTTGCGGCCGCTCAGCACCTTGCCAAGCTCTCCGGCTCCAAGCGGCCGCCGGTGCTGGCGCTGGCCGACAATTTCGCCGGCGGCCCCGGCGTCTATTCCGTGCGGCTCGGCGAAGCCGACAGCGCTGCGGCGGGCGCGGCGGCGGTCGCCGCCAAGGGCGCCAGGAAATTCGTGCTGCTGGTGCCATCGGGCGCGGAGTCGGGCCCGATTGAATCCCGGGTGGCCAACGCGCTCAGCATCTACGGCGCCACGCTTGCCGTGACCCTGCCCTATTCGGCGAGCGACGGCGGCGCCAAGGTGGTGTCCGACATGGGCTCGCTTGTCGAGGCGCCCGATGCCGTGGTCGTCGCCTGCGGCGACGGTAGCCCTGTCGCGGTGCTCGCGGCGCTGAAGGCCAAAGGCATTCCAGGCAAGGCGGTGACGCTGATCGGCACCGACCGCTGGCTCGAGCGCCCGATGGATCCGCTCTACGAGGGCGCCTATATCGCGACGCTCGACCAGAGCGAGACCGGCCCGATCGCCGACCGCTTCAAGGCCACCTACAACTATCAGCCGGACGTCAATGTGGCCTATGCCTATGACGTGGTGGCGCTGAGCGCGGGAATCGCCAGCTCAGCCGGCCCCGACGGCTTCAGCAAGCAGGTGCTGGAAAACGCCAGCGGCTTCCGCGGCTCGACCGGCCTGTTCCGCTTCCGCGCCGACGGATCGAGCCAAAGGTCGATGCCGTTCTTCAGGGTGGAGAAGGGTAAGCTTAAGCTGGTGGAGAAGTCGACGTCGGGGTTTTGAGGGGGGAGTAAGCTCAGTTGAGCTGCTGCAAAATCCCGGAACTGGTCGCTATCATCAGGGCATAGTACATCTGCAAAGCTATCGCGCAGATGGCGGCCGCCGAAATCGGCACGCCGAACGGCACGACGCCCTTGCGATCCATATGCTGCACATAGTGGCGGAACATCCCGGCTGGCATCAGAAAAGGGTTCTTGATGATGGCAGCCGTGGCGACCGCGAAAACCAGCAGCAGTATCGAGAAAACGGCGAGATTGCTTCCGCCAATCAGCAATGGTGTCACGCTCATCAGCTTGACATCGCCGGCTCCAACCTTCCGGAGGAGCCAAAATGGAAAAAGCGCGAGGAACAAGGCCAAGCCGCCGAACGCGCTAATCCCCATTTCCAACCATGAGTGAGTTTGCAATGCCTGGAATTGCAGGGCGCCGAGGCCGAGGCAAAGCAACAGCAGCACGTCACGGTTGGAGATGCGCTGGGTAGAAAAATCGATCCAGGCGATACGCGCGAGCAACAGGACCGCTGCCCCTTTGAACACAAGCGCAGCGGTCAGCAAAAGGCTCATGACCGCTCGATGTTCCGCACGCTGGAGGACAGCAGCTTCAAATTGTTGGCCACGGTCGGGTCGTTGGGCGCCAGTTCATAGGCTTTGAGGAAGTTGCTGCGCGCGTCCTGCAGCTTGCCTCGAAGCAAATAGGAATAGCCGAGATTGTTGTAATATTCCGGCGTCGCGCCGATCAGCCGGTAGGCCCGACCGTAAGCCATATCGGCCAGATCGAAACGCCGGATACGGTCGCAGGAAGCGGCGAGGCCGAGCCAAGCGACGCCGTCATTAGGGGCGAGCCGCGTGGCCTTGTAGAACAAAGCGCCGGCATTGCCGTAGTTCTCGGACCGAAACTGGGTCTTGGCCTCGGTAACCGCCTGGTCCGAGGCATAGTAGTCGACGTCGCTGATCGTTTTCAGTCCATCGAAAGTATCGCCGAAGGCGGTGTAGTCGCCTTTTGCCGGCTCGTTGGCGCGCACGACGCCGCCGGTGGAGTCGTTGGTCTGGCAACCGGCCAGGAAGATCAGCAGCAGGCTGGTCGCGACTACGAGGCGCTTTGTCATTGTGTGTCCCAGGAGTCCCCGACTCTATTTTAGAAGCTAATCATACGACCGACTAGAAGAAAATGCCTCTCATGCGAATGACGACCGGCAAAAGGACGATCATCAGCACCACCGGAAAGATGCAGATGCCGAGTGGGATCATCATCTTGACCGGAAGGGCATTGGCGCGCTCCTCCGCATTGAGGATTCTCTGCGATCGCATTTCCTCGCTGTATACGCGCAGAGCGTCTGTGAGGCTTGTGCCGAGTTCCTCAGACTGGCGAAACAGAACCGCCAGCGCACGCGCCTCATCCAAGCCGATGCGTTCGGCGAGTTCACGCAATGCTTCACGCAATGGTTTGCCGGCCCGCAGTTGCAGATTCATGATCGCAAGTTGGATGCCGAGCCATTTGTGGGTGCCCGCCAGTTCGGCACTAACGCGCTCCACCGCGGACTCCAGACTCATGCCGGCATCGGCGCAGGTGATCATCATATCCATGAAGTCAGGGAAGCCACGGCGGTAGATTAGCTTCTGCGCGTTCTCCAAGCGGTCAAGCATAATGCTTGGAATCACCATGCAGGCCAGTCCGAACAGGGCCGAGCCGGCAAGTGGAATAAAAGCGGGCAGGTTTGACGGAAGAACCTGAGACAGAAGCAGATAGGCTACCACGAAGCCTGCACAAACGGCACCAAATCTCGACAAAGTATATACCAAGGGCGCGCCAGCCTGGTAGAAACCGGCACGAAAGAGCTTTGCCTCCAGCGCATCGGGTTCCAGCCGCTCTTTCTCGATGGAGCGAAAATAGGCCTCGACCGGTCGCTGCGCCGAAATCTTGGCCTGATGATCGATGCCTAACATCGACCGGGGGTCCGTCACACCTTCGGCGATGAGGCTTTCCGTCACCAGTTTCCGGGTCTGCAACGCCGGCAGGAAGACGAAGGCTGCAAAGAGAAAAAGCGCCACTGCCGCTCCGAAGACGGCAATGGAGACGAGCAGGCCTAAGTCCTGACTATTTGAGAAAATATCTATCCGCCGCTCCTGTCAGAAATCGAAATTAACCATTCGGTACATGATGAAATCGCCCAACAGCGCCCATACGCCGAAAATCACAAATACCGGCATGATCATGGGGTTGCCCCAGACCGCCCCGTAATAGGCGGGAGCGGCCAGCTGGAGGACGAAAAACATCACGATCGGGAATAGCGAGATGATCCAGGCCGACATCCTACCTTCGGCGGAAAGCGCCCTGATCTTCATCACCAGCTTCTGCCTCTCGCGCAGAACGGCCGAAAGATTATGCAGGATGCCGGTCAGATTACCGCCTGTCTTTGCCTGAATTGACAACGATACCGATAAAAGGTTGAGGCCCTCGAAGCCGACACGTTGCGCCAGTTTGCGTACGGCCTGTTCCATGCTGAGCCCGAAGGTAATTTCATCGGAAACGATGCCAAACTCTGTGCCGAGCGGATCCGGCATCTCGCGGGCGACAAGCCCAATTGCCACGGAGGCTGGGTGGCCGGCCCGCAGGGAGCGGACAATCATATCCAGCGCGTCGGGAAGCTGCTTCGCGAATTTCTGAATTCGCTTGTTGCGAGCCCGCCTCAGCACCAGGAGCGGCAGAACGAGGCCGATCAACAGGAAGCTAATCACTGCTGCGAGGGCAGAGACCCCAATCAAGAGTGATAGAACTGAAGCCACCGTCAGACCGGTAATCAGGAATGTCATCGCGAACCTCAGAGGGCTCCCGGTGATCCCCGATTGCGTGTAGAGCCGGTTCAGGCCGACGTAGCCGAAAACAAAGTCGCCCGAGTTCGAAAGGCCGCGCTCGCGCAAAAGACCTTGCAAGGTCTGCTCTGCCGGAGCCTCGTCGGCCAGACGCCTCAGCCTGCGGTTGACCGTTCCCGCACGGGCGCGCCGGCTGGCATAGGAAAGATAGAGCGCCTCGGCGGCCAGGATGATCGATGCCGCCGCTACAGTATAGATAAAATAAAGCAAGGACTCACCGGACAGCATCAGAGCGGAACCTGCGGATTGAAAGCATCCTTGGCAAAGTGAAATCCCTGGGTTGCGGCTTCCGAGGCGAAACGGGGCCGCACTCCTGTGGCGCGAAAATCGCCAATGATTGCCCCGTCGGCCGTCACGTCACGACGAACGAAATGGTAGATTTCCTGCATCTGCACCACATTGCCTTCCATGCCGGTAAGCTCCGAAATGGAAATGACCCGCCTGCCGCCGTCCGAAAGGCGCTGAGTTTGCACGATGATATCTATAGCGGAAGCAATCTGGGCCCGAATCGACTCATAGGTCATCGGCATGCCGGCCATGCCGACCATCTGCTCCAGGCGCGATATGGCGTCGCGCGGCGTGTTGGCGTGGATGGTGGTCATCGAGCCTTCATGGCCGGTGTTCATGGCCTGCAGCATGTCGAAGGCTTCCTCGCCGCGCACCTCGCCGACGATGATACGATCAGGACGCATGCGCAGCGCGTTCTTCACCAACTCGCGCTGGCGAACCTCGCCCTTGCCTTCGACATTGGGTGGGCGTGTCTCCAATCGGCCGACATGCGGCTGCTGCAATTGCAGTTCCGCGGCGTCCTCGATGGTGATCAGACGCTCCCTGGCAGGAATATAGCTTGACAAAGCATTCAGCAGGGTGGTCTTGCCGCTGCCGGTACCGCCTGAAACCAGGATGGATTTGCGCGCCTGAACTGCGATGCGCAGCAAATCGACCATCGCCGGGCGTATCGAATTGAGCACGACTAGCCGCTCCAGCGAATAAGGATTCCTGGAGAACTTGCGGATCGATACCAGCGGCCCGTCCACCGATATCGGCCTTACCGCTATGTTGACGCGCGAGCCGTCATCCAGCCGCGCGTCCACCATCGGCGAGGATTCATCGACGCGTCGGCCGATATTCGACACGATCTTGTTGACGACACGCAGCAGATGGGCCTCGTCGCGGAACCGGATGGCGGTTTCCTCGATCATGCCGCGGCGTTCGATGAACACGCGCTCATGCGTGTTGATCATGATGTCGGTGATCGAATCGTCCTTCAGCAGCGGCTCGATCGGACCGAGCCCCAGCATCTCGTCGGCGGTGTCGCTGGTCAGCTGATCCAGCTCGCGGGCATTCAGCGGTACGTTCCGGCCGCGCACGAACTCGCGCACGATGGGCCGTATCTCGTTCAGGATTTCGTCCTTTGAGGAATTCTCCAGGGCAGTCAGGTTGAAACGGTCGACAAGATGGCGATGCAGCTCGACCTTGAGGGTCAGAAAATCATCGCCTTGCGGTTCGGCTTCGGCCGCGGGAGCAGTGGCCGCTCCATTCGGCGCAGCGGCGATCGGCGCCAGTTGCATCTTCTGTTCGTTCGGCCCTTTGATGAAGCGACCCAACATGCCGCTTACCCCTTTATGATTTCCCCAGATGGAAACTATGCGTTAACCACGAGAGGCACAAGCGGCCTGCAAGCTACACAGCGTATAATACTTGCGACATAGTTAAGAGATGGAGATTCGGAAAATCGTTTTATTTTCCCCTGCGTACCGCACCCGGACTAAAGTCCTACGACCTATGTCACCACGTAGGCCGACATTGGTCGGTAAGCCCTTAGATATACTGAGATATGCATTGTTTCTAATATGGCGGCCCAGAGGTATGGCTGCGGCGGAATTGTGAACGAATGGTTAAGATCACTTGAAAAATGAGACGAATCAAGCTGTTGTCGAAATTCAGAAGGCGTATTAACGAGTATTGAAGGCTTAAGGGAATGTTAATCCGTTTGACTCGGCTTTTTCGCGGGACCTAGGATTGAACGTGACGGGGGATGCTTGGGTATGGGGTTCATCCTTAGCTCTGTCTCGTCGGGTTCAAACCTCCAAAGGGAGAAATTGGCATGAAGAAGCTCATGACGATGACCCGGCAGTTCCGCGACGATGAAAACGGCGCTGCTATGGTCGAATATTCTATTCTCGTCGGCATCATTGCCGGGGCGGCAATTTTGGCCATTCTCGCAATCGGCGGATGGGTGTCCGGCCGTTTCACCGGCCTCTGCACCAACCTGGCTAGAGTCGCCGGCACTACCTGCAACGCTGCCGCCGGCACTGGTACTTGATCGGAACAGGCGTCTATGCCGTTGGCTCTTTCTAAGGGCACCGGCTGACGTGGAGACCAAACATGAAAACGCTCTTGATGATGCGCCGGCGGTTCCGCGACGATGAGAGCGGCGCTGCCATGGTCGAATACTCAATACTGGTCGGCATCATCGCTGGCGCAGCGATCCTTGCGATCTTGGCGATTGGCGGTTGGGTGAGCGGCCGGTTTGCGGGCCTTTGCACGAATTTGGCAAGGGTAGCGGGAACTACGTGCGACTCCGCTGCCGGCACGGGCAGTTAACAAGTCAGACCCGGATTTCGCGATCCGGGTCTGAATTTCAAATGCGTGGCGGAAACCGCTATGGGCTGGCCTAGGGGCTTGGGTCGATGCGTGCAAATACATTGATAATGATCGTTCTCGCCGGCGTGTTCGGCGTCCTTGCGGTCGTGCTGGCTAACATCTGGCTCGCCAACCAACGCAGCGCCATGGCATCGATTGCCGGCGTTCAGCGTGATACCGTGGTCGTGGCGGCTGTGGCGCTGAAATTCGGCGATACGCTGACAGCCGACAAGCTGCGTGAGATTCCCTGGCCCGCGGGAGCGGTGCCTACAGGCGCCTTCAAAACAACGAAGGATGCGCTGGCCGGCGAAGGTGCAAAGCAGGCGCTGCAGACGATTGGCGTAAACGAGCCGGTGCTCGCGGCCAAGATCACCGGTCCTGGCCAGCGCGCCACGCTTTCCGCGGTGCTTGGCGAGGGAATGAAGGCCGTCTCGATCCGGGTCAACGACGTATTGGGCGTTGCCGGTTTCGTGTTCCCTGGCGATCGCGTCGATATTCTTTTGACGCGAACGGTGCGCGACAGCGATGGAATGGACAAGAGCTTCGTCGATGTGCTGCTGCAGAGCATGAAGGTGCTTGCCGTCGACCAGGTGGCGGATGAGAGCAAGGACAGTCCTACCGTGGTCAAGGCGGTGACGCTGGAGGCCAGCACCAAGGACGCGCAGAAGCTGACGCTTGCAGCTGGCGTCGGCCAACTGTCTCTGGCTCTGCGCCAGGCCGCAGCGAACAAGGGCGAGACCACCGAACGCATTACGCTTTCGGATTTGACCGGCGACACACCCGGCGACGTCGCCAAGAGGCAGGCCGAGCTCGACCGGCAGAAAGCCGCCGACGCGGCTGCCGCGGAGGAACGAAAGCGTGCCAACGACAAGATCGATGGCATTGCCCAGGCAGTCGAGCGGGTCGACAGCAGGATAGACGAATTGAGCAAGGTCAAGCCGGCGCCGGCGGTCACTGCGGCACCGCAGCAGGTCGTCAAGGAAGTGGTGAAGTACCTACAGCCTGAACCGCCGGCGCAGGCCACGATCGGAGTGTTCCGGGGGGTCAAGCTTGAGACCTATGAAGTGCCGCGCCAACGCTAAAAAGGCGAGCGGCAAACGAGGGGCTGCCGGTTGGCAGCAATGGGGAGATGCGGATGCAGCGAGTTTGGACGGGGTTGGCGGCGGCCGCGCTATCCTTTGTGGCGTTATCGGCGATCTCGGATTACGCGGCCATGGCGGCCGACCGCTTCATCGACGTATCGAGCCCGTCGCTGCATCGCGTCTTCGTGCCCGTTTCCCAATCGGCCACGATCCAGGTGAACGCCACTTTGGGTGACATCGTGGTCGGCGACGAGAAGATCGCCGATGCGCAGCCGATGACCGACAAGACGCTCTACATCATCGGCAAGAGCGTCGGCACCACCACCGTCAATCTGTTTTCCGAGGACAAGCGCTCGCTCGGCGCCATTCAGATCGAGGTCGGCCAGGATGTCAGCGACATGGCGGTGGCTATCCGCCAGGTGGCGCCAAAGGCCCGCGTCGAGATCGGTTCGATCAACGGCAAGATAAGGCTCAGCGGCCATGTCAAGGACGCCGCGACACTGGCATCCATCGTGGAAGTCACCCAGCAATATGGCCCCGACGCCATTATCAATGCCGTGACCATCGATGACAGCGAACAAGTCAATCTTTCCGTACGCATCCTGGAGGCCAAACGCAGCGCCGGTCGCGATCTTGGTGTGTCGTGGAGAGGCGCAAACCGCAGCGGCAAAACTATTTGGGGAACTGGCGATGCCACGGTGGACAAGGACGGAACAGTACTTGGAACCGGCGATCTGATCAGCGGTCTGTTGTCGAATTCAAGCCCGTTCGCGGCACTGATAACCCGCGTCATCGACAGCAACGTCAAGGTCGATCTGATTATTCAAGCGCTGGAGTCGAAAGGCGTCGTTCGTACGCTGGCCGAACCAAACCTCACCACGGTCTCGGGCGAAACAGCCAGCTTCAACGCCGGCGGCGAAATACCGGTTCGAAGCGTCAACAGCCAAGGCGAAGTCGAAATCCAGTTCAAGCAGTTCGGCGTCAACCTGAACTTCACGCCGGTCGTCCTCGACGACGGCAAGATCCACATCAAGCTTGCCCCTGAGGTCAGCGACCTGACCGGCTTCACCCCGGCCGGCGATCCGATCTTCACCAATCGCAAGCTGGCGACCGTGGTCGATTTGCGCGACGGCCAGAGCTTCGCGGTCGGCGGCCTGCTCTCGAGCAAAAACACCAGGCTGCAGGACCAGGTGCCGTGGCTCGGTCAGGTGCCGATCATTGGTGCGCTGTTCCACAATTCGAGCACGCAGAAGGAAGAGACCGAGCTTGTCGTCATCGTGACGCCGCATCTCGTGCGGCCGGTGAAACCCGGCCAGCAGCTGGCGACACCCTTCGACAAGACAAGGCCGGCCAACGACCCGGAACTCATGCTGCTCGGTCAGCTCGAAGTCAACAAGGACATGATCCGCATGTACGAGCATGGCGAAGGCGTCACAGGGCCCTACGGCCACATGCTGGATGTGAAATCGAAGGACAAGCTGGTCTATGTCAAGAAATAAGCTCCTGCTCGTCCTTCTCGGCACCAGCCTGCTCGCAGGCTGCGCGGCCGACTATTTGAACAACTACGACACGATGACTTTGGCATCGGGCGATTCGCAGAAGGCCAACCAGCTGCTGCAGACGGTTGACCCGTATAACCCGGCTTCGAACAACACGAAGATCGAAGGCAATGGCGCACGGTCGGTCGCCGTGGTGCAGAAATACAAGCTTCCGCCGGGTGGATCGACGCCGACGACGAACATGACAGTCAATGTCGGGCCGTCGAGCGCGCCCAGCGTAACGAACTAAACGGAAGGATGCGGCGCGTCGGGCGCGCGAGGACACCCGGTACGAATGGAACAGAGAGTAGGGTCATGTTGGGGACCATTCGTGAATTCTGGCGGGATCAGCGCGGCATAGCGATGGTCTTCGCTGCCATGCTTCTGCCGGTGATAATCGGCTTGGCGCTTCTCGCCATCGACATGAGTCGGGCTGGCGGCCTTCATAATGACATGCAGAAGGGTGCTGACGCATACGCTCTTGCCGCGGCTGCGGAGCTCGACGGCAACACCGATGCAATCACGCGAGCAAACAGCGCCATCACGAATCTTCTGAAAACCAACAGGACACTATTTTCAACCTCCGGCAGCCACACGCTGGTTCCCGCCGACCTTACGGTCACCTACCTGTACAACATTCCGGCCAACGACACGATCACGCTCAGCCCGGCAGGTGTGGACTCCAACGGCGTAGACTGGAGTACCACCGACCCGAAACTGGCAAAATTTGCCGAAATAACGGTGAACTCCACGGCTTTCGCTACAATATTTCCTGCGAGCTTCGTAGGTGGCAGCAATGGCATGAACCTGACGACGCAAGCCGTGGCGGGGTTCACCAATGCCTTGTGTCAGTTTACGCCGATGTTCATCTGCAATCCCTACACCTCGCTTGGCGCGCTTCAGACCGCACTGACCGGCACGACGAAGCCGATGATATGGCTGAAGGAGCAGACCGGCGGCAACACTGCGCAGTATGGCCCAGGGAACTATGGCTTCCTGTCCTCACCGGAGGGTGACAAGTCAACACAGACATTGACCGAAATGTTCGCGGTGACGAACCCGCCTGCCTGCTACAGCCAGACTGGGGTCACCACTCGTCCGGGCAATATTCCTCCGGTCAATGACGGCATCAACACGCGCTTCGACATATATCCGAATGGCAACAGCGGTAAATTAATCCCGGCAGATGCTCCTCCGGCTCCGAATGTTCGAAAGGGCATGGTTGTGAAGAACAACGGGAACAGTTGCAGCTACGATCTGCCCAACAGCGGACAGGCGAACAACTACAAGGCGCTGCCTCGGGACAATTGCTTCTACTCAGGCGGCTGCACCCAGGCAGGCGTGCTTGGCAACGGGTCGTGGGATTTTTCCGGTTACTGGAGCGTCAACCATGGCAACGCTAGTACGTCCGGAGTGGTGACTGCATGTGGCGCGAACCCAAGCCGGTATTGCGTCTACAAGTATGAAATCGACAATCCGACTTTGAAGAGCGGGCAAGAAAAGACGCCGCCCCAGTGCAATTCGACGACCCAATCCGCGGACAGGCGACTTCTTTACGTCGCGATTATCGACTGCGTGGCTAACACCGTTCAGGGCGGCAGCCAGAACCTGCCGGTGCAGGCCTTTGCCAGTGTTTTCGTGACCGAGCCGGCTGGCGGCCCGCCCAACGCGGACATCTACGGCGAGATTCAGGACATCAGCACCACGGTTGGCTTGGGCACTCTGAAAAAGCTTCAGCGCAATGAAGCGCAGCTCTACCGGTGATGCCATGATTGCAGCGCTCAGCCAAATTATCCGGCGGTTCCAAGGCGATCAAGGCGGCGCAGCCCTTGTCGAGGTGGCTCTCGTCGCACCCTTCATGCTGCTGTTGTCAGCCGGCGTATTCGAATTCTCCAACATCCTGAACACCCGCCTGCTGCTCTTGGCCGGCGTCGAGGACGCGGCCCGCTACATGGCCCGTTGCAACGACAGCAACTGGAACAATTGTATCACCGTCGGCACGAACCTCGCGGTGAACGGAGCTGTGACCGGCGGCAGCGCGCGCGTCCTGGGTTGGACCACGGCGCAGATAACCGTGACCACGACCTCGACACCAGCAATTGACCCGGCGACAGGTACCGAACTCTATTTGAGCAACACCAGCAATGTAAACGTGGTTGAGGTCTCCACTTCGTATCCCTACAGCAATCTCGGACTGTGGGGTTATCTCGGCTTTGGCGCACTCACCCTGACCGTCTCGCACCAAGAGCGAGTATTCGGATGGTGATCGCGCTGAAAAGATTTGGAGCCGACCGCAACGGCGCCACGATGGTCGAGATGGCCGTCGCTATGCCGATGCTGCTGATCCTGTTGCTCGGCTTCGTCGATTTCGGCTACGCCTTCTATCAATGGAATGCCGCCAATAAGGCTGTGCAGGTTGGGGCGAGGATCGCACAAGTCTCGACCCCAGTCGCCAGCGGACTAGCGCTGGAGGGGAAGACACCTTCGGATTCAACGCTCGTAGGAGCGGCAGTTCCGGCCGGCACCTATGACTATATTTGCACCGCCAATGCCGCAGGCACGGCTTCGTGCACCTGTGGTTCGAGTTCGTGCATGGACACCACCGCGAACCAGGCGGCTTTCGACTTTATCTTCAGCGGCGGCGGCGGCCGAGCGGGGATGGCGAATATTCTGCCGGGCCTGCAGAAATCCGAAGTTCGTCTCGAATACGCTGCGAGCGGCTTGGGTTACTGGACACGTCCAAACGGGCCGGTGCCTACCGTTACGGTCAGTATTGTCAATCACCCTGTCCAGTTCTTCTTCCTGGGTGGATTGCTTGGACTCGGTAATCTGCAAATGCCTTCCATGCTGAGTACTGTAACAGGTGAAGATTTAAAGAGCACCTTCCCATGAACGCCATCGACACCAGAGTTCTCCCGACCAAGCGCAAGCAGGTCGCCCTGTTTTCCGGCGATGCGAATTTCAAGCGCGACGTCACCACGCGTCTCGACGCGCTGGCGATCTATGACGTCAAGGTCGCGGACGCGGCGGAGTTCCTGAAGGGGCCGCCGGTCGACAGCCGCCCCGGCATCATCATCCTCGATCTGGCCAATGGCGAACTGCTCGGCAATGGGGGAATCGTCGAGGCGCGCGCGGCCTGGGCGTCGGTGCCGCTGATTGCGATTTCCGACGAGCTCACCTCCGAGCAGACGCGCGTTCTGGTGCGCATGAATGCCTCCGACTGGCTGCACAAGCCGCTCGATCCCAAGGAGCTGCTCAACGCCGTCACCTTCCACGACACCGGCAACCAAGGCACCAAGAGCCGCATCGTCACCTTCATTGCCGCGAGCGGCGGCGCCGGCGCCACCACGCTGGCGATCTCGGCGGCGGAGCACCTCGCCTCGAAGTCGGCCGAGCGGGCGGCCTCGACCTGCCTCGTCGACCTCGACTTCCAGAGCGCCAATTGCGGCGCCTATCTCAACCAGTTCAATCAGTTCGATCTCTCCGGCATCATCGGCCAGCCGGACCGGCTCGACGTCGAGCTGATGGACGTCATCAAGCTGTCGCGGCCGTCGGGCCTGACGCTCTATTCCTTCGAGCGGCCGCAGCTGCCTTTCGAGCCGCACGGTTCCGACTTCGTGTTCCGGCTGCTCGATCTCGTCGCCTACCGCTTCGACGACATCGTCATCGACCTGCCCAACATCGAGACGCCGTGGCACGATTCGGTGCTGCGCACGAGCGACGAAATCTTCATCGTCTTCGAGCTCAACGTCGCTTCGCTGAGGCAAGGCAAGCGGCTCTACAAGAAGATCCGCGAATTGCGCGGCAACAAGGTCAGCATCACGCTGGTGGCCAACAAGCATAAGCGCAAATGGTTCGGCAACCACTTCTCGCGCAGCGAGCTGGAGAAGATCTTCAAGGCGCCGCACATCAAGTCGCTGGCGCTGGACAACGCACTCCTGGCCGACGCGCTGAACCGCGCCATCCTGCCTTCCGAGGTGGACGGACGCGCGCGCTTCAACAAGGACTTGAAACGCATGTTCAAGGAGCGGCTGGACAATGCCCAGCGCTAGCCTTCGCATTGTCGGGCGTCTTGCCGCGGCCGGCCTGATCGGCATCGCGCTGGCGTCGGCCTGCGACGTAGCGATGGCCGGCTCAGGGCTGCCGCCGCTGCCGGCCATGGGCCCCAGCCTGCGCAAGGCGGTCGCCTTTGAGACCGGCGAGCAGCCCGGCACGATCGTCATCCGCAAAAACGAGAAGGCGCTCTATCTGGTGACGGCAGCGGGGCATGCGCTGCGCTACCAGATCAGCGTCGGCCGCGACGGCTTCGGCTGGACCGGAACGGTCAAAATTGCTTCCAAGACCGAATGGCCGGAATGGCGCCCGCCCAGGGAAATGCGCGCGCGCCGGCCGGAACTGCCGGCGATGGTGCCGGCCGGTCCCTACAATCCGCTCGGCGCCAGGGCGCTTTATCTGTCGCGCGACGGGCGCGACACGCTCTATCGCATCCATGGCACCAACGATCCCAAGGGCGTCGGTTTCGACGGCACGTCCGGATGCTTCCGGCTGACGAACACCGATGTGATCGATCTCTTCAAACGCGTCGCGGTGGGCGCAAAGGTGGTGGTTGAATGACGATGATCAGCGAGCCGGACGTCCCGGCAATCGAACTCGGTCACAGGGAAGCCGCTCCGGGAAAGCCCAGCCGGGCCAGGCTGATCGGCGTCGTGGCGGTGGGTGCGCTGCTCGTCACCGTCGTCAACGTGACGGCCGCGGTCTATCTCTATCGCGGCGTCAACGACCTCAAGACGATGGAGGCGCGGCTGGAACAGCTCGGCCAATTCGAGCAGCGGATCGGCGCCCGCATCGACACCGTCAATAACGGTTTCCAGAGCCGGTTCGAGACGCTGGACCATCAGTTGCAGGCGAGTTTCGGCCGGATCAACGGCAATATCGCCAAGCTTGAGCAAGGCCAGCCGGTCGCCGCCAGCGAGCCGGCGCCCGGCGCGGCCGAGCCGGCCCTGCTCGACAACACCACGGTGGCGGATGCGTCCGCGGCCGACGGAGACGCTGGCGCCGGAGACGGACAGCCCGCGTTCAAGCGCAAGGTCGCGCCTCCGGGGCCCAACCCGTCCTACCAGCGCATCCAGCAGCCCGACGGCAAGGTCTATTACAAGAAGATCAACTGAGCAGGCGGGTCTTCGCCGCCCGGACCGGCAGGTTACAGATCGCGCTGCAGCGCAAGCATGCGGACAGCGCGGGCTTCGGCACGCAGCTTTGCCTCGCGCAGAAACGCGACATGGCAATAGGCGCATGCCGCGAGACCGAGGCACAGCACCAGGCAGTTCTGCAAGCTTAGGTCGACCATCACCGAGAACTGAAGGCCATGGGGCGTGACGAAGGCGGCGATCGTGCTCGCCGTTTCCGCGTGGCTGCTCAGCGCCATCATGGACCCGGCGAAAATGATTGCAGCATGATTGGCGATGAAGAAACCGCCGGACCATTTTGAGCAGCTTGCCATCCAGCAGGCGCCCGCCGCCAGGACGATAAAGGCCGCATCGAGCGCCATCGATCCGCCGAGATAGACGTGCACCTGCTGCCAGAACATGGTCGAGAACGGCCGCAGCTCGAGCCAGGCGTGCCACGCAGCGGGGCTCGCCGGATAGAAGCCGAGAAGCAGCGCCGCCGCTCGCTCCGCCGCCAGCAAAATGAGCACCAGGGCCGGAAAGGCAAAAAGCAGTATCGGCTTGCGCATCATGTCATCCCCTCGACATCCGATGGCCGATTCTAGGCCGCATTGGTTGCGCGAGACTTAACGCAACGCCTTGCTTTTCAAGGAATGTCGCTCACATCTAATGTATGGTCCGGTTCAGCGGTCGGGGGGGCGCCATGTCGACAGGAGCTAACGGGTCGGGCTCGGGCCGCACCGCCGGCTATCGGCACGATCCCGCGAGGGTCCACGCGTGAACCAGGTGAGCCCGTCCGGCCGCCCGCTGCTGGCGTCCGCGCTCGGCGGCCTCGGTTTGCTCGCAGGCATGGTGCTGATCGTCGAGGGCGGCCGCCTGCTGCCGCCCGCTTCGATCGCACCGGCTCAGGACGCCGGCGACCTGAAGCCGGCCTTCCATGGCCCGATCCATGACGCGCGGCCAGGCCGGCCGGCGCGCAAGATCGCCGAGGACCTCATTGCGCCGCCGCCGCTCGACCCATCCGGGATCGAGCGCATCGAACCGCGTCCTCCGCTTAGCGAGCTCGGACTTGCGCAGCGGCCGCAGACGCCGATGCCGCAGGATTGGCGCGAGACGCTGCTTTTCCGTCCCGTCGCGACCTCCTCGGCGGTCGTCGAAGCCATGGGACGCACCGTCGCCATCAGCGGGACGGTCGACATAGGCCCCGACAGGACCTGCATGTTCGACGACACCGCCTGGCCTTGTGGCCAGCGGGCGCGGGCCGCCTTCAACGCCTGGCTGCGCGGGCGGGCGCTGAAATGCTTCCTGCCGCCGGACGTCGACCGTTTCGCCATCGCCGCGCCCTGCGCGCTCGGCACGCAGGATGTCGGCGCCTGGTTGGTTTCCAACGGCTGGGCGATGGCCGCTCGCAACGGCATTTACGGCAAGGCGGAGGTGGTGGCGAGAACCGCCCGGATGGGCATTTTCGGCCCACCGCAATAGTGCTGCCGCGGGAAAGCCGGTGGCCGCTCCCCTCGCGCACTTGCGTGAAAGCAGAATGGTCAGGGCGGTTCAGCACTTCTAAAACCTGGACTGGGCCGACGACCTGGCAGGTCGTTAGCCGCCGACCGCGGCCGCCGGTGTGCCGGATCCGGCGCTTGCCATGGAGAACATGCCGACTTGCATCAAATTGTACGTTTCCCTGACACCGAAATCGTAACGGACCTCCTGTATGCCATGCGTCGAACAGGAGATTGGCCCTTGACTGCGAAAACACCGACCGCGCCGGTTCAAACGTGGAAGCACCTCATCTTGCTGGCCGCGCTTGGCACCGCCGCCTGCGTCGGGCTTTCGCTCGGGTTGAACTACCTGCTGCTTTTCAGCGACAGCCTCACGCCATTCGGCCGCGGGGCAGTTACGGCAATCATCGTGCCGATCGTCATCGGTCTGCCGTTGTTTGCCTTGCTCGGCTGGCAACAGGTGGAGATCCGCCGCTACCGGCAGGAACTCACCAGATCCGGCACCTACGACCAGCTGACCGGCTGCCTGAACGGCAAGGTGTTCACCTCGATGGTCGACCGGAGGGCGCAGAGACCGGCCGGTCCGCGCTCCGGCGCCTTTCTGGTCATCCATCCGGAACATCTGGCATCGATCAACCTGCGTTTCGGTCTCGAATGGGGCGACGAGGCCTTGCGGCTGATCGCATCGGCCATCCGATCCGCGGTGCGCAAGGACGATCTGATCGGCCGGATCGGAACCTCGATGTTCGGCGTCTTCCTGCCGGGCGCGAGCGAAGAGGACGCCAAGGACATCGGCGAGCGCATTCGCGGCACGGTCGGCGAGATCTACTTCGCGCCCAAAGGCGACAAGGACGTGCTTGCGATCAAAGTCGGCGGCGTCATTTTCGAGCGGGAGCTGGATTTCGAGGACATGTTCCGCTTCGCGGAGGAAGGCATGGTGGACGCCCCGGACGAAGCCGGCCTGCGGCTGTCGCATGTCACCAACTGAGCCGGCGCGATCGCCCGACACGCCCACCAGATGTTTCGGAAAAGCCGGTGCTGCGAGAGGATTGAACTTCCGCTAATTCAATAAAAACAATACTTTACACTATGTTTTCTAGCATTGGGACGACCGACAAGGTGAACCTGCTGGACAATTGTCTTGCGGGCAAACCCCAGCAAATCACCCCTCGACCTTGCTTGGATTTCCGCTAGCATGGCCGCGAATTAGCTGTTCCTGAAGAAATCGAATTTCGCTGAAGGGGGCGAAAATTCATGGAGATGCAGCAGGTCCGCTATTTCTTGGCCCTGTCCAACACGTTGAACTTCACCAGAGCGGCCGAGGAATGCAACGTCACTCAGCCGGCGCTTACGCGCGCGATCAAGACGCTTGAAGAAGAACTCGGTGGCGAGCTCCTCCGGCGAGAGCGTCAGCACTCGCACCTGACGGAACTTGGACGGCGGATGCTGCCCTTGCTGCAACAATGCTATGACGCGGCCACTTCCGCCAAGTCATTGGCCAAGGCTGTGCAAAGCAGTGACGTTGCGCCGCTCAATGTGACCATTTCGAACAGCATCAACATTGCGCTGCTGGTTTCGCCGTTCACCGAGCTCTTTCGGGCCTATCCCGGTGTGCATCTCAAAATCCACCGTGGCTCGCCGGCGGCTGTGATCGAGGCGCTAAAGGGCGGTGAAGTAGAGTTGGCGATTGCCGGCCCCCTTGGACAGGTTTGGGACCGCCTGGACGTGTGGCCTCTGTTCCAGGAAGGGCTCGAACTCGCGGTAAATTCAGATCACCCGCTCGCCCGGCGAAATGAGGCTGATGTCGCGCTGGCTCAGCTCGCCGCCGAACCTGTGCTCAGCCGGATCGATTGGGAGACGAGCGAAGAACTAGCGCGTTGTCTTTCCGCTAAAGGGTATACACCCCGGACCGCGCATGAAGTCGAGACCGACCAAGATCTCCTTGCGCTGCTTGAGGCCAATGCCGGAGTTGGCTTTGTCTCGCTTACGGCACCGCGATCCTCGAACATCCGCCGGCTCAAGCTTCGCGATCTGGACGTCTCGCGGACCGTTTCGGTTTATGCGGTCGCCGGCAGGCAGCGCGCACCTGTCGCGACGACGCTGCTCAATCTCTTGAGAGCGGCCGACTGGTCATCCTTCGGCGTCAGCGAGCCCGCCTGAGCGCCGCGATCAGGTCGTCGATGTCCATGCGACGGCGGTAGTCCGGATCGACGAAGCGATCGGTGATGATCCCGTCGGTTCCGACGACGAATGTGGCCGGGATCGGCAGGAACCAGCTGGAGTTGCCCTGGTAGCTTGGGAGGTCATAGGCTACGCCCATCAACCGCTCCATCTCGGTTCCGATCCATATTGCGAGGTTAAGAGACAGGGCGTAGCCATTGTCCATATCGGTCAGGAAGGGGAAGCTTGCGCCAACCGCGGCCTTCATGGCCCTGGCGAATTTGCCTCGCTCGGGCATGATCGCCACGATTTGCCCGGCCAATGCCGCGATCTCCTGCTGCGCTTCGACGATGCCGATCGCGTTCAAACGGCAGTAAGGGCACCAATGCCCGCGCTGGAAGGTGATCACAGCGGGTCCTTGGAGCAGGATGTCGGCTAGGCCAACCAGCCTGCCTTCGTCGTCAGGCAGCAGGAATGGCGGCATGACATCGCCGGGCTTTGGCGCCGCCGCTCCGGCACCCTGCTTCTCCAGGCGTTCCACCAGCCGATCTACAGCGTCCGCGAACTCCGAGTTTAGGCGGCGGACCGCCGCGGCAACCACCGCCAGCCGTTCATTGAGAGGCGCATCAAGCTCGATGGCTGCCTGGACGGACTGCTCGAATGTCATTGCCTGGTCGTCGGCGGCCATGTCTGCACTTTCATACCTCGCACACAGCCTATCACCGTAACCCCTCGGCAGTTGCCATGTTTTTCCTGCATGGATTTGATGCCCCACCTGCATCGACACATGCCAGATCTGTGTCTTCTTCGCTGACCCGAGGCGACGCGTTACATCATGTTCCTGATATCCGCTGTGAAGGTCGGGAAAGCGCAGACCATCTCAGACAGCTCTCGTGCCGTGATGCCGTGCTTCATCGCGAGCGCAAATATGTGGATCAGCTCTTCGCCGGCATGGCCGACCAGGTGAGCCCCAAGGATCCTGTCTGTCGTTTCCTCGACGATGATCTTCGACCACGCTACCGGCTCGGCGTAAGTCCTGGCCGAAAGCCAGCCTTGCATGTCGTTCGACCGGACTTTGATGATGAAGCCGCGTTCCCTCGCCTTGGCCTCGGTCAAACCGACGGTTGCCACGGCCGGAATGCTGTAGAGCGAGGCAGGTATGTGACTGTAGTCGGGCCGATGTTTCGGGCCGTCGACGATATTGCGGCCGACGATGCCGCCCTCGTAGGTCGCTATCGGCGAAAGCTGCGGAGAATTCCAGACCGCGTCGCCGCAGACATAGACGTCCGGGTTGGAACGGGACCTCAGATGATCGTCGATCTCGATGCGGCCTTCGCGATGCACGATGATGCCGGCGCCGAGATCGAGGCCCTCGACATTGGCAACGCGCCCGGCGCAATTGACGGCCCGATCTGCGTCCACCCGGTATTCGGCGCCATCCTTCGCGAAGCTCACCCGCAGTCGCCCGTCGCCCTCCTCGATCTTCTTGACCCAGGCCTTGGTATGGATGCTGATACCCAGGCGCTCGCTCTCGCCAAGGAGCTGAGCAATGGCATCCACGTCGAAGCTTCCCAGAAGCTGCGGCAGCGCCTCGAGGATGGTGACTTCAACGCCGGCGCGCGCATAGACGTGACCCAGCTCGAAAGCGATAACGCCACCGCCAATGAACACCACGGCGCGAGGCAGCGTCGGATCGCTCAGCACATCGTCCGATGTCGTCAGGAATTCCGAGCCGGGAATCGGCATTGGGCGCGGCTTCGAGCCGGTGGCGATGACGATGTTCCTGGCCTCGAATTCTCGACTGCCGACGCGGATGGCGTTGCTGGCGACAAATGCGGCCTCGCCGTAGATGACGTCGACGCCTCGCTTGGCCATCAAACCGGACAATCGGGACGGGATGTCTCTGATGATGTCCTTTTCCCGCTCGATCAAGCCTCGCCAATCGAGCCGCGGCGGTTCGATCCTTATTGCATGATCGCCGGCCCTCGCGATCTCGTCGAGCGCGTGGGCTGCCGCGACCAGCACCTTCTTCGGAGTGCAGCCGCGATTGGGACAGGTGCCGCCAAGATCGCGAGCCTCTACCAAGGCGACGGAAAGTCCGGCGGCGCGCGTCGCCACCGTCACGCCCATTCCGGCATTGCCGCCGCCCAGGATCACGACATCATACTTTTCCATCGCATCGCCTCCGCCGCTCTAATGAAGCTTGATGCGCGGTCTGGCGCACCTGACGATCATCTCGCCGATCGAAGCCAGCGTTGTCTGCGCCAGGCCGTGCACCGCCCTGAGATGCATCTTGTGCAGCGAGCGATAGACGAGCCTTGCAACGAGACCTTCAATCTTCAGTCCGCCGATCAGGCTGCCGAACGCACCGTAGTCGGCGAGTGAGACGAGGGAACCATAGTCGCGGTAGCGATACGCCGGCGGGGCCCGCCCCGCGAGACGCGCCGCAATCACCTTGGCCATGTGGCCTGCCTGCTGATGGGCTGTCTGGGCACGCGGCGGCAAGGCGTTTTCTTCGCCCGGGAGAACGCAGTTCGCGCAGTCGCCAATCGCGAATACATTCTCGTCTGCGACCGTGCGCAAGGTTTCATCGACGATCAGGCGGTTGATGCGATCGGTTTCGAGACCTTCGAGACCCTTCAGGAAATCCGGCGCCTTGATACCGGCCGCCCAGACGACCAGTTCGGCAGGCACAAAGAGCTTGTCGCCGAGCCGTATACCGTCTTCGGTCACTTCAGTGACCTTGATCCCGCAGCGTATCTGCACGCCCAACTTGATCAGCAAGCGTGCCGTGGCGCGCGCCATCTGCTCAGGCAGCGCAGGCAGGATTCTCGGTCCGGCTTCGACGATGGTGATGCGGATCAGCCTTTCGAAATCGATGTTGTCGAGATTATGCGACGCAATCTCGCGCATCGACTTGTGAAGTTCGGCTGCCAGCTCGACGCCGGTGGCGCCGGCGCCGACGATGACGCAATGAAGCTGACCAGGTGAAAGCTGCTCATACTGCGCATTGGCGCGCAGGCAGGCATCGATCATGCGCTTGTTGAAGCGGGCCGCCTGTTCCGCGGTATCGAGCGAAATGGCATGGCGCGCGGCGCCCGGCGTGCCGAAGTCATTGGTCACGCTGCCAACGGCCATGACCAGCGTGTCGTAGCCCAGAACGCGCGGCGGGATGACCTGGCGACCGTCATCGTCGAAGCTGGGCGCAACGAAAACCTGGCGTTTGGCACGATCGATGCCGACGACCTCGCCAATGCGGTATCGGTAGCCGTGGCGGCTGGCATGGGCGATGTATTCGACCGCGTCGCGCGATGCGCTCAAGGCGCCGGATGCCACCTCATGCAACAGCGGCTTCCAGATATGGGTGCGGTTTCGGTCGACAAGCGTGACGGAAAGCCGCCGGTTGCCGAACTTGCGGCCGAGGCGCGTCGCCAGTTCCAGGCCGCCCGCGCCGCCGCCTACAATGATCACGCGGTGCAATGACTTGTCCGCGTGCGAGGGAGTCTCCGGGATCGTGCGGAACAGCGTAGCTTTGTTGGCGAGCACGGCTTCCGGGATCAACCGCATGCCGGGGGTGACAATCTGCATCGGTGGTCTCCGTATCTTGCTCGGCGCGGCACGTCACTCTTGGGATTCGTGGATCACAATGCCTTGCAGCATGTCGACCTCGCATTCCCAGGGCTTGTCAGCGAGGACGCGCTGCCCATGCTCGTATCCTGCCTGCCAGCGCGTGCGTATGCCCGAGCGGGTGAAGTCGATGTCCTTGGTGTGGTCCTCGCCGTCCAGTCGCGGCGAAAGCAGGCGAACGAGATGCATGACCGACGGGCAGCCATAGGAGGCGAGCTCCTTGAACATCGGATCCTCGCGACGCTCCTCCGGCACGAGCCTTCCCAGTTCGCGCACGACATGCCGCAACCGATGCAGTTGCTCCTGCCGTGCAACGTGGCTCCGGCCGCGGCTGGCGTATTGAAGGTCCTTCTGTCGCCCCATGACCTGCCAGATCGATTTCGGCTCGTTGGCGCGGGGCTGCCACATGTTGACGGCAAAGATCAGCGCGTCGCGCCGAGGGCGCTCGTCCAGCACGACCTCGATGGGCGTGTTCGAATAGATGCCGCCGTCCCAATAGGGCTCGCCGTCGATGCAGACTGCCGGAAACGCCGGCGGCAAGGCACCCGACGCCATGACATGCGCCGCCGACAGGATCATCTCGCGCGTGTCGAAATATTTGAGCTCGCTGGTGTTGACGTTGACCGCGCCGACCGTCAGCCGCGTGTGGCGCCCGTTGAGATAGTCGAAGTCGATCAGATTGCTCAGCGTCCTCTTGAGCGGATCCGTGGTGTAATAGGATGCGTTCTCGACACCGACCTCGCGGTTGACTCCGAACATGGCGCTTGGGTTCGGTTCGAAGAATCCCGGGATTCCGCGCATCACCGTGCCCATATTGGCAAAGATGTTGCTTGGAACCATCATCCGGAAAAACTCGTCGAATGGACTGCTGCGGCTGACGCCGTCCCAGAATTCCTGGAGCCTGGCGAGACGCACGCGGGGCTCGTTTCCAGCAATCAGCGCGGCGTTGATGGCGCCGATGGACGTGCCGATGACCCAGTCCGGTTCGATGCCACCCTCGACCAGCGCCTGGTAGACGCCGGCCTGGTAGGCGCCGAGCGCGCCTCCGCCTTGAAGGACAAGAACGGTCTGACGCTTGACTTCGCCCTGATGGCCAAGCGCCGGTCCTGCTTGCGGGGCGGACAGATTTTGCGTGATCTTGTTCATCGCCTTCGCTCCTCGTGTGGGTCTAGTGAGCAGTCCAACCGCCTTCGATCGGCATCACGGCGCCGGTGATCGAAGCCGCGTCGTCCGAAGCCAGGAACAGGCAAAGCGCGGCAACCTGCTCGACCGTGACGAACTGCTTGGTCGGCTGCGCTGCCAACAGAACATCCTTGATAACCTGCTGCTCGGTGATGCCGCGCGCCTTGGCCGTATCCGGTATCTGCTTCTCGACCAGCGGCGTGAGCACGTAGCCGGGGCAAACGGCGTTGACCGTGATGCCCTGTTCGGCAACCTCCAACGCGACGGCCTTGGTCAGGCCGGCGACACCGTGCTTGGCAGCGACATAAGCGGATTTATAGGGCGATGCGACGAGCGCGTGCGCCGAGGCCACGTTGATGATGCGGCCCCATTTGCGCGCCTTCATCGCCTGCAAGGCGCGCCGGATCGTATAGAATGAGGACATGAGATCGATCGCCACCACCGCTTCCCATTTCTCGATCGGGAAGTCGTCGATCGGCGCGACATGCTGAATGCCGGCGTTGTTGACCAGTATGTCGACGGCGCCGAACTCGGCGATGGCCTTGTCCATCATCGCCGTGATGGCGTCGCCTTTGCTCATATCCGCATTGTCGTATCGAACGGCGACCTGATGATCGGCCGCAAGCTTGGCCCGCAGGCGTTCGATCTCGGCGGCGTCGCCAAAGCCGTTCAGAACGATGTTGCAGCCCTCGGCCGCGAAGGCTTCGGCAACGCCTTGCCCGATGCCGCTGGTCGAACCGGTGATGAGCGCTGTCTTGCCTTTGAGCATCGTCTTGTCCTTCCGATTGCGCTATGAGCGACGGGGTGCGGGCCGGCTCTGGATCTGACGATGAGTATGGTGAACCGCCGCAAGCTGCGGAAATGCCGTTGAGACATGGATTCGATAGCTGACGGTCAGATCGTCGGCTGTGGAGGTCGATCGACCGCTCGGGTTGTTTGACGTCAGGGCAGCTAGTAAGATTGCATGGCACCCGGGCCGTGCCGTATGCACGTCCAGTGAGGGAGCGTGCAGTGGAGATCAGCCAGGTCCGATACTTCTTGGCCGTTGCCAAGGAACTGAATTTCACGCGGGCGGCCGAGCAGTGCAATGTCACGCAGCCGGCGCTGTCGCGCGCCATCAAACTCCTGGAAGATGAATTCGGCGGGCCGCTTTTCCACCGCGAGCGCCGTTTCACTCACCCAGCCCGGTATACTGGAGCGATCGTGACGACTGGACATTGGCGATGATCGCCGCCGGGCTCGGCTTCGGCTTCATGCCCGAGCATACCGCCAAGCATCCTGGCGTGGTGCCTCTGCCGATCACGGAGCCGGAATTCTGGCGGGAGGTCAATCTCGTCACGGTGCGCGGCCGCAGGCATTCGCCCGCGGTGGGCGCATCGGTGCGAGAGGCCACGCAGAAGAAATGGTTTGGCGAGCGGGCTAAAGCGTTGTCCGCCGCCGAATAGGGTCGCCGGGCAAGGCAGCGTGCCTTGCGTGTCCGGGCAATGCTTTTCCGCATTCAGTTCTTCTTGACAGTTGAGGTCACCGACTGGATGACTTCCGTCGCCATCTTGAACTGCGCGGTGCGGTCGGTGATGCCGTGCCGCCTGGCGATCCAGTCGAAATCGCTGTAGGCGGCGTAAACCGAGCCGTCGGCGCTCTGGTAAACCAACACTCTCACAGGCCAGTCGAGCCCGGCTTCGGGATTGGAGGTGATGAAGGTGGTGCCGAGCGCCGGATTACCGAACATGACGAGCCGCGACGGCCTGACGTCGTTGCCCGCATTCTTGCCAAGCTGTGCCTGGTCGATGACGCCGAAGAACTTGATGCCTTTCTTGAGCACGTCCTTCTTGATGCGGGCGACGGTTTCAGCGACGGAATAGTCGCTCTTGACGGTGACGACGCCGTCCGAAGCCGCAGCCGGGAGGGCAGCAGCCATCAGCATGGCTGCGCCTGCAAACAGAGCTTTAAGATGGTTGGTCATGTCGGTCTCCTTGGTTGGACAACTAAGTTTCGATTTTAGGTCTCAGGCCTTCGGCGTTTGCAGCACGCGCGCGATCGCGATCGCACTGGCGAGAACCGCGGCCAGCACGATCACGCATGCGGTCCAGCCGACACGGTCGTAGATCTGTCCGATGAGGAAGCTGCCGGCGAGCCCGCCCGCGTAGTAGGACGCGAGATAGATGCCGCTCGCGGCGGCGCGATCGCGCGAGGCGGTCCGGCTGACATGTCCCGTGGCTATCGCTTGAGCCAGGAAGGTGCCGATGGCAACCAGCGCCATCCCGGCGAGGACGACCGGAAGGCTGGGTGCGAGCAGCAGAAGCAAACCAATGATCGCCAGCCCAAGCGTCGCGCCCACCCCCATTTTCGGGCCAAGGCCTAAGGCTACGCGCCCGGCGAGCGGAGTGGTCAGCATTGATGGCAAAAAGACGAAATAGACTGCGCCAAGCGCCATGGGGGTCAGCGAAAGCGGCACCGCGACAAGCTGAAAATTCACATAGGTGAACGTGCCGATAAAGACGAACAGGATCAAAAAGCCGATCGCAAAGCAGGCACGCAGCTCGGCGTTCCGCAACGGGGCTTTCCAGGCGGCGCGGGCGAGCCCCTCTCCCGCGTCCGCGCGCATCATGGATGAGGTCTTTTGCAACGTGAACCAGACAAGGGCGGCGCCGAGCAGATTAAGCGCGGCGAAGGTCAGAAAGTTGGTGGAGATGCCGAACGTGTCGGCGACGGCCGCCGACATCAACCGGCCGAAAAAGTTGCTGGCAACATTCCCCGTCACATAGGCCGCAAGCGCGCTCGTCGTCTGCCGCGCCGAAAAATGCTCCGCCAGATAGGCCATGGTGAGCGTGAACGCAGTCGACATGCAAAGGCCTTGCACCACGCGCAGCAGTGTGAAGACCGCAATATTGTCCGTCTGCGACAGCAGCGTCGTCGGGATCGCCAGGATGGCCAGGCTGATCCAGATGCCGTTGCGGCGGTCGATGCCGCGCCCAAAGAGAGCGACGGCAATCCCGGCCACCGCCATGCCGAAGGTGCTGGCGTTGACGGCAAAGCCGATGGTGGCGCGGCTGACGCCGAATTTCATCACCAGCGACGGCAGGATGGCTTGGGTGGCGAACAGATCGACGAGCGTCAGGAACGCAATCAGCGCGATCAGGCCGAAGCGCCAGCTATCCGCGGCCGCCATGCGAAGCCGCGCCGGTTCGGAATGCTCACTGGTCGTCATGACAGGCTCCGTTGCCACGTCCTCAGGCAATCGCCCGAGGACGGGTTTTTGGTTTCTGATGCCGGGATATCTTCACCGCGGCGAGCGGCTTACATCATGTGGTCTTCATGCATCGCCGGCGGCAGGACGTCGGCGGAATAGAGGACGGCCGGAACCTTGCCGTTGTTCTTCCACCAGTGGGCGAGCTGGCCGAACTCGGCGGTCGCGTCGCCGGCCGGGTGCTCGATGCCGACCTTGCAGGTGCTGGCGTATTCAGTGATCGAGCCTTCGACGACGATAATGTTGGCAGGGCGGACATTGTGCTCATGCCACGGCACGACGCCGCCGGGCTGAACGACGAGCTTGCGAAGGCGCAGCATGTTGCCTTTCCAGGCCTCGCCCTTGCTGCTCAGATCGATTGCGGAAAGCACCGTGTCGGTCACGCCGACTGGCTTGCTGGGATGTTCCTGAATATCAGTCGTGGCGGCCTGGCCGGCAGGGCAGTCGCCTGCGAAAGCCGGGGCCGCGGAAAATGCAGCGGTCGCGGACAGCATGCCCAGCGCGAAGGCAAGGTTGAGTTTCTTGGTAGCCATCTCGTATTTCTCCTTTGTCGGTGCCCAATCGCGGGAGGCGGGGCATGACGAGGAGAGTGACCGGAGCCTCCCCGAAAGAGAAATGCTGACTGGCTCTTAAATCGATACCTGAAAACTATCGTGGTTCATCATACCGGCGCAGCAATCCACGCCACGACATAGACCATGGCGTCGTTTATTTTCTTCGACTTGCTATGCAGCCGTTTTCCTAACCAGATCGATGCCGCTTTCCGGCCAGCTATGCGCCTTGACGCTGTTGACGAAAGTCGATGTGGCCGGCGAGAACCGGCGCCCGGCTACGACGACAAGCGATACCTCTCGCCAAACCTCCGGATCTATGACGGGCCTGATCTGCAATCCCGGGATGACGGCGCTGAATTCCGGGATGAAGCAGATGCCCAGCCCGCCGGAGACCATGTTTTGAATCCAGTCTTCGCGCTCGCTGGCGTAGGAGATCCTGAGCTTGACGCCACGTTCATTGCAAAGGCCCGCAAGATAGTCGCGATACTCGCAGTTCAGTCGCCTGAGATAGTTCTCGCCGTCGAGCTCCGAGATGGCGACATTGTCGTTTCGGGCCAGCCGGTGCCCGTTGGGAAACGCGAGCACGAACCGCTCGCGGTAGAGAGGCGTGACATCGAACCTCTCCGGAAAGCTGTTGCTCGACGCCATGATGGCGACATCGATCTCACCCGCTTCCAGCAGCTGCGACAGGGACGCCGGCACCCCCTCGACAAGCTGCAGCTGGATGCCCTGCTGGCGCCGGTTGAAGTCCGTCAGCAGCCCGGTAAACCGCCGCGGACCGATCGTGCACATCACGCCAACCTTGAGATTTGCATTCTCCAGGCAAAGGAATCTCGACGCCTCCTGGCGAACGCCGGTCACCTCATCGAGGATCTGCTGAAATCTGGGGCGGAGCAAAGCGCCCAAATCGGTGAGGTGCGTCAGATTCCGCTCGCGGCGAAACAACAGTCCGCCGACCTCATCCTCGAGCTGCTGGATGGCGCGCGAGAGCGCCGGCTGGGTAACGTTGCACTTCTCGCCTGCGCGCGTGAAATTCCGGGTCTCGCAGACGGCCAGGAAATAGCGAATGTGATGTATGTCCATGCGGGTCGTCCCTCAACTGCATCTGCAGGCTCGAACCCTGCCGCAATGCATTCCATCACGCCAATGCACGGGGGGTATAAAGTCGATAGCAATCGGTCATGATGAGCTTCCGGCGAATGCCCTCGCTTTCTCAAAAGGATGATGGCGAGCAAGCTGCTCGCCATCGTGCCGCCGTCCGATGTTGCCCGAAACGGTTGTCGAGCGCTCAGTTGGCGCCGCCGAGCGCCTGGAGGTTGGCGCAGAATTCGGCGTGCGGCTTGCTCATCGCCGCATCCTGGCACTCCTTCATCATCGCGCCCTGCTTGTCCTTCGACATCGCGTCCCAGGCGGCCTTGAATTCAGCCTTGGGCTTCATCGTCTTCATGCTGGCGTCGGTGAAGAAGGGCTGCATGTTGGACGGCTCGTCGAGCGCGCCGGCGAACGCAGCGCCGCCGAGCATGGAAAGTGCAAATGCGCCGATGCAGATGGCTTTGATATTCATGGTGGGATCCTTCTCCGGAGTTGTGCAATCGCCCCTTTGACGACTGCGTTGATGACCGGCAGCATTTTGGAACTCTATTGTTCCCGCTTGCCGAGGTGGACCTTGCTTCATCCGGCGCTCAATTCGCCAATGCCATCTGCGAATGGGGTTTATGCCGGTTCTGCATTCCGGGCGTGCGCCGCTAATTGGCTCCGCCCAAAACAAGCACGTTGGCGCAGTATTGTGCGTGGGGTTTGCGTTGCACGCCTTCGTCATCTTGACCCGGTCATGCTTTGACAGAGCGAACCAGGCCTTCTTGAACCCGGCCATCGGTTTCATCGTCTTCATTGTGGAGTCTGCATAGAAGGTCGGGAATGCAGCGAGGTCGCTGAACGGGTCGGCGGACGCCGGGCTCACGCCAAGACAAACTGCAAGCACAGCCACACAGGCAAGTTGTCTTCTCATCATTCATCTCCCTTCCAGGCGCGGCTCCGGCAACGGCGCCAGCCTGATCGGGATGAAGATTGTCGCGCGCGAGGGCCGGCAGCCGATGCAATCTGCCTATGGACTTCATGCCACCTTGGCATTTCGGCTGAACAAGAAGATGCGGCAGTCTCTCTCCAATCGCCCTTGCTGGCGACCTTGGGATGGAGACCAGGCCATGCTTGCCCAGTCCGCAGTGAGCACAGTCCAATCGATGACGTCAGCGACGGATCTTATCACGTCAGTGACGGATCCTAATGTCGAGGGCCGGACGATCGACATCGTGCTGGCAAACGACGCGCATGCCGCTTTCGTCTGGGGTGTGCTCGATCGGCTACTGGACGAGCCGAACTGCAGCGTGAGCGGCGTTACCGCGTCGGGCTTTGCAGCGATGCAGGCGGCGGTCTTTGCTTATGGGCTGAGCGTCGGCGGAAGGCGCGGCGCGCGGACGGCACTCGCCAATTTCTGGCGGCGCGTCAGCCATGCCTCGATGTTCGCCATCGACAGAACGAGCCTGCTTAGATCGATGCTGGAACAGTCGATCGAGCTTCAGCCTATCCGCGACGAAGACTGCCCGGTGAAGCTGCGCGTCGTGGCCGTCAACGCCCGCACAGATGCGGTGAAGATATTCTCAGGCGAACAGTTGTCGATAAACGCGATCGTGGCGGCTGCGGCTGTTCCGTTCCTTTCGCCGGCCATTGAGATCGATGGCGATCTCTATTGGGGCGACGGCGACATCTCGCAATTGCCGCCTGCGGCATCAATCGGAGCCTGCCATCGTGTGGTGGTCAGCGGCAAGCCGTCGATATTCATGGCGCGCTGTCCGGATCGCAGCCCCGGCGCCGCCCAATGCGCGACCGGATGCGCCCCGGTTCACAGCATCTTCGACAGCCACTATCGAGCTGGAGCTCCGCTGCTTCTGAGGCCCTGGATCGATTGGGGCGAGCTGACCGACATTCGCGACAGGGGACGGCAATGTGCCGAAGACTGGCTTGCGGCTGATCTTTCCAGCACCGACGAGCGCCCGGCTAACGACTGCAGAACCCAATACATATAGGCGCTTTCCTCCCGCCTAGCCGCGCCTGCTTCGCATACTCCCGAATGCAGGCGCCAGGCCCTCCGGTTCCCGGCCGGAGGGCCTTTTCGCGCCGCCCTCGGCATATCGTGGCCCGCTTATCAATTCCATGCCGAGACAGCATTTCAGCTCGGCATGGCGATCGTGGAAACTGATCTGCAGACGGGCCTCAGGGCCGGTCTTTCCGTCGAAACGCCAACCAGGAGACAAGCCTGTGATCAACACCAAGACCCTTATCGGCTCGGCCCTCGCGGCCGCCACCTCGCTCGCCGCCACGGCGGCATATAGCGGCCCCGCCGCCAAGCCCGGCTTCGCCTTCGAGAAGTGCTACGGCGTCGTCAAGGCAGGCCAGAACGACTGCCAGACCGCGACGCATTCATGCGCCGGCACTTCCACCGCCGACAACCAGCCTGACTCCTGGCTCTACGTGCCGGCCGGCAGCTGCGCGAAGATTTCCGGGGGCAGCGACAAGCCCAAGGCCTAGCCGACTTTCCACCTCGAGCAATCAGACCAGAAGGAGGAGACCGATGTCCAATATGTTTTCGCCACTCGCAATCCCCGCATCGGCGGGCATCGGTCTTCGCTCGCCTCACATCGCGGAGATGCTGACGCGGCGCCCGTCCGCAGGCTGGCTCGAGGTCCACGCAGAGAACTACATGGGCGACGGCGCGGGCGTCCAGGCGCTGGAAAGACTGCGCCAGACCTATCCGCTGTCCGTGCATGGCGTCGGTCTGTCGCTGGGCAGCGCGCAAGGCCTGGATCGCGACCATCTCGAAAGGCTGCGGAAGGTCTGCGAGCGCTTTGAGCCCGATCTGGTTTCCGAGCACCTCGCCTGGAGCGTCGCCGACGGGGCCTACCTCAACGATCTTCTGCCATTGCGCTATGACGAAGAGGCGCTGGCGATCGTTGCCCGCAACGTCGAGACGGTTCAGGACACGCTGAAGCGACGTGTGCTGATCGAGAACCTGTCGGCCTACCTGGCATTCGCGGACTCCTCGATGAACGAAGCCGAGTTCCTCGCGACGCTCGTGGCGCGGACCGGCTGCGGCCTGCTGCTCGACGTCAACAATGTCCAGGTCTCCGCGCACAACCTGCAATATGACGCCAAGGCATTCATCGACGCGCTGCCTGAAGAGGCTATCGGCGAGATCCATCTCGCCGGCCATGCGACCAACAAGGTCGGAACCGACACCGTGCTGATCGACGATCATGGCTCGCGCGTGCCGCCGGTCGTCTGGGCGCTCTACCAGCATGCCGTGGATCGGCTTGGGCCGCGCCCGACATTGATCGAGTGGGACACCGACGTTCCCGTTCTCGACGTGCTGCTGGGCGAAGCGATGTGGGCCGACATGCTGACCGCATCGATCATGTTCAGCCGCAAGCAGGCGGTGCGGCGCGAGCAAACGGCAGAAGCCCGAGCGATGCCGATCAGCCTGCCGATCGAAGCCGAAACGACAACCAGCATGCCCGTCCTTGCGGCGTTCGCGGCTGCCAGGACCGCGAGACCATCCATCTCCGTGGCGCTGCCTCCGCTCGAGGAGGAATACTATGCTGCCGCTTGAGCACCTGCAGACCACGATGGCGCGCTCGGTGCTGTCCACGGATCCAACAATCGCCGCGAGATTGCTGACCGCGGGCAGCGCCGATCCGCTAGGCCGCCTGCGCATCTACCAGAACAACACCCGCAGCTCGCTGACAGCGGTGCTGATGGCGGTCTTTCCGGTCACTGTTCGCCTGGTCGACGAACGTTTCTTCCGCTACGCAGCAAGCGAGTTCATTCGACGCCATCCGCCAACAGAATCGCGGCTGGCGCGCTATGGCGCCGGCTTCCCGCGCTTCCTCAAATCAACCGACACGCTGTCCGACATGCCGATCGTTGCCGAAACGGCGCGGCTCGAATGGGCCATAGCCGAGGCGCTCGATGCACCTTCGTCGCAGCCCCGCAGCCTCGCCGAATACGACAACACCGAGCTCGGCCCATCGCCAGATATCGTGTTGCAGCCTTCGCTGGGGCTGATCATTTCGCACTGGTCGATCCTTTCGGTATGGACTGCGCATCAGCAGGAAGGACCCGTCGACCAGAACAGCGCCTGGACAAGGCGCCCCGAACGCGTGGCGTTGTGGCGGTCAGGGGATAACGTGCGACTTGCTCTGCTCGACCGTGCGAGCCTCGCCTTCTGGCATTCGCTGAAGCATGGTCTCGGCCTTGAGCATGCCACCGGCCGTGCGTTGGCCCTCGACCCTGCCTTCGATCTGGTTTCCGCCCTTATGCGTCTGTTCGGCGACGGTCTCGTCACCAATGTGCGCGTCGCCGCGAATTTCCTCTCAAACACATGGAGACAGTCATGAGCGCAGCATCAGAACATTCCTCATCCATGCCGGCCGGCCTTGTCGGCCTCTACAGGCGCGCCATCAAGCTGCCCGAACATATTCCATTTTCGCTGGTCCAACTCGCTGCGCGCGTGGCGGTGGCGCATGTCTTCTGGCAATCGGCCCAGAGCAAGCTCGCCTCGTGGCCAGTGACGCTGCAGTTGTTCGCAAACGAATACAACCTGCCGTTCATCGATCCCTCGATAGCGGCGCCATTGGCGACAACGGCCGAAATCACAGGCTCGGTGTTGATCTTTTTTGGACTGTTCTCGCGCCTGGCGGCCCTGATGCTGCTCGGCGTCGTCTCCGTCATCCAGCTCTTCGTCTATCCCGAGAACTGGGCCGAGCACCTGTTGTGGGCCTCGTTGCTGCTTCTCGTGCTGACGCGCGGCGCCGGCGTTTTCTCGCTCGACTATGTCGCGGAGCGGAACCTTTCGGCGTCCGGCGGATGAACATCGCGACGGGTGAGGCTATCGCTTACCCCCCGTGCTTGCGGACTTTGACGATAGTCATGTCTTGAAATCGGCGCGAAAGACGGACGCAGACCTTTGGCTCTCAAGAGCTTCAGCAAATTCAACGGGATAGGCTGGTGCTGCGAGAGAGGATTGAACTCTCGACCTCTCCCTTACCAAGGGAGTGCTCTACCACTGAGCTACCGCAGCCTGCGATGGCGGCGCTTCTGCCATATCGAACCGGTAAGCGCAAGGCCAAGAAAAACCCAAAGCGTCGCATGTGATTCCCGCCAGCAATTATGCGGTTTGGGGCGGCATGCGCGGCTGATCCACAGGATGAACCCGACTTTCGGCCCGCTTTCATGACATGGCCGCGCGAAAATGCTAGCCATTGCGGAATCGCGGCCGGCTGACCGCCGGTCAGGAATGGACGATGGACGACAAGGCAAATCCACCGAAAAAAGGCGGCGGCGAGCGCAAGGACCGGCTGGCCGAGGCGCTGCGCGCCAATTTGCAGAAGCGCAAGATGCAGGCACGTTCGCGACGGGTTGGCGACCGTGACAAGCAGCGCGCCCGCGATCCCAATGATCGGCCGGAAGAGTTGCCGGCTGCAGGAAAAATGCACAAGGACTGACCAAATCAGCCATACTGGCCGGCCACAGTCGGTCCGGTTTTAGGAAAATCCTATTTCTTGAACCAAGCCGGCCAATAGTCTAAGCCGGGCACACTCAAACCGATTGAAGCGGCCTGTTCGGGCCGAGGGGACGTTTTCTCATGGATCGCATCAGAATTGTCGGCGGCAATGAGCTTGCCGGCACCATTCCGATCTCGGGCGCCAAGAACGCGGCATTGCCGCTGATGATCGCCTCACTGCTCACCGACGACACGCTGACGCTGGAAAACGTGCCGCATCTGGCCGATGTCGAGCAGCTGATCCGCATCCTCGGCAATCACGGCGTCGATTATTCCGTCAACGGCCGGCGCGAAAAGCAGCAGGAAGGCTATTCGCGCACCATCAATTTTTCCGCCCGCAACATCGTCGACACCACCGCGCCTTACGAGCTGGTGTCGAAGATGCGCGCTTCCTTCTGGGTGATCGGGCCGTTGCTTGCCCGCATGGGCGAGGCCAAGGTGTCGCTGCCCGGCGGCTGCGCCATCGGCACGCGCCCGGTCGACCTGTTCCTCGAGGGCCTGCAGGCTCTCGGCGCAGAGCTCGACGTCGACAATGGCTATGTCATCGCCAAGACCCAGAATGGCCGCCTCATCGGCAATCGCTACGTGTTCCCGAAGGTCTCGGTCGGCGCCACCCATGTGCTGATGATGGCGGCCTCGCTCGCCAAGGGCGAGACGGTGCTGGAGAACGCCGCCTGCGAGCCGGAAATCGTCAATCTCGCCGAATGCCTGATCGCCATGGGCGCCAAGATCCATGGCGCCGGCACCTCGACCATCACCATTCATGGCGTCGAGGCGCTGTCGGGGGCGCGCGTGCGCGTCATCCCCGACCGCATCGAGACCGGCACCTATGCCATGGCCGTCGCCATGACCGGCGGCGACGTGATGCTCGCTGGCGCCCGTCCAGACCTGTTGCAGACCGCGCTCGACGTGCTTGTCGAGACCGGAGCCGAGATCACGCCGACCAATGAGGGCATCCGCGTCAAGCGCAACGGCACAGGCATTGCGCCGGTCGACGTGACCACCGCTCCCTTCCCCGCCTTCCCGACCGACCTGCAGGCGCAGTTCATGGGTTTGATGACGATGGCCAAGGGCAAGTCACGCATCACCGAAACGATCTTCGAGAACCGCTTCATGCATGTGCAGGAGCTGGCACGGCTGGGCGCCCACATCACGCTTTCCGGCCAGACGGCGATCGTCGACGGCGTCGCCAGGCTCAAGGGCGCTCCGGTGATGGCGACCGACCTGCGCGCCTCGGTGTCGCTGGTGATCGCCGGCCTTGCCGCCGAAGGCGAAACCACGGTCAACCGCGTCTATCACCTCGACCGCGGCTTCGAGCGGCTCGAAGAGAAGCTCTCCGGTTGCGGCGCGGTGATCGAGCGCATTTCGGGCTGATACGCACGAAGCAGGTGCCCGAGACAAAATAAACCTCTCGCGTGTTGGTGCCGCCAATTTTCGAAATCGGCGCCGCCCCTCATCTGCCTGCCGGCATCTTCTCCCCGTGAACGGGGGCTGTCCGCAGCCTTGGCGCCCTTCCTGAAACATTCCCGATTGGCGAAGCCGCCGGCGAAAGCGCCCCTTCTCCCCGTCACTATACGGGGAGAAGTGCCCAGCAGGGCGATGAGGGGCAGCACAGAGCTGACGTGATTGCCTTTTGCTGCGTCCGTATCGAGGTTGCACGGACTGGAAAGACCGCCTAACAGAAGGCTGAAACCAACCTTAGGTGCGCATTCCGCATGGCAGCTCTCAAGCTCATCGCGCTCGACGACCAGGATCTGAGCATCGTCTCGGCGCATGTCCAGGACGCCGTGATGAAGGTCTCCGACCTCGAATATCTGCCGTCGGCCAAGCGTTTCGTGCTGACCATGAACCGCTTCGTCTGGGAAGCGAAATCCGGCTTGTTCCGCCAGCACAATGAACGCCGCCAGAGCGTCTTGCATTTCGATCGCGTGCTCGGCGCCAAGACCAACGGCATTGCGCGCGACAAGCCGGCCGAGGTGCTGTCGCTGCTGGCGGTCAGCTTCATCGCCATCAGCAAGCCGGCCGGCATCGTCGAGCTGATCTTTTCGGGCGGCGGCACCATTATGCTTGACGTCGAATGCATCGAGGCCAGGCTTGCCGACATCGGCGGCTCCTGGGAAGCCACCTCGCGCCCCCTGCACAGAGGCTGAAGCGCGATGGCAATAACGCTCCGACAGCAGGACGCCGATTTCGAACAGCGTTTTTCGGCCTTCCTCACCACCAAGCGCGAGGTGTCGGCCGATGTCGAGGCCGTGGTGCGCGACATCATCGCCCGCGTGCGCGCCGAAGGCGACAAGGCGCTTGTCGATTACACGCTGAAGTTCGACAAAGCCGATCTCAACACGCTCGGCATCGCGGTGTCGAAGGACGACATCGCCAAGGCCTATGAAGCGGCCGATCCGGCGACCGTCGAGGCGCTCAAATTCGCGCGCGACCGCATCCGCTCGCATCACGAGCGACAGAAGCCGACGGACGATCGCTATACGGATGCCGCAGGCGTCGAGCTCGGCTCGCGCTGGACGGCGATCGAAGCCGTCGGCCTTTACGTGCCGGGCGGCACGGCGAGCTATCCAAGCTCGGTGCTGATGAACGCGGTGCCGGCCAGGGTCGCCGGCGTCGAGCGCATCGTCATCGTCGTGCCGGCCTCGGGCGGCGTCATCAGTCCGCTGGTGCTGGTGGCAGCCGACCTTGCCGGCGTTTCGGAGATCTACCGCGTCGGCGGCGCGCAGGCCGTTGCAGCGCTCGCCTACGGCACCGAGACGATCAGGCCGGTCGCCAAGATCGTCGGCCCGGGCAACGCCTATGTCGCGGCGGCCAAGCGCCAGGTGTTCGGCACGGTCGGCATCGACATGATCGCCGGGCCGTCGGAAGTGCTGGTGGTGGCCGATGCCGACAACGATCCGGACTGGATCGCGGCCGACCTTTTGGCGCAAGCCGAGCATGATGTTTCGGCGCAGTCGATCCTGATCACCGACGAGCCGGAATTCGGCAAGGCGGTCGAGCAGGCGGTCGAGCGCCAGCTCAAGCTGCTGCCGCGCGGCGAGACGGCCGGGGCCAGCTGGCGCGATTTCGGGGCGGTGATCCTGGTGCCGACGCTCGAGGCCTCTCTGCCGCTGGTCGACAGGATCGCGGCCGAGCATGTCGAGCTCGCCTTCGACGACGCCGAGGCATTCCTTTCCAGGATGCGCAACGCGGGCGCCGTGTTTATCGGCCGCCATACGCCGGAAGTCATCGGCGATTATGTCGGCGGCTCCAACCACGTCTTGCCGACGGCGCGGTCGGCGCGTTTCTCGTCGGGTCTGTCCGTGCTCGATTTCGTCAAGCGCAGCTCGATCCTGAAGCTCGGCCCGGAGCAGCTCAAGGCGCTGGCGCCCGCCGCGATCGCGCTCGCCAAGGCCGAAGGGCTCGATGCCCATGCCCGCTCCGTCGCGATCAGGTTGAACATGTAACGATGTCCGGCCGCGACCAGACCCGCGACAGGCTGATCGACGTCGAGCTCGACGAATCGATCGGACGTTCGACGCCCGACGTCGAGCACGAGCGGGCCGTGGCGATCTTCGACCTCATCGAGGAGAACCGTTTTCGGCCGGTCAATGATGACAGCGCGGGTCCTTACAAGCTTAAGCTTTCACTGGCCGAGTCCCGCCTGGTCTTCGGCGTCAGCCGCGAGAACGGCGCCGAGGTGGTCACCCACATCCTGTCGCTGACGCCGCTGAGGCGCATCGTCAAGGACTACTACCTGATCTGCGAAAGCTACTACGAAGCCATCCGCTCCTCGACGCCGAGCCATATCGAGGCGATCGACATGGGCCGGCGCGGCCTGCACAATGAAGGCTCGCAGACGCTGATGGACCGGCTAGCCGGCAAGATCGAGATCGACTTCGACACGGCGCGCCGGCTGTTCACGCTGGTCTGCGTGCTGCACTGGCGGGGCTAGATCAGGATGATGTTTCGTTGAAACACCGTCCTGATCCAGTTCTTTGTTGGAGTATGATTTTTCCCAAAAACCGGTTCCCACTTTTTGGGATCATGCTCTAGTGGCCGCCCTGCCCCATTCGATCCTGTTTTTATGCGGCATGAACGCCGTGCGCTCGCCGATCGCGGAGCAAATGGCGCGCCGCATGCTTCCCGCCACCACCTTCGTCGCTTCGGCCGGTGTGCGGGCCGGCGAGCGCGACCCGTTCGTCGATGCGGTGCTCGCCGAAGAAGGCCTGTCGCTTGGCGAGCGCCAACCCAGGACGCTGGCGGATATGGAGGACGATTATTTCGACCTGATCGTGACGCTGGCGCCGGAGGCGCATCATGCGGCGCTCGAGCTGACGCGCTCGCTGGCCGTCGAGGTCGAATACTGGCCGATGCCCGACCCCACCGACACAGGCGGCACGCGAGAGCATATCATGGCCGCCTATCGCGATGTGCGCGAGCGGCTGAAAGCGCGCATAAGCCGACGTTTTCTGCTTCCCGAGGCAAAAAACGCGGCCGATTAAGCATGTTCACAAGCGGGCGATTATCATATAGGTTCCGCCGCAAATTCCGGCCGGAGTCGGATGATTTCCGGTCGGTTCGGCCGGAAATCATCCGACTCCGGATCAAAGAACTAGAGCACGATGTTGCCCGAAAACCGCTTGACACTTTTCGGCATCATGCTCTAGGCGCCGGAACCGCCATCCAAGCAAAGGTATCGAATGCCGAAGGAAGAAGTCCTCGAGTTTCCAGGTGTGGTCACCGAACTGCTGCCCAATGCGATGTTCCGGGTGAAGCTCGAAAACGAACACGAAATCATCGCCCACACGGCCGGCCGCATGCGCAAGAACCGCATTCGCGTGCTGACCGGCGACAAGGTCCTGGTCGAGATGACGCCCTACGACCTGACCAAGGGCCGCATCACCTATCGCTTCAAGTAACCATCTAGCGCGGACCCAGAGCCGGATGATTTCAGGTCTGGTTGACCCGAAATCATCCGGCTCCAAATCAGAGAGTGGAGCATGATGTCGTCCGAAAACCGCTTCACACTTTTCGGCATCATGCCCCCATGAGCATTCTGCAGAAGCTGGTGCTTGCCTCTGGTTCGCCGCGCCGCATCGAACTCTTGCAGCAGGCCGGCATCGAGCCGGACCGGGTGCTGCCCGCCGATGTCGACGAGACGCCGCTGCGCGCCGAGCATCCGCGCTCGCTGGCCAAGCGCCTTTGCAAGGACAAGGCCGAGAAGGCGCTGGCCTCGCTGAAGAGCGAGGAGGACTATGCGCCAGCCTTCATCCTCGCCGCCGACACGGTGGTGGCGGTCGGACGGCGCATCCTGCCCAAGGCCGAGACGATCGACGACGCCGTCAATTGCCTCGGCCTGCTTTCCGGCCGCTCGCACCGGGTCTATTCCGGCATCTGCCTGATCACGCCCGGCGGCAAGTTGCGCCAGCGGCTGGTGGAGACAAGGGTGCGCTTCAAGCGGCTGCCGCGCGAGGAGATCGACGCCTATGTCGCGTCCGGCGAGTGGCGGGGCAAGGCCGGCGGCTATGCCGTTCAGGGCCTGGCCGGCTCCTTCGTCGTCAAGCTGGTCGGCTCCTACACCAACGTGGTCGGCCTGCCGCTCTACGAGAGCGTGGCGCTGCTTTCCGGCGAAGGCTTCAAGGCGCACCAGCACTGGCACGCCGCGCGCTCATGAGCATAGTCTACACATGAGTTCGGGCGACAAGGTAACGCCGCTGAGGCCGAAACGGCCCTGCCCCGAATGCGGCAAACCGTCGGCGCGCGAGCATTATCCGTTCTGCTCGGCGCGCTGCAAGGACATCGACCTCAACCGCTGGCTGAAGGGCGCCTATGTCATTCCCGGCCGCGACGGCGAAGAGGAAGAAGACGACAGCCCGAAGCCGGGCCCGACGCCCAAGGACGAGCCGTGAGCGCAGCCGGCGACCGGTCGTTTTCCAGCGATTTTTCTTTCCTGACGAAATCAACACCTAGGCGCTGGACAGGCAAGATTCCCGTGCTATAACCCACGCGCTTTCAAGGGGCGCCGCCTGGCGCCTTCGTGAAACCCGGCGGGCGCATCCCGTTAGCCGGCACAGGCCCAGATAGCTCAGTTGGTAGAGCAGCGGACTGAAAATCCGCGTGTCGGTGGTTCGAATCCGCCTCTGGGCACCATTTGCCTTTCTCATGGCTTCCCACCGCTTCTCATAGCAGCTCACTAGCTCAAATAAATCAATTGGTTAGCTTGCTAGGCCTGCTCACGGCGGCCTGCGACGTACCGTTGCAACCCGTCAGTTTGTGGGTAACGATCCGGGTATACCCATGCTCAGAAGGTCCGTTACCCATGTCACTCTCCGACTTCGCCTGTAAGAACGCCAAGCCCAAAGACAAGCCGTATCGCCTTGCTGATGGCGACGGGCTCTATCTCTTTGTACAACGAAGCGGCTCGAAACTATGGCAACTGCGCTATCGCTATCTGGAAAAGGAAAACATCCTCTCTTTTGGCAAGTACCCGCTTGTCTCGCTTCTCGACGCGAGAGAAAGACGGGACAATGCCAAGAGACTGCTGATCGCCGGCATCAACCCTTCCACCAAGCGTAAGGAGGAGAAGGTTGCGGCTCTCACAGAAGCGCGCACCACTTTCGGGCTGATCGCCGAGGAATATATCACGCGGATGAAGGAACGGGACGCCGCGGCGGCCACCGTGACCAAAACCAAGTGGCTCCTCGAAGATTTGGCCAGCCGGCTCGCTAAACGTCCTATTCGAGAGATCACCTCGGCCGAGATTCTCCAGCTCCTCCAGAAAATCGAGAAGAGCGGCCGAAGGGAGACGGCTAGGCGCTTGCGCGGCGTGATCGGCAGTGTCTTTCGGTTGGCGATTGTCACCCTTCGGGCCGAGACCGATCCCACCTTGGCCCTCCAGGGCGCACTCCAGCCGCCGAAAGCCAACGGCCGTGCTGCTATCACCGATCGAAAGAAGTTTGGGCAGCTCCTCGTGGCGATCGACGAGTACGACGGCTGGCCAACCCTCAAAGCCGCCCTCCAGTTTCTTGCTCTTACCTGCGTCCGTCCTGGCGAGGTGCGAGGAGCGACTCGCGGCGAGTTCGACCGAGATAAGGCTGTCTGGTACATCCCGGCCGCGCGTATGAAGATGCGCGCTCCTCACGATGTACCGCTATCTAAACAGGCGCTCAGTGTCTTGGAAGAGATCTGGCCACTTTCCGAGCACGGCGGTCTCGTCTTCCCTTCGATCCGGTCGACCAAGCGTCCGCTTTCCGAGAACGCCATGAATTCCGCCTTGCGACGGATGGGCTACGGCAAAGACGAAGTGACTGCCCACGGCTTCCGGGTGACCGCCAGCACCATCCTCAACGCCAACAAGTGCGATCCAGACGTAATTGAGGCTGTGTTAGCGCATCAGGACAAGGACGCAATCCGGCGGACCTACAACCGCGCCACCTACTGGGAGCAGCGAGTGACTCTGATGCAGGAGTGGGGAAATTTGCTAGACGCACTAAAGGCGGGCCGCTAGCTTTACGCGCATTCCACGGTCGGGGCACCGTTTCCAGGTTGGCGTAGTCGTCGCCAGAGGCATGGGTACTTAAGCTGCTCACTGGCCGGCCACCTTGCGTTCAGGTTCTAAGCAGGGTGATCGCTTTCGTCGGACCTCTCGCGTTCGAATCCCGCTCAAGGATGTGCAGGAGCGCGATGACCATGGCTCAACCAAATATCGTCAATACCGCGGAAGGCAGATTCCGATTTACAAGCCACCTCCGGGCGTGGGGCTCATCGATAAGATCCGTGGCGAGCGACGCTGGGCAGCATGGCTTCCCGTTTCCCCGCGCTTTACGAGCAACGCACTCGGCCTGTTGGGCAATGGACGATCACTATTCCTAGCAATGCACGAGCGCAACTAATCGCACGCGCTGGGTTCAGAGTGCGAGCTTGCAAACAACCGACCCGGCAGAAGATTAGACGACCGCCAGTCACCACCCTGAGGCGCCCTGCTTGCTCGGTCAGGAGAGAACCTTCGCCGGCGGGGTCGCAAGTTTCTGGATAGCCTGCGCATAGGCCACATTTCATGCAATCCGGAATACATCAAAAAGCACCGCCATCGAGCGTCTCTTGTCGGTCGCGAGCCGCCATCTTAGCGATCACCTTCTCTGCCCACTGGCTAATATTCGTTGTGGATCAGCGAAAACGGGGCCGATTCTCGCATCTGCTCCCAGCCGCCTTGGAATATTCGATATTTATCCATGGGGACATACCGCAATAGACGCCTGACGCGGTTCAAATCTATACTGCATGGCAGGCAATAATTAGGATTGAAGAATCCATACCTGTATCTGCCGGCCGGAAAGAAACGACGAGTTTCAGGGCTGAGTTAGCCAGCCATAGATGGTGCCTCGAATCGGCAAGCTTTTGCTGACACCAAAACATGGTACTTCGCAGCCCTTGCCTATGTTGACTATGCGGAGATTCCGCCATAGAACAAACTAGGAACATAGGGCCCTTTGGCGGCCTTTATGCGCGGGGTAACTCGGTGACTTCACCAGCCCTTCCTACAATTGACGAATCATGACACCGAGCTGATGCTGAGCGCGGACGGGGATGATACAAATGCCTTATCTGGATTGGGAAAAGTTGCTTAATGCCCGACGTCGCAAGGATAAGGCAAACGGTCAGGGTACCGAACGCTCGCCCAAGGCTGTTGAGCAACGGACCGAGCTGGAGCGCGATCACGACCGCATATTGTTTTCCACCCCTGTGCGGCGCATGCAGGACAAGACGCAGGTGTTCCCGCTCGATCCAAACGACAGCGTGCGAACGCGCCTGACACATAGTCATGAAGTAGCAAATATGTGTCGCAGCTTCGGGACTGCACTTGTCCACGCCTATCCCGAGCAGTTCAGCTTGCCCAAGGATCTCAATGCCGAGCGGAACATCCCTGCCCTGCTTGAAGCTATTGGCCTAGCCCATGATCTAGGCAACCCGCCGTTCGGTCACCAGGGTGAGAACGCAATCCAGTCCTGGATAGCGTCCAAGGCCCCGAGAATCTTCGAGGGGCTTGAAGAAGGGGCATTGCGTGAAGATTTCCTGCGATTTGAAGGGAATGCTCAGGCGTTCAGGTTGCTGACACGCTTGCAGATTCTCAACGATGATTTCGGCTTAAACATGACTTACGCATTCCTTGCCGCCCTTCTGAAATACCCAAGTCCTTCGGACAAGGTGACCAAGTCTGTCTTGGCGCGAAAGAAGTTCAATTTCTTCCAATCAGAAGCCGAGATCGTCAAGGATGTATGGGAGGAAACCGGGCTTTCAGAGGGCGTGCGCCACCCGCTGACCTTTATCATGGAAGCCTGTGACGACATCGCATATTCGGTTGTGGACGTGGAGGATGCGGCAAAGAAGGGGCTCGTCAATTTCGATAGCCTCATAGGCTACCTACTGAACAGGGCAGAAGGGGACGAGGTTGTGCTGAAGGTGATAGCAGACGCCAAGGCGCAGCATGAAAAATTCCGCGAGCAATCCTTGTCCGCCCCCGAACTCGACGACATCACGATGCAAATGTTTCGCGTTAGTGCGATCCACGTGATGATTGTCGAAGCGACCAATACGTTCGTCGCGAATCTGAGCGCCATTATGGCCGGCACGTTCGGCTACGAATTGATGGCGGCTTCCAAAGCGGCTCGTCTGTGGCGCCTGCTCAAGGACTTTGCCGGCACGCACATATACCCGCGTCGGGAGGTGCTCGAGGTGGAATTGACGGGTCATCAAACGATTCATGGGCTGATGGATGTGTTCTGGGCAGCCATTACAGACAGAGTGGATCCGGCGAATCTCGCCTCGAAGCGTACTTCGCCGCTACATAGCTATGTCTATTCTCGCATTTCGGAGAACTACCGCCGCGTAGCCGAGAACCCGAAGAACCATATGCCGATCCGCTACCGCGAGCTGCAACTGCTAACTGATATGGTATCAGGTATGACAGACAGCTTCGCCGTTTCAATGCTCAGGGAGTTGCGGGCACGAGGCGCCTCATGACTGCCTCAGAGGAAGTGTTAGACCGCGGTCTGAGCGCAGATATCGCCGATTTCATTCGAGGGCCACATGGGCACGAGATCGGTGATATGATAGACCGTCTGAGCCCCGTGGGGAATTGTGCGATCTTTGGCGGCCTCGCCCGAGACTTTGCGCGCGAGGGCCGCGATGCCTTCAAATCGGATGTCGATATAGTAGTTCACGGCCTCCCGGGCGTGTTGGACGCGCTACTTTCTCAGATGAGCGGCCGGCGCAACCAGTTTGGCGGATATCGCCTCGAGTATGGGCGCTTCGACTTTGACATATGGCCGCTGCAAATGACCTGGGCCGCCAGAGTGGGTCACGTCAAAGTCCGTTCTCTGACGGACCTCGCTAGGACGACATTCTTTGATTGCGATGCAGTTCTGTTCGATTGCCGCACCCTGGAGATCAGTCGGTCCGATCGGTTTTGGACAAGCATCGGACAGGGTATCGTCGATATCAATCTTGAGCCCAATCCTAACTATATAGGTACGCTCGTGCGTACATTGCGCATTCTTTTCGACAAGAAGCAAAAGCTTGCGCCTCGGCTAGCCCGTTATTTGGCGAGGGGCGTGGAAGGCAGCCGAAAGGACATCATGGACTACGCCGCACGCGATCGTCGTCCAATCGGTTCGGCGACCGAAATTGATCTTGGTAACGCGCTCGTTTCTTGGAGAGCCAAGGCTCTTGAGGAAGTCGTTTGCCATGAGTTCCCAACTCCGATTAACATTTGACGTCGGTGGCGTCGGACCACCGCATAGCGGCAAACGTTTAGTCTAGCCGGAGGGAAGATACCGGCGCGGAGAGCGGCAGGGCTTTATACTGGGGTCAGTAATGGTTCAAGCGCGACTATCGTCCGATCAACCTCTTCCTGGGTGGTTTTGATTGACAGACTAAAACGCAGCGTCGCACGGGCGTCGTCCGGTGACACACCCATTGCTGTCAGCACATGTGATGGCGCAGTGGCACCAGCGGAGCACGCCGATCCGGTAGCGATGCAAATGCCGCGCAAAGCAAGTTGTTCGATGACGTCGTCAGCCGCGATGCCGGGAAAAGACATGGAACTCGTGTTAGGAAGGCGCGGCGTCTTGCGAGAATGAACCGTTGCATCGGGTCGCAAGGCAACAAGTCGCGCTTCCAGCTGATCGCGCAACCGACCCACCTTCGCCATTTGGTCGAGCCCCGCCGTGGCCAGCCGCGCTGCGGCTGCCAGACCTGCCGCGCCGGGCACGTTCGACGTCCCACCACGAAGGCCGTTCTCCTGCTCTCCCGAAATCAGAGCATTTATCGACACACCGCCGCGGATGAAGAGCCCGCCAATTCCCTTGGGGCCATGAAACTTATGTGCGGAAAAGGAGAGGAGATCGACGTGCTCAAGCACATTAGAAAGATCGACGGGAATACGCCCCACTGCTTGGGTGGCATCGGTGTGGAGCAGTGCAGAGGGCGCCAGTTCTCGAACCAGCTTGGCAAGGGACGCGAGCGGTTGAACCGCGCCGGTTTCGTTGTTGGCAAGGTGAATCGAAACGAGCCGCGTTTCTGAACGAACAGCGGCGGCAAGACTCTCACCGTGGATCAATCCCTGTTCATTAACAGGTAGGACATCGATGTGATGCCCGCGCGCCTGTGCTGACCGCGCGGCACGCAGTATGGATGAATGTTCGCTAGCCGAGGTCACTACATGTGATCCCGGCGCAAGTGCGCCAAACATGACCCAGCTATTGGCCTCGCTCGCGCCTGAGGTGAAAACGATCTGATCGGTGTCCTCCGCCCCACCTAGCAGGTCGAGCATCGCAACACGCGCCTGCCTGAGCGGCCTTGCCGCACCTAACAGCTCGCCCGCTGTGGAGGAAGCGTTGAGAAAAAGTGTCTCTTGGTAGTAGCGCACTGCCTCAATCACCTCAGGGTGGGGGCGAGTGGTCGCGTTGTTGTCTAGATAAACGTTGATCTCCATGCGTTAGCCTAGCCCACGCACCAGCGCGGCTACCAGCTGCTCGAGACGATCGGTATCGATGAAGGGTACTTGGGCATAGATCGGAGTAGTCCCGCCGCCTATGATCGCAGCGAGGTGGCCCTTGCCCAGCAGCCGCTCGGCTCCGCCCCCTTTTACACCGAGTGAAAGATCCGAGGTGCCCGCGCTGTCCACTCGCAAGATGAGGCGGTTCCCCAGATTGCTGCGCAGTTGCATCGGGAAGACGCTGGCGTCCGGACGCTGGGCGGCAAAGATCAGGTAGATGCCTGCGGCACGCGCCTTGATGCCCAACCGATTGACCACCGCTTCAACGCCGGCGCGGTAGCTGTCCAGCTGCATCCAATCTGCAAACTCGTCGTGAACGAGCCACAGCAGCGGAAGGGGTTCGCTCGCCGTCTTGTTGTAGGCGGCTATGTTGGAGACGCGAGCCTCCTTGAACAGAGCATAGCGACGTTGCATCTCCATCACCAACGCCTCAAGGCGGGTGAGTGCTACGTCTTCCTGGTCGATGATTGGCCCGTCGAGGTGGGGAAGTGGTTCAAAGGCGAAGTAATCAACGCCACCCTTCGGATCGATCAGGATGATGCGCGATTGATCGGGACGGTTGGTGGCAGCGATACCCAGAATGATGTTCTGGATCAGAATGGATTTGCCGCTGCCGGTGCTTCCGGCCACGAGGGTGTGTGGCGCAGGCTCCGGCTCGAGGAACAACGGGAGGCCGTCGTCTTCCTTCACCGCGATCAAAAGCTTTGCATTTGCGGTGTCTGTATTGGTCTTCCAACCAGCCCAGACCTCCGGCAGACCGAGCGTCATCCGATGCGGCCGCTTGATCGAGACCACCACGAAGCCCGGTTCGGCGCGCACGCCGATCAGTTCGAGGCCGTGCGTCGATTCGAGTTCCTCGCGCTTGTTCTCTACCTTGGCAACGGTGAGATCGTCCGAGCCTCGGAACCTTAAGAGCGCGGCATTGGGGGTCAGAACCTGTTGTTCCAAACGTGCCGACATGCCGTAACGCAGCAGCGCTGCACGGCATCGCTGGGCCGTATCGTCGAGCCATAGCGTGTCGGTTTCTTGCGAAGGCCGCTCCTCAGCCCAATGCTCGAGCAATGCCCTGAAGCCAAGCAAAATATGGGACCCTTCGCTTGCGTCCGGTCGCGGATTGGGATCTGAAACGGGGATATCCACGGATGCCGCCACGGTGCTTCCATCTTCGACTTTTGCCATCGGTTCGGTGGAACTCTGCGGGACAGCCACTTGAGCGTCGGATGAAGGCTGCGTGCGCCGCGGCTGATGCTCCAATGTCTGGGCTAGCAGCGTTGCTCCAAGCTCCAGCCGAAGCGGCGTGGGGTCGCGGTTGTCGGCATAGGTCCGCACGATCTCGCGGACCGTCGCCGGCGCAAATCGCTCCTGGTAGCCGGATTGCGTGCCCTCCACCCCCACCATGTGGTCGGCCGAACCGATTTCGGAGTCGCCGAAGCCGTGGCTGAAGACGTGGCTGTAACCTGCCACCCGGATCGTGCATTTGCCGTCGCGGATGGCCGTGCGCCAGTTGGAATCAAGGCTGGAGCCGTCACGTTGCGCATCTTGCAACATTTCGGCCAGCCGAGCACGCCAGATGGTGGCGTCGGCCGGTTCGCCTTCGGCTGACAGCGCTTTTTCGAACCGCCGTAAGCTGGCCTTCAGTTGGATTTGGCTATGATCGGCCTTGTCGCGCAAGTTGGTGGTGGAGACAAACTTTGCCTCGGTCACGATGACATCCAGGAAGCGATTGCCGTCGGCATCGACCAACGGGGCGAGACAGAGCAAATCGGCCATTCGGCCCTCTACCTGGCCGAGCCAGCTCGCGTAATCGTCCAGAAACAGCCATGCTCGCGCGCGATCACCAAGTTCCTTGTCCACGAGGTATTTGCTGAGAACAACGCCGATCAACTCACCTGCACTGGTCCCGCGCCTCGCCGCGCGCAGGACGATATCGCCAGATACCGAATTCGCGTCGTTGATGAGCCTGCCGGCAAGTGCGGCGGCAGCATCTGGATCATAATTCGCATCGACCCCGCGCAGGCGACTGCACAATGTGGCGCGCAGCAGCGTGTCGGATGCCTTCGAGGAGATGATGAGTGAGCGATTGCTCCCCGCGGCATGCTTGTAGCGGATGACGGAGATACCGTTGTTGAGAAGCTGGCGGCGGTCGAGGAGGTCATCGAAATTCACCACCCACGCGCCCAGGCGATGGGTCTCGTCGAGCACCTGGCGGGTTTCATCGGACTGCAGCACCGTGCGCCGATCGGGCACGCGGCAAAGGCCGCGATCGCGGGCGGCGATTGCCAGCCCCGCATCGGCGAGCACCGCTACGGCATCAAGATAGTTCCAGCCGGCGGCGGTTTGGGCGGGACAGGTGAGATGCAATATCGCGTCTCGGTCAAAACGCCCGATCGCCTTGCGCCGAGACCACTGTGCCGGGTCGATGTCGACGGCGGCGCGTTCGATGCGCGGCACATCAGACCAGCCAAGCTCAGCCTGGCGCGAGATCACATCGTGGCAAAAGACAATATCGAACGGTGGACCATCGCTGCTCTGTGACGGCCGTTGCTCGTTGACCAGGATCGAGATCCGCAGCCGCGACATGAAATCGCGCGCCGCCTCACTCGCATGCAGCCCGTCCTGCTGGAGTTCGCGGTGGACGAGTTGCTGGTAGAGCGCGCGGAGCTGCTTGCCGTCGGTGTGCCGCAAAATGACCTGGCACATCGCCTCCTCGCCTTCTCGCTCGGCGTCTTTGCGGACCGCATCCACCACCGCTTGAGGCAACGCCGCAGCATCGCAGTTGAAAAGCACAATCGATAAATTATCGCGTTCGTGCGGCTGCAGATGGAGATAGACCTGCGCTAGATCGGCAATCTGCCTGGCCGTGGGCAGCACATTCTCGTTGCTCGGTGCATCCGCACCAGCGCGAGTGACAGGTCGTTCGAGCAACGAGTAGCCGTGCAGCGAATCGACCTCGCTGATGAGGATCGCCTGCGCGCTCGGCCATGTCATTGTGACATCGGGGCGTGCGGGGTTGCGAAGATTGCGCGAGAGCTCCTCGAAAAACATCGTGCCGCCGTCGGCGAACTCTGGGGCTTGCGGCGCAAACAGTGCGTCGAGCGCGCGACGAAATTTCGCCAGCTGAGCGTTGAGCGCCTCAAGCCGGAGCGGATGCCACGGACAGACGATGACGGACGCGCGAGCGCTGGTGGCGCCCTCGATCGGCGCCACACCAATCTCGAACAAAGGACGAAGAAGGGCTTCCACCACCATCGGGTGGTTGGAAACAGAGGTGCACACGGCATCGATCAGCGAACCATAGGCTTGTGCTTGATCTGCCAGCGATTGCGACCGTAGACCCAGTGAAGCCCAGTCCGCCAATGCGCCTTCATAGGAGCGTTCAAAGGTCCCAAAAGCGTCGGCAAGGTGGTCACCAATGTCCAACGCCAGCACTCCGGCCTTGCGGGCATCGGCAAGCGCGCGGCGCCAATCCAGCGCAAGCGATTCACAGCGCGAGCTCGCTGGCACGAACGAACCGCGATTGCGTTGCGCCGCCGGGTCAAGTTCGGACAGGTCGCGCAAATTGATACCAGCCTGAGCGGCGCGGGAACGCGGGCGATAGCCTGCGGAACAGCGTATAAGCGGCGTGCGTGCCTTGTTGTCACGCAGGCGCTCGAGATCGTTCGCAAGACCAATCCCTACCGCGTCGAGCGATCCCTCCCATACCAACCTGACGGATGCGCCGCTGGTCCCCTCTTCCTCCACGCGCACCTTGAAGCGAAGCTGCCTGGCCTTGCGCGCAGTGCTCTGCGCACCGCGTCGGCGGCTGGCAATTTCGTCGACAAAACTGTCATGGCGAAACGCGAGAACGCGTTTGAAGCTTACCAAACCTTCGAGCGCTGCCTCTAGCCCGCGGTAGCGCGCGGCGAACATCGCGCAGATATCCTCATTGAGCGAAAGAAAGGCGCGTTTCTCATCCTCTACTGCTTCGACGATGAGGGTCTGTCGTCCCGAAGCGCCGGGACGGTAGAGGCGGCGGACGCATTGAAGCAGCCCCTCGACAAGGTTGGTGCATGGAACTTCAGGGCCGAAGATGAAGCGGTCCCACAAGGCGGCAAGCCTTGGTTCCTGACGAATCTCAACAATGTGGTCGCTGTAAAACTCCTCGTCGCGCTCATCCTTACTGGGATTGCGACCGCGTTCGTCGGCCAGATCATCAAGATAGCGCCACTCGGCCTGCGTCAGCCGGTCATCGCGCGAGAGCTTGTAGAAGACGCGGGTTTCGGTTCCGATCGACTTGGAATCTGCACGCTGCGCTTCCTCGAAGAACTGTCGTATGTCAGGCCAGTCGAGCTCGAATGGGGCAAAGGATGCAGGACCGATCCCGGGCGGGCCATCCACGTAAGCCGCGAGCACGGCGTAAACGTCGCCTGGCAAGATCGAAGACATGCTGTCGAGTTTCTCGCGCAGCCTCGTCGTCGAAAAAGGCGTCTGGCTTTGGTCGCGTTTGTAGATGTAGCAATCGCGTTTCCAATGCGCGAGGAAACGCGTCCGCCACTGCGAATAATGGCCACGGCGCGCCGGTGAAATATCGTCGAAGAGTTGGTCAAAGCGAGGAAGATGCAATTTTGGCAGCGCGCCACCCAAGGCGGCTGGCAAGGGGCTGCCACCGCGGAGGTTGGCTGCTACGGCCACAAGATAGTCGGCAAACTGGCGCATCGACACGCGGTCGAGTTCCATCAATGCTCGGATTGCTGCACGCCATTGAATTGCGCGATCGCTGTCCGGAATTTCGGCGGCAGCGCCACTGTGGCCAAACCAAAGGTCGAGATGATCCGACGATAGCAAGGCCCCAGCATCAATTGGTTCCACCTGCGAAAGAGACTGCGCCTGCGATTCGTCGAGCAGGGCCAGCAGCCGCGCTTCCTTGCCGCACTCTGCATGACGCAGATCGGTGGTGTTGACCACGGTCAGATGCTCGGGCGCTATGCCTTCGATATTCGCAAATCCGTAAGCCGGAAGGCAGATGTCGAGGCGCTGGCACAACCCTTTGTCCTCTTGTATCGCAAGGACAATCGCAGCCATTTCAGCGAGCTCAAGCCCAGACAGTACGTAGCGCGCGGTGCCCGAATCCTGATGCACGCGATCAATTCCTGAGCGGATGATGTCGCGCCCCACGCGGCCGATGAGCGTCAAACCATCGGTCACTTCACTGCTCCCCCGAGAAGGGGTTTACGACATAAGCGCAGCCATCCGACAGACGCTGCAGTAACCCCATGCTGGCTAGCCGAGCCTCCAATCGCGCACGGTTGCGCTCGAAAGCAGCGGCGTCGAATTCCGCCGGGTCGAGCGCGGCGCGCGCCTCGGTCTCACCAAAGACAAGCCCATAGTGCTCATAAAGGTCCGAGAGAAAGCGCTTGAATTCAATGCGCTCGGCCACACGCGTTACAACGAGCGTCTTAAGCAACGCGTCGTTGGGCGCGTAGCGCATGCGGTTGGTTCCGCGCGAGGAGGAAAGCCCTATCTGTTTGGTGTAGCTGCTGTGCACTCGGCCAGCGCCAACTTCGTGCTTTTCTTCCACTTCGCGACGAAGGTTGGCGATAAGGTCGTGCGGCGCTGTGCTGCGGCCCGCCGTTTCACGGTAATGGAAGCGCGCTTCGATCAAATCGGCAGCGCGATCCGCCCGTTCTTGATCGGATACTTCCTCGTTGAGCAGCGCAACCCACTCCAATTCCTCTTCGAATCTGGTGATCACAGCGTCGAGGGCACGCAGCGTGAGGCTGTCGTTATCCTGGTAGGAGATGATCGAACGCTGGCGCACGAATTCGCGCTTTGGAGCAATAAGTTCGCATACCAGGGCCGGGCGGACCGGGCGCCCGGCGAGAGCCGCCGCAGTTTCAAGCTGATAGAGGACGACATGGAAGGTGCCGATCGGCACCAGATGCGCAAACGCGTCCTGCCCAGGCAGACCTAGCGCGAAGATCGCTATCCAGTCCTGCGCCAGCCGGTCAAACGCCGGGTGTTGCCGATAGGGCAGGTAAGTCTCACCTTTCTGGTCACGGTTCGCCTCATCATCACTTGGCGCCGAAAGCCTCGCGATCAGTCGGTTTTTGGACTGGTTTGGATCGAACAGGGCTGCGAACGACGCGCGCAATTCGGAGCCTCGCTTGGCTCGACTTGCCATCATGTAAAGAATTTCACCGGTCCGGCCAAAATTGTTGAAGTCGGCTGTGATCGTGCCTGTCTTGTCATTTTGAATGGCGTCGCTGAAAAGTGCGTCAACGCCAAAAGGGAAGATGAAGCGCGAGGTAGCGCGGCGGTTATGTTCGTTCTCAAGCTTGGTCTGGCGCACCAGACCCACAAGTTCGGCGAAGTCACGAAAGCTGCTGAAGCGATCCCGCAGATACTCGAAGTCGGTGCCAGCACTCAGGCCCTGCATTGATGCGAGCCATTCGGTCCATTGGCTTTCGTTGTCATCGGACGCTGCTGCAATCCGTTCCATGTCATCATTGCTGAACAGTATGGCTCGCAAGCCCAAGCGGAAGCGCATCCTATAAGGGTGGAGCCTGTCGGGAGCGCGCGGCGTGAAGGCCGTTTCGGCGTCCATGCGATGAAAGGCCTCTGCTACGTTCAGAAACTCCAGAAACAGTAGCCATGGCGTCTGGCGAGGCCACAAGCGATGGCCAAACAGCGCTTCTTCAACCCAGACTGTGCTTTGTCCTGGCGCACCGGATGCGCTCGATACATCGGCTCTATTGCCTTGCGCCAAGAAATTCATAGCCGAATCCCAAGCTGCCGCGTGACAAGAGCACCATCTGTGCCTGTACTGAGGATCGACAGCGGTACGGAACGCCCCTCGTTGATCCGGTAAAAGTCGGAAAGCACGCGAGTCTTGAACGAAATAATGTCCTCATAGCACTCTTTCGAAAAACTTGAGGGCAGCGCGCCCTGTGCCACGCGCATCAGAAATTCGAAGCGCATCAGCGTGAGTGGAAGCGCTGCGTCGTGATGTTGGCGCAAATGGACGTGCAGCACCGGGACATGGCGATCGGGATCGAAACTGAAGCTTATCCCTGAGCCGTTGAAGTCGAGCTCGAGCGGGACCGCGTTGAGATAGAGATCGCTGACCCGCGCGGTGGTGAAATCAAGTCCTGTGGTCAGGTAGAGCTTGTCCAGCGAGCCGGCTAGCATGCCCGTCCAGACACGGTTCAGTCCCTGCACCAGGCGCGCTAGCAGCGCCGGATCCACCGCGCCGCCCGCGCGCAAAGGAGTTAGCATCCGGCCGCGATAGTCACCGGCCGACTGGAAGACACTCAAATGCCAAGGGTCAAACCTGGGATCCGCCTCGGTCAGGCGGAAAAATAGCCGCCGGCGCTCTGCAATCAACCCGGCATGGAATTCATCGGCGGCGCCACGATCCTCTTCGGCCTCCAGATAGGCTTCCCGCAGTCGCTCGAAGCCCGGGTTGACGCCGTATTGCGGGTCGTCGCCCAGCAATCGTTGATGATGGGCCTGGAGGTCCGTGTCATTTTGGCCAAAAACCAGCAAGGCGTCGAGCGCGTTGCTGGTCTCGAGCCCGATGCGAAAGCCGGTGAGGAAGCGAAAAACCGCGTATCTCTCACGCCGCGCCTCGGCCAGATTGGCGCCAAGCAGATTGTCGTAGAGACACGCATCATGATGGCGGCCGTCACGCACCAGTTCTCGAAGTGCGTCGGCGCGTGCCAACCCATCGCCGCCCTTGTAGCCAAGCAACGCATTGACGAGGAGCAGCAGGATCTCTCGGATCGAGACATGGAAACCATTGCTGTCACACAACTCTCCAAGCGCTTGCAGCCTTTCGCGAATGCGCGGCTCCAGAAGCAACCGAAAGTTCCTCGTGAGAGGCGAAGACGGGCTAAAGGCCGGATCGTTCGCCTCGGCCTCGAAACACGCCCATTCCGGGCGCGCGAGCAGGCAGTCGAGCGCACGCCCCAAAAGTTGCCTGGTCGACATGCGGCTAAGGTTCAGGAACAGCAAAGCCGCGCCGGCCTGGCTACGTTGGTCGCGGGTTAGCAATGTTTCGATAAGCGGCTTCAGCCGTGTGTCGGCACCATCCGGCAGCGAATCAAAAGCCTGGACGAGTTTGCCGTCATTTCCGGCCACTACGAAATACTCGCTCGGTTCTGGATCGAAGACGGACCGTGCGAAGCGGTTCAGCAAATCAATCTGTTCGGCCTTCCAAGGCTGGTGCTGTTCGGGCGTGAAACCGCTGAACTCAAAGATGAAGTGGAGCGTGCGATCACCTTGCGGGGTCGCAACCACCACCTTGCCGTAGTTGGAGCGATCCTTTCCTTCCTTTCGGCTTTTGTCGCCCGTCAACCGATACCACAACTCGCTGCACAGGCTCGTCTTGCCATCGCCCGCAGTGCCGGTCAGGACCACGTTGGTGAGCGCGCCCTGTTCCGGCGCGATCGCCTCGGCAAGCGCCTCCGCCTCGGGATGTTCGAAGGCAAGGGGTGCCACGCCGTAGGCCAGTGCCTGCTGTGACACAGTCTCGGCGTACATGCCCTCAGTCTTGTTGGCCGGCCCATAGCTGCGCAGGAACGAAATCCAACGCTCACCCAATGAGGCATGGCCCTGTGGGATACTGCTCACAGTTGGCAAATCATACAGCCTTCGCGCGGAGTGGGTTCCGTCTCCAGGCCGCCAAGCACGTCCACGAGCGGTCGCTGGCCGCGCCGCGCACGCTTGCGCTCCTGACTACGTTGCCAGTTCTCTTCTATTGCGGCCATACGCTCGGGCCGCTCGAGTTGGTCAAGCGGCTCGTCGGTCCAATAAAAGACTTGGCCGTTGACGCGGTTGGGCTTTTCGTACGCCTTGGCTTCTTCAAACAGCTGCGGGTAATGCTGCTTGAGGCGCACCCACTCAATCTTTTGCTGATAAAAGCAGAAGAAGCAGCCCGAACGGGTCCGCCCCCACTCGGTGTAAGGCGGCATGCCCAGGCCGGATTCTGTCAGGATGCGCACAACGCCGGCATAGTCGATGCCGTCGTCGCGGAATGGAAAAACAGCACGAATATTAGGCTTGTGGCTGATATAGCCCACGCGATCCTCATCGGCACGAATGCCGACATAGTTGATGCAAGGCTCGTCACCTATGTAGGCCTCGAAAGGCTTGAGCTTCAGGTAGTCGGTACACCAGCGCCGGCGCGCCGAAGGCAGCACGCCGCCCTTTGTCCGCAAGATGTCATCGAACCCCTGACGCGTCGTGGTGCGTATGACGCGCTGCCCGAGATAGGATTCAAGCCGCTCGATATAGGCTACGGTGTCCGGCAATTCCTTGTCCGTATCATGGAAAATGTATTCCATGTTCGGGACGCGGTCTCGCAGATGGATTGCCAGTGCGGTGCTGTCCTTACCGCCCGACAGGCTCAAAATATGGCGAACTGAGGGGCCTTCCCAGTCAATCACGTTGTCCGTCCTGCTTGTTGTGAAGTCTCGTTGTCGGCATCTTCGTCGCTGGTTGAGGCAAGCAGCAACCGCGCGGCCGCGATACGCCCAATTCGCCCGGTCCGCTCGAGCAGCGGCGCCAATTCGGCCTCGGCGAGCTTGATGGCCGCTTCCTGCTCGGCAGTGGTGCGAAATACCCGCTCCACAAGGCGCCCGTCAGCGCAGGTCACCGCGATCCGATAGGCACTGTCGTCATCGCCCTGACCGGGGAAATGAATCGTCTCCACTTGACGGAATCGCCGGGTGAAGAAGGCCAGCCGCTGGTGAAACTCCTCTTCATCACTGTCGGTCCAGCGTTCGGCTGGTTTGCGCGCCACGAAGCTGGCTATCGATTCAAGCCATGCAGTGTCGTCCAGCTTCTCGTCCGCGAGGCGCAGCACAAATGCCCGCAATTCAGGCTCCACCAGAGCGCGAACAAGAGCGCGGCCGCGCAGAAGGATTGGCGCGCGCAGCTTTTCAAGGTCCTCGTCGGTCTCAAGTGCTGCTCCGAGGGCCGCGGCGAGACGATTGAGCAGACGCGGATATGCATCGCGCAGTTCGCGTATCGCCCCTGCCATTGACTTGACGTAGCGGACCACTGTTTCGCTGCCGGGGAGCGTTTGCGGACCGATCGTCTCCAGATCGAAGGCCTTGGGCAGGTCGGTGAAAAGAAGCGCGCTGGGGTCGCGACCGCTCAGAAGCGCTGAACGCGCAGAAAGCGTCGCAGGAGCTAGGCGGCGGGTTCGGCGCGAGTAATCAGGGAGCTGCTTGCCCACAAACGTCATCAGGGGCCGAACGATGTCAAGCAGCGCCGGGCGTTCGCTCAGTCGAGCCTCAAGCGCTGCGCCGAGCTGAACATAAAGCTCGGCCCGTACTCCTTCGACTGCACAATGTTGGAATTCGAAATGCTCCGGCTCCTTGGTAATGCGCGTAAATTCGGGACCGCCCACCTGCTCAAGATAGGTCCCATCTTCGTAGACCGCAGTCTCATGCCAGCGCGCACGCAGATAGATCGCGATCACCAGAGGGATGAGCCCATCGCGCATACCGAAATCTTCGCCGCGCAGGACATTTGCCAAAACTTCGTACCCAACAGGCTTGTCGACGGCCTTGAGGGTTTTGGCGATTTCATTGAGCGCCGGCCCGAAATTCAGGGGATCATCATGCCCATCAGGGATCCGGATTTCCCATCGGCCCTTATGCTGGACGTGGATGCCACCCTTTTGCAGCACGGACAGATAGATTGCTCGCTCGGGCGGCGTGTTCTCAGATGGAAGGCCGAGGCCTGGCTGATCGGCATTGGTGGCGAGCGCCTCTATGAGAAGCGAGCGCGCGCGCGCAGCTGCCGTGCTCAAGGTCCGTCTGTTGATCAGCTCGTTACCGACCCAAGGGCATTTGGCAAAGGCAGCATCGCACAGGTCGGACAGATGCGAGACGAAGCTGCGGGACGACGCGAACTGCCGCTCACCGTTGTGGTCGCGCCAGCGCATGGCGGACGCGGCATTGCCACGCACGTCGAGCAAGCCACCAAGAGTACGGGCGAGACGCTCCTCGGCGAGCGCCAGCTGCCGCGAAACCTCGGTGCGAGCGATACGGTCGCCAGCCAACGCGGGCGTGTGATCCCGCACCCAGCGCCAGGCAAGCACATCACGAAGCAGAGGGTCGAGACCCGAAGTGTGGCCTGGCAGACCTACAAGAGTTGTCCTGGGAAGCTTACAATGCGCGAGACGGCTCCAGGCATCGTCACGTTCTCGCTCGGAAGAGGAAAGAAGCAACACCACTCGACCGTCCGGAGCATGCGGGTTAGCTTCGATCTTGGCCTGCACCTCCGCCTCGAATACTGCGCTGTCGACGCATATGAGTTCAAAATGCCGAAGAGTGCCGCGTTCGACATAGTGGCGTCGCGCGACGATCGGGTCCGTGCGTATCAACCTCTTCAGATGGTCGAACGTTTTGTTGATCGGACCGATCGCACGCTCCGCTGCAGCAAAGGCCACGTCGAGATCGACGCTGGTATGCGGCCACAGACACAACGCCCCGGCAGCGCCGCGATCATAGAGGATGCGTGCTTCATGCGAGAGCCGGCTGATCGCCGCCTTTGCCCGCTCGTTGGCGCGCTTGTCCGCCCCTGCTACGGCAAGCAGCACGGCCTCGCGCGTTGAAGGGAGTGAAGGATCGTCGATAAAGTTGAGGAGTGCCACCGTCTTGAGAACGGCCTCCTCGTCAGCTCCACGGGTGTCGGCTGACCGCAAAATCTCTCGTATCTGGTTCCAGCGCGTGGCATGAGCGCCCGAGCCGAGCAGACTGGCAAAATTTGCAACCAGATAGTCGAAGAAATCTTGTAGCCGGTAGGGCTTGAATCCTTCGATCGCATGCTGGGCATGCGCCATCAACCCGCAGGGTTCAGTGGAAGATAGGAAACTGAACAGCGACCGCTCGTTCTGTCCGAAGCGGCGCATTGCACGACTGATTACAGGAAGCACCGTGGCATCCAAAGGAAGCAACGCCGGCGCGAGCTCAACCATCGCTGAGCGGCTGACGGCATTGCCATACCAATTCTGCTCGAGCGCGTTGGCCATCACACGCTCGGCTGCGCGCACCAACGGACCGGGACAGGCGTTGATATCCACGTCGAGCGCAGCGGCTATCAGCGTCGCGGCCTGCTGAAGGGGCGGCGAAAACACCACCTCCTCGTAGCGGCCGGCCACTTTCTCCCATTCGCGTCGATGCGCGCTCGTCAGTCTGCTGGCATAGCCGGCGATCGCCTGGTGGACGATGGCCATCACCATCACCGGCTGATCGCCGCTACGCGCTGCGTACTCTGCCAGATGCTGCAGCAGATAGATGTCGTCGGCTTCATTCTGAGCGGCCGCAAATTCGAGATTCTTGCCGAGTTCATCGAGGATCACGAGGATACCGGCGGCCCTGCCGTGCGCTATGAGTGCCGAACGCAACGCGTCCAGCGCCATGACCACGCGCTGCGGCTCGGGCGCTACATTGAGCGCACTGCCGAGCGCGCGAGGCAGGCGAGCAAAGCATCTTTCGGCACAAGCGCGCAGCGCGCGCAAGAGGCTCTCGCCCACCGGCTCACGCTCGCCCACAACCAGCACAGGTTCGAGGCGCTGAGGCGCGCAAAATGCCCGCAGCTCTTGTGGCAAGAGCTTCTTGTCCGCGACCCCGAGCCGGGCAAGCGCCAATGCGAAGCTTGACTTGCCTGAGCCATAGTCGCCGGTCAAGCGCCAGGCACGCGCAGTTGATCCGCCGCGAAAACCATCGGCCACTCGTTTGGCGATGTCGCGAATAAATGGTGTCACCACATAGTAAAGGCTGGCGTGGGGATCGGCGAAGTCGCGCTCTATCTGCACCGAACGCAAATGGTGCGGGCGCACCTGGAGCAGGGCTGCGAAGCGATGATCCCGCGTGTGTGTCTCGGCATCAAGCATCGATCAACTCCACGGCAGGCTGTTGACGAAACAGATCGCGAAGCAGCTCGGTTGCAGGCGGGGATGCAGGGCGGCGCAACATGAACTGATTGAAGCTCTCGATGAGCTCGACCCTGGCGCCGCGGCTAGAGGCAAGTCGCATCACGCGCGCCAATACCTCATCTTCAGGCATGCGGAAAACACGACCCGGCGCGTTGTGGCCAAAAGCGATCGAGGAAAGCGAAACGGTCTCCTCGAACTCGAACGATTTGTTCCACCAATCGTGGAGACAGTAGGAAAACAATGCGTCACTGATCGTTGGTTTGGGATCGACATCGAATGCGAAGACTGGTTCACGGCGACCCTGTAGCGTCTCGCGATCGCCAGCTCGCGCCACCAATGCGAGCGACGACAAGGGACTATCAATACCCTCCTCGCCTCGGCCATTGCGCCCGCGCAGATAGGTGTGAAGCCAGACGTCGAAATGCTGTCGGGCACTGACACTGGAAAGCGGGCGCAGAGCGCGCTCTGCTTCACGCCCGAAGGCGGTCATGACCTCAGAAGCGGTGAAGAACCGCTCGCTCCAACGGTTGATCAGCAATTCCCAGGCAAAGAAGGGATTCTGGCGTAGCGTAGCGATGTTCCAGTGAAGCAGCCAAAGCGTTTGCTCATCCTCAAGGAACCGGTCGTAGCCGCCAGCCCCCAGCAGCGCTTCGCCCAGCGGCGTGAGCCTCCATTTGCCGTCCTGCCGGGTGGCTATGCCGTAGGCCTCTACCCAGGCACGCAGTGATTCGACCATATTCTTGCCGAGGCCAAGCCGCACCACTCCGCGAAGCGGATCACTGAAGACGTCGTCATCGTCCTGAATGGCTTGCGCGGCCTTGGGCAGCCAAGCGGTCCTGAGCGCGAAGCTCTGGTGCCCACCAAACCGGTAAGTCAACGAATCAGCTGCAATATTGGTCACGTTTATCCATAATCCTCGTAATGCCGTGACGCTATCAGGCCGTTCGCCTCGCCACCACCCTCGCGGGCAAAATCCTGTGCATCACCCGTGTCTGCAACATTGTGCCAATGCGCCGGAAACCCTTGATTTGCTGCGATCTGCGCCAGAGGCCGAACGAGTTGGCTGTAGCGCTCTTCAATCCACTTTTGGGTAAGGCCGCTGAGCTGCGAAGGGCTCACGCCGAAAAAGCCGGCATAGGCTTCGGCCAAGCCAGATGGCAGACGCGGCTGGCGAAGAACATCGGCATGCAGGCCGGCAAGCCGCGGGAGGTACAGGTCGAGTGCCGGCAGATGATCGGACTTGCTGCGATTTGTTGCTGGATTGACGGGAGCCAGGTTCCAGAATTCGTCATGGACCACAAACGACCAAGGCAGGAAATGGTCAACTTCGAAGCGCTCTTGGAGCGCCTCATTGCTGAAGATGTCCACCAAGCCCTCTGCGCCAGCCCGGTCGATAATTTGTGCCCATCGGATGCGAGCCAGGGCAAGCGAGCGGCGGCGCGGCAGCTCAAGCTTCTTGATGACGCCAGGAACATTTGGGTTGCGGGCTTGCAGGTATCGGGCCAGCTGTTGCTCCGCAAAGCCGAGCACGAGCGCTTGGTTTGCCGTGAGCCAATCGCGCCAGCCAGGCGCCAGCTCCACCAACAGACGGTCACGCATTTCGATAAGCCGATAAGGACCGCTGTCGGCTTTGCCAAAGGCTCGATCCGACACCGCCATGAGGTCGCGCGAGCCTCGACGATCATACGGAGTTTCGCGGGCAGCCTGGGGAAACCAGCTTGCCAGGAAGCGGCCTGGTACGAAACGCACGAGTTCGTCGGCCCACTTCGGGAACGCTCCCCATGCATCCAGCGCACTCCTCAATCGCCGCGCCGAAGATCGCGGTGGCAGACCTGAGCTTTCCTGAAGAGAGCGGACACAATCCTGGAGCCGATCCACCCTACCAAGCGACAGCCGGAAAAGCGCCACGGCCGCCCAAGCGCGAACAATCATCTCCCGCACGAGCCTTTCCGTTGGCAACGGCGCTTCAAATTCCGGCAATACGTGGATGATCGCCAGCAACCAGAAGTATTTGTAGGAAGACGTTGTGTCGCGAAATACGGTCCCGAGTTCTGCGGTCCGCAAAAAAGGTATTGGGCGCCGACCGGGCGGAGAGATTGTGATGATTGCAGGGCGCGCGCTCGTCTCCGACATCAACTGAACCGTGAAGGCAGGCGAACGCTGTCAACTGTCACACCTTGCGCGACGGCTAGCCGCTCCCGCAGCTTCGCATCGGCCTTTCGCTCACCGAGCATGTATTGCAAAAGAGCAACGACCAGAGTGGCATTGGCAGTAATCATCCGGTTGCGCCGATCGTCCCATATTACCCCCTTAAATGGTGGCTTAGTCAGTTCCAGCGGGACTTTCTTGACAAGCCTGAAGGCGGCGGCGAGCGTATGCTCCTTCTGCATCGAGGCGATCAGCCGCATCATTATTGTCAGTCCAACGGGGCGGAACAGCAGCCGATGTTTCGGGGCCGCGCGGCCTGAAGGTATCAATTCGCCGAACGTCTTGCTCCGCATCGCTTCGTCGAGCTCGGTGTCGAGGGCGATGAGCCGCAGGAGATAGTCCAGTACTTCGCTGGCATAGCGGTTAATCATGCGGTCGGGGAGTCGGACACGCGTGGCGCGTTTCAATTCGTCGTCGCCCCGTCTTGCACCGATGTCGTTCAGCACCAGCTTGATGAGATCGTAAAAATGGCCGATCGAAGTCAGCGCGCGTGCCTGGGCGGGAATGCTCGGAGTGAAGCGATCGATGTCGATCTGCCCACGATTAAATAGTGATTGCTCATCTACAAAGCGTCGGGTGAGGATGGCGGCCAGGTCGACCTCATCGAGCGCAATTATGTCTCGCTTCGCTACTGGGACCGCCTTCTTGTTGATGGCAACAAACAGGCTACGGGTTCGTCGCACCCCCTTGGCATCGGTCCGGTGTGCTACGAACAAAACCGACACACGATCATCACCGATCTCGGCGTTCTTCTCGAGTGCGCGTCGAATACCCGCCAGCCGATGTTGGCCATCGAGCGCGAACAGATGTTCGCTACCGCTGAACTCAAGATAGCCGAGCGCATCGCGATCCGTCTCGTCGATATCCGATAGGCTGTGCGCGTTATTGCGTACAGCCACATCAAAGGGGTGCCATTGGGGATGGCCGCCGTGGACGCCTACCACAAGTGAATTGAAGAACCGATCGTTGGTCTTGATCAGATAATCCGAAATGTCCTGGGCGCGCGTCTTATCGTCTAGACTGCGCTGGATCATTTCACTGAGCTTTGGATTGTCATGTATTTCACGAGCATAGCGCACCCGTGCCTGGAGATCGGCCAGCCTCATCAGCGCCGCATAGTAGACCCAACTGCCGAACTGACCCTGAATGGCAGGAAGGTAAAGACCTTTATTCATTGCCATGCATTTCGGCTTGCTCTCACTTCGGCGCTGAAATCGCGCACCGAATAGGGAGGCATCAGACTATCGTTTAGTGCGCGCTCCATCTCCCGCAATCGTGCCTTATTGGCGTCATGTTGCGCGAAGCAAAATTCGGCCTCGCCCCAAAAGACGTTCAAAAATTTTCGGATCTGCTTGCGGCCTCGTCCATTCTTCCTCTCAATCAAATATTGCCTGTAGCGGCTTCGCAGGTTTTCCGTCTCTCCAGCGTAGAGAGGATACTGGACTTGCGGCAGACCACCCAAACTGTGCCCCACGATGAAACAGTACAACCCTGACTTTTCCGGAACCGCTGTGGCACCGCCTCCGCGGAATGGGACCACCTGCCAGCTAAGTCTATGATCCTGCGAAAACTTCTCCCATCGGCTTGGATAAGGAGCGCATCGGATGATCCGCATTTCATCGGCCGCGACTCTCTCCAAGAATGCTTCCAACAATTCACTCCCTGGCAACACGTCTCGGGTGATTCTCATAGCCGCATCTGGCATTACACATGAAACGTCCCTTGCCAACGAGTGGTGATAGAAATTTCTACACAAGCGCAAGTATCGCTCAGGTGGCAACTTGTGCAAAGATCGTTTCTGACCTTGCGAGAGCATTTAAGTAGCGGCAGTTTCGTACGATACCGAGTTTCTAAGGGCGGAAGCTGATGGGCCGGTTCTGAGGCACGATAGCGACCTGTGAGGCCCGCCTGACGGCCTCAGCCCGACGAAGATAAAGTTTATGTGCAACTCGAGTAAAAAGATCGAACGCCCCCTCGTCGATGCAAGCCTATATTTGAAGCGGATCCATTTAAGAACATCACATGAATCGAGCAAGAACATTTCAACAAAAGGTCGATCTCCCCGGAATCGTCGGACAGTTTCTGGGCAATGCTAAGCTTGATGATCTAATTGTCGAACTCGTACAGAACGAAGTTGACGCTGCCTCATGCAAGACGGTCATTAGCTTCTCCGATACCGCGCTCATCTGTGAAGGTGATGGGGCCAGCATCGACGGTGAGGGCTGGGAGCGACTAGAGCTCGTTCTCGGTGCCGGCGGTAAGACTCGCGCTAAGCATGATGGTATAGGTGCTAAGAACCATGGCCTCAGGACCGGCTTCCGGCTGGGGGACGAGATTCAAGTCCGCTCGAGTGGGGAGCGTGTGGATCTTGTGCTCTTCCAATTTCCTAAATCGCGAGAGTTGGATCCAGGGGTCTGGCCGCGCATTCCCGACCTATCCGGCCCGTCGAAGGGAACTCGGATCACCATCCCCTACCGGACCCGTAGCATACATGTGCCAAGCGGCGAAGAATTCGACTTAGCACCACCGAGCCCTGAACTGCTGCGCACCATGTTCGACGAAGCTGTCCGTGATGTACCGTCTCGTCTTATTGCGACAGTTTTAGCGGGGAGCCGATACGAACTCGAGTTGGTTTGGCAAGGGTCGGAGACCCACCGGTTTATCTTTGAATGCAAGCCGGCCAAACTCCGCGGATGGCCCGGCCTGCTCCGCCGAACGTGTGAACACATCGACAAGGAAGGCAACGGGGAAATTTTGATCCGTGAAGCCGTTGCAGAGTTCCCAATTAGGCTTGCTCGGGACGATCGCGCAAAAGTCCCCCGCTTCTTCCGTCGCGCCGAGGGCGTCGTCGGCGAGATCTCGTTAGCGATCGACCCAACCGGGCGCCCATACGGCTGCGATGGCAAGCTTCGCTATCCTATCAGCTATCCAACTGGGGCTTCAGACGCGTATTCAGGCCATGGTTTTCATATCTCGGCCCCATTCATTTCCGACACAACTCGTCATGGCCTCGCCTCATCAAACCAGCGCAACAGCCGTCTTCTCACTGCCGCCCGAAATGCTGCGGCGCATTTGTTCAAACGGCAACTAATTCCAAGATACGGACCAGCTATTCTCGGGCTGGTTCGGCAGACCAGCAGGCCCGATCCTACCGCCGAGGCGGCGCTCTGCCAGACCATCCTGACAGTCAAGGCACTTCTCGTGCGCCCGAGATCGGACCGAGGCGAGATCGGTAGGCAGCGCTTTCCGCGCGGCCAAAACCCTTTAGTGGCCGCATTTCACGCCGACCAGCCAAATGAGATCGTCCCACAGCTCTTCGGCCTCGCGCCTGTGGGGAGCCAGCTGCTGGCGGCGGGAACCCCAACCTGTGTCGTTGAGACTCTGCGGCAACTCGCGGGCGGCGGCATTTCAGCATGGACTGACCTTGACGCAGTTCGTGAACTCATACCGCCAAGTGCTGCCGCGCGCGAGAAACTCCAAGCCGGAGGCGTATCGCCTGCTCACGTCCGTTCCACTGGAAAGCGCCTAGCGCTCGCGCAACGCGCGCTAGATCGTGGCACCCTGCCCGACGACTTGGTCGAAGCACTGCGGGCAAATGCGCTCCTACCAACGGCCTCAGACAGTTTGATACCGTGGCCTCAAGTTTACTTCACGCGGCAACCAGCACCAACGATTCCAGGTCTCGTCACACCGCCCACAATCCATCGCGGATTGGCGTCACTGCGGCTCCTTCGCGAAGGCCCGACAAAACTGCAACGGTTCAAGATCGACAACTATCTGGAACACGCGCAGGTGGCGGACCTACCGGGATCGTCAAAGGAACGCTTCTTCGTCTGGCTGGCGAAGAATCATTCGGCGTTGCTGCCGCAGACGTTGACGCGCCTCGCGAAACAGGCGATCTGGCCTTCCGAAGGTGGCGGGTTCTTCGCGCTTGAGGAATTTCTGGCGCCGAAAACTTCCCGGCTGGCCGCCCTTCTCAAAACGGTTGTACCGAGCCCCAGGGCCGACCTCCGGACCTTTCCGGGTATGAGGCGCAGCAAACGAGGTGTGCTCTATTTGCGCGCGTGGCCCTCGGAAGGCGAACTGCAGCGCTGGTACAATCAGCAATCAATGGCAATCGACGACCTGAACCGATCGGCCCCTGACGCGCGCTTCCAGGTGACTGCGGCTATTGAACAACTAGAACTCGACCTGGAGTACCTGCTCAGCGAGTCCCAACTGAGTGGCTTCGTCGCAACGATCGCAGCGGCCCATCGCACGGTCGATGGCACTGGAAGCCTTGCCTACGTCCGAAGTCTGCATGATGACCAGGCGTTGGCAGTGCGTGTCTGCGACCTTGATCCGCGGCGCCTGACGGGTGGCGCCCACCGCAATCTCTACCTAAAACTCGGCGTGAAAGTCTCTCCCGACCCTGACGCTGTCCTGGAAGCACTTGAGGGGCGGCCCGCGCCTGGAGAAATCATGTTCCGTAGGCTCCATGCTCTTTCCTCAAGCTCGAACCCAGATTTACTGGCCGACCGAGCAATTATTCCGTTGGACGACCAGATGCTGTGTCCAGGTGATCTTTACCTATCCCATCCTCAGAATCTCGATCTGTGGGGCGAGTGGAAGCGCGCATGGTCTCCTCCCGGCCTATCTCCGGATCGAGTCAGTCTCTTGGTCGACTGTGGAGTCGCTCGTTTCCTCACCGAGATTCTGTCGCTCGGCTTTTTCACTTGGTTATCTCGTCAGGATAAAAAGGTGCAGGCGCGCCACCTAGCCCAAGCGGTCCGACATTTACGCGATCGTCAACACGGCCCTCTCAAATGGTGGGAGGGTCGTTCATCGCTGCCTTGCCTGCCGGTGCGTGGACCAGACGGCGAGATAGAGTTCGTGAGCCATGCACGCGCCACGAGCGTCCGCAGTTCAATCTATCTTCCAGACTTCCCCCAATTACACGATGTCCTGCTGGCGAATGACCGCTCGAAGCGTCTCGCCATCACCGACGTGGAGGGCGTCAGCGGAACGCTATTCAGCGCCCTCCGAAGCGCAGGCGTCCGCTCGCTGCGTCGTGCCCTCGGTCGTCCTACTACCTTTACCGCAGCGGGCGATGCTTCTCCCGGCGGTCCAGCTCTCCAGTCTGTGCTTCAGCGGTTGCAATCGGAACGAATGATACTCGAGCTGCCTAAGCGGCTCGAGCGGCACGGCGTTGCCCAGGAACACCTACGAGGCAGTTGGCGAGCACTGCTCCGCAACCTGACGGGCATCCGGATCGCGCGAGATCTTCGCGCTACATTCGAGCTCACTGGGCGATCCTACACCGTCACCTTCGCGGCCGGCGTCGATCCCAGAACCGGACTAGTTTGGCTCGACGGCAGTCGACCGGTCGGTGTCCAAATTTACGAAGCCATCGGTAATTTTCTGCTCGGCGATGATGCAGACCCACTTTCTTCGTACGCATTGATGCTGGCTGTGGAGATGCCTTTCGAGGCGGCGGCGCGCGCGCCAGATGATACCGGCGACGTTGAGGCCGATTCGCCGCCAAGCGACGTGCCTGAACCATTGTCTAACGAAACCATCGACCGCGCTGAACGGGGACATGGAATTAGCGAAGCAGACAGGCGCGCCGCCGTGCCTCATCCAACGCCATTCCAGCCGCTTTCACACGCCACGAACACCCCTAGGGCGTCGGCCTCGCAGCACCGAAACTCACGCCCGCGCGCTCCGGCGTCAACCGAGCATCTCCGCGGCTCGGTCGAAGAGTTGGAACAGATCCTGCGGCTGAAAGAGGATCACTATGCTTGGCATTGCCAAGCTTGTCTCGGCGACCGTGAAGTGACGCAGGCTACGCCGCCCGATACCTATGTCTCGCTACCGAAATACCGACAGAGCCTGATCGAGGCACACCATGTCCAGCACTTACAGAACAAGGGCGCCCCAGGCGCTGCGAACCTGCTCGCGCTGTGCCGCTTTCACCACGACTTACTTGGAGATCAAGTCTCGCGGGAGGCTGTCCGTGAAGCTCTCGACGGCGCAAAAAGCGCTGTCCGGACTTTTCCCAACGATACCGCTGAACCATATCGGTTGGCCGGTTTCGTGGCAAAATTGAAGTTGGACGTGGCGCCATTTGAAGTCCACCTGTTTTTCACAGACGATCATCGCAAGGCTTGGCTGCCGTCGAAGTAGTTCGATCCTGAGGCTAGGCGATGATCAAGATCGCTCAGCGCGATTTGATTTTTTGGCGAGAACGGGCGGCCATGACAGACCCGGAGTTATAAGCGATTGGTGGGGCGGGCCGTGCCTGACAGGCCCACCAGCATCGCCTCCTCAAACTCCCATACTGCGACGAGCACATGGCGAATCAGTTTGCCGTAGAGTGTTGCTTACAAACTGTCCGGCTATCGGCAGCTGAATTGCTATGAGCGCATGCCACGTCTGTCCGAGGACCTTGCAATCGCCTGCCTTGATCGCTGCCAAACGGGCCGTCTCATTTGGCGATGCTGATGTTTCATTCATTCTCGAACGCCTGCTTTCCCTTTGCGGCCCATAGCTTGCGTGCCTGTACGCCCTGATCGCTCTTGAGCTTATCGGCCATCCAAAGCAGAGCGCCGAGGAGTGTAGCGCGATCATCACCTATCACGTCCACAATCCCGGCCTTGATGACCAGGCCGCCTAGTTCGATGAGATGCCGCGTGCGCTTGCGGCGATCGATCTGCCAGGTGCGCATGTCACTGCGAGCCCGTACCGCCTGCTGACGATTGTGGACTGCCCTGTTGTGCTGGAGCGCTGCGTACGTTGCGCTGAGATGCCGGAGCAGTTCGCCGGGACCAGCTCTCGAAAAACATCGCCCCACGCTTGGACCATGCCTCATGCTTTGCGGTATCTTTCGTCTCGGCCATCGCGACCAGCGCGCCGGCCAGTTGCTCGAGGCTGAGTTGATCGGCGCCGGTGGCGATCACCAGCTCGCCAAGCTGCTGCACCTTTCGCGTCTTGAGTTCCCGTGTCTTATCTTCAAGCGCCTTCAGTTCTGCGTCGAAGTCTCGTGGTTTCCGCATTGCCAATCTCCATCGATTGTCGATGCGGCAATGATAGGGGAGCCAGTGCTAGAAGGCTTCAGGGTTGCCGAGACAGCGCGGGACGGGCTGGTCCATTCCGAGATTTTTTCGAGGGAGGGCGCGCTTATACGTCGTGCCGACGTACGCTTTAACGTGCAAATGATCTGGTCGCCATGGCGATCTATCATCTTCACTTCAAGGTCATTGGCCGCAAGGCCGGGAGCAGTGCAGTGGCCTCAGCCGCCTACCGCTCGGCTTCGCGGCTGCGCGACGAGCGGATTGGACGCACGCATGACTTCTCGGCCAAGCGCGGCGTTGTCCATTCCGAGGTGATGTTGCCGCAGAATGCTCCGAGTGCCTGGAGCGACCGCGAACGGCTGTGGAACGATGTCGAGGCGTTCGAGATCCGTAAGGATGCGCAGCTTGCCCGCGAGGTGGAGTTTGCCCTTCCGCGCGAACTGAGCCAGGCGCAAGGCATCGAACTGGCGCGTGACTTCGTGCAGGCCGAGTTTGTCAGCCGGGGCATGGTCGCCGATCTCAATGTGCATTGGGACAGGGCAGAGGATGGCAGTCCAAAGCCGCATGCCCATGTCATGCTGACCATGCGGTCGGTAGACGAGAGCGGTTTTGGGTCAAAGGTTCGAGATTGGAACAGCACGGAGCTGGTCGAGCGCTGGCGCGAGCGATGGGCCGAGCTCGCCAATGAACGCCTTGCCGAACTCGACATCGACGCCCGCATCGATCATCGCAGCCTGGAAGCGCAGGGCATTGACCTGGAGCCGCAAACCCAGATTGGTGCACCGGCTCAACGCATCGAGGGAAGCGGCCTTGACGCTGCCGGCATTGAAGCAGATCGCGCCGAACTGCACCGCGAGATCGCGCGCAACAATGGCGCGCGGATCATTGCGGATCCATCCGTAGCGCTGGATGCGATCACGCATCAGCAATCGACCTTTACCCGAAAGGATATTGCGAAGTTCGCGCATCGACACAGCGACGGAATGGAGCAGTTCAACGCCGTGAAGGGAGCCATCAGCAATGCGCCCGATCTGGTCCAACTCGGCAAGGATGGACGCGGCGACGATCGCTTCACTACCCGACAGATGATCGAGACCGAACAGCGCCTGCATCGCGCGGCGGAACGCATGGCTGGGGAGGAGCACCATGCGGTGCGTGATGCACATCGCGAGCGGGCTCTCGCACAGGCAGCGCAAGGCGGGCTTGTCCTTTCAGGCGAGCAGGCCGATGCACTGGATCACATCACGGACGGTCGCGATCTCGGTGTCGTTATCGGTTTTGCCGGAACGGGCAAGAGCGCCACGCTGGGGGTTGCGCGCCAGGCTTGGGCAGCAGCGGGCTATGAGGTTCGCGGCGCGGCACTCTCCGGCATCGCGGCCGAGAATCTGGAAAGCGGATCAGGCATTTTGTCTCGCACCATCGCCAGCATGGAACATGGTTGGGGACAGGGCCGCGATTTGCTCACCGCCCGTGATGTCCTGGTGATCGACGAGGCCGGCATGGTCGGCACGCGCCAGTTGGAGCGCGTGCTCTCACATGCCTCGGACGTTGGTGCGAAGGTCGTGCTGGTTGGGGACCCTCAGCAGTTGCAGGCGATCGAGGCCGGCGCTGCATTCCGGTCGATCCATGAACGCCACGGCGGCGTCGAAATCGGCCAGGTGCGCCGGCAGCGCGAGGACTGGCAGCGAGACGCGACGCGTGATCTTGCAACCGGCAGGATCGGTGCCGCGATCAGCGCCTACGAGGCGCAAGGCATGGTGCATCAGGCTGCAACGCGCGAGGAGGCGCGAGCTGAACTGGTTGATCGCTGGGATCGCGACAGGCAGGCGCTTCCAGAGGCAAGCCGGATCATCCTCACCCACACAAACGACGAGGTGCGCGCACTCAACCAGGCAGCGCGCGAGCGCATGCGCGCTGCCGGCGATCTCGGCGACGATGTCCACGTGGATGTGGAACGCGGTGTAAGAAACTTCGCCAGCGGCGACCGGGTCATGTTCCTGCGCAACGAGCGCGGACTCGGCGTCAAGAACGGCACACTTGGCGTGATCGAAGAGGTCAGCACACAGAGTATGACCGTGCGCACCGACGACGGCAGGTCTGTGCGGTTCGACCTGAAAGACTACGCCCACGTTGACCACGGTTATGCCGCGACCATCCACAAGGCGCAGGGCATGACGGTTGATCGAACTCATGTGCTGGCGACGCCGGGCATGGACGCACACGGGAGCTATGTTGGGTTATCGCGTCATCGAGACGGGATGGATCTGCACTATGGCAGCGATGAGTTCGGAAATCAGCCTCGACTTGTCCGCACGCTGTCACGCGACCGCGCCAAGGACATGGCGTCGGACTACGAGCAGATCGACCCGGCGCAGACCTATGCCGAGCGGCGCGGGATCCGCTTCCGACAGCGTGTGGCGGAGATCGTGCGCCGGGTCGTGCCGGAGAAGTTGCGCGATAGGATCGGCGGGTTGCTTGACGGGTTGCGCCTGCCCGTAGACGCCGAGGCCGGCCAGGACCGTGGGCGCAGCCCGGAAAGAGGAAACGGTGGAAGGCAAAACGGCGATGTCGGCGCCGCGCCCGGGAGGGAAGCTTCCTCAAGGGGCATGCAGCGCGAAACGGATGCACCGATGGACTCGGAAGCGGTGTTGCGCAGTGCTCGCACCAAGGCGCTTGTGCGCCACGCGCGTGCGCTCGACGCGGTTATCAGCAGCGGAGATGCAGACGGGCAGGGCAGTTATGAGCAGATGCGCGAATTGAGAGATGCGCGTAGCGCGTTCGAGAAGGTTCGACAGCATGGCTGGCGCGATGCCGAAGCGGCCTATGTCAAGAATCCCGAGCTGGTTCGTGAGGCGGGCGCCGGCCAGGTCAATCGTATCGTACTAGCTCTCCAGCTTGAAACCGAAATCCGAACCGCACTGGACATCGATCCGGGCCGCCGCGCAGACGGTTTCGTGGAACGTTGGCAAAAGCTCCAGCGGACAAGCCAGGCCCAATACCAAGCCGGCGATATGTCCGGCTACAAGTCGACGCGCTCGGCCATGTCCGACATGGCCAAGAGCCTCGAACGCGATCCGCAGCTGGAATCGCTGCTTGCAAATCATAAGCAGGCGCTTGGCATCCAAGTCGAATCCGGCCGCCGCCTGGGTGTGGAACTCGCGTTCAACCACGGCATTGGCAGCGGGCGTGGCATAGGAATCTAAACCCTCCGATCTGCCGCCGACACCACGCTATGGCCGCTCGACGGGATGATGCTTCTTGCGTGCCTACCAATACCCTGCCCGACTGGTCCCGACAGCGGTCAGCAACAACCAGCAGGAGGCAGGAAAACCATGCGAGAACCAGACCGGATCATCCGCCTCAAAACCGTCCTCTTCCGCACCGGGCTAACCCGCTCCACTCTCTACCGCAAGATCGCCGAAGGCACCTTCCCTGCCCAGATCAAGATCAGCGTCAATGGAGCAGGCTGGCAAGAATCCGAGATTGATTGCTGGGTTGCCGATCCTGTTCGGTGGCAGCCGAAGGACAAAGCCGAGCGGCTAGACGGGGCGCCATATGAAAGCGGGATGCAGAAAGGCCAGCCGCGACCGACTTAGTCCAATCGAGCGGATTGCCGAGGACAGAGCACGCCCCCGCTAGTTGGAAACTAAGGAGGCGGTGTTTGCCTCGGCTGCGATCGACGCGGTTCAGTGCGAGAATCAAACGCGGACAGAGCTCTAAACCGAATCCGGACGCTGGGGATCAATGAGCGTCACCGTCGCCCCTCTCCAGACGCATCAGGTTTTCCGCCATGGTCAAGTAACCGGCGACGTCCGCGCGAATGGTGGATCGGCCGGGATGTTCGACATGCACACTTCCGGCAATCCCCTTCAAATCCTGAAGGATCGAAACGATTTGCAGCCAAGGAAAATCGGTCGGATCATCTATCTCGTGATCTGCCTTGGCTATGATTTCCAGCTTTGCGACAATGCCCGCCAGAGTTCGGGCCTGCGTATTCGAAAGCTCGTCCTTGAGCTTCAAGGCTGCAGTCATCGCCAAGACTTCCGCCTCGCAGGCAACAGCATAGGCAAACTTCTGGTCCGCCACTTCCCTGCATGCGCGCCATACCTGCGCGTTAGCATTGCTCGCACCCTTTCCGCGAGAAAGCCGATCAGATTCCGGCTGGTGTCGGAGTTCTAGTTTAATCCCGTTGGCTCCCCTGGCTTCAACCAACACCGGCCTCGGGCAGTCAGCTTCATTTATGACACGTCTCTCCAAGCGCTGCTGTAACCGGCAAAGCAACGACGATACGTGTTGCGCTCGTCGCCATTCCCGCAACAAGGCAATAGCAGGATCTTCACGAACGGAGACAGTCCTATCTGTCTTCAATAGCGAAGTCGCTACAGGATCAGTTGCGATTCTCCCACCGTCGCGCTGATGCGTGACGTAGGGCAAAGTCGTGGTATTGTCGGAATCAGCCATGATCCGAGCTCCAACCAGCTTGAACGTGGTCAGGCAGATCAGGGCGTTGGCGCGCCCTCTTCTGCCGATGCACGTGCAATGCAATTGCATAGCACGTGCACATGTATGCACAGCCGAGCGCGAAGTTCAAGCACTGAGTGGAAATGCCAAAGAAGTCCTTCACTACCCGCATTGATCCAGCGATATTAACGCTGGCGCAGAAACTCGCGGTAGTTGACCGGCGCTCGATCACAGCCGTGATCGAAGTTGCAATTCTCGAATATGCGGAACGACGCGGACTCAAGCCGCACAAGGACGACGATCAGTAAACCTGGTCGGGATATTTGGAGAAATCCCGCTGGTTAAGCTGCGCCAACTGTGTTGCGATTCGTTGGCGGGGCTTCGAAACAAATTGCGTCGCTGAAATCGGTTAAGCCAGCGGCCTAAGCGTCACTATTGTGACGGCGAAGCGGGTGACGGCGGGACCGGCGCCTCCGCTACAGGGCAGGTGGCAAGCTTGCTGCTCGTGCGGCGACATTAACGGGAGGCGCATAATGGAAGCTCGCCAGCTTCAGGCGACAGGCGGCAATAGAATGTGGAGTGCGTCCTAGGCATCAACAGACCGGGCCAGACGTTCTGCTATAATTTATTTTGAGCCTGATACCCAGGTGGCAGCCAGCTCTCCCCGCCCTTTGGATCCTGCAACCTGCGTGGGCAGCACAAACCAGCTGCGAGGACGCGCGTGACGAACTTGTCACCAGACCCGAGATCAGCTGGGCTTACCGGCCGGCGTCAAACCAAAGGTCGCCAGCATCAAAACCATAGAGTTGCTCCAGCCGGATAGTACTCAGCCGGGGGTGAGATGTTCCGCAAACGTGAAGGTTACGACAGCTGGGTCTGCTACCATAGAGTCCGGTCGATGGGAGGGGCGGGTCGCTTATTCTGATGGTGTGGATAATTAAACGGCGCCATGCTCGCTGCTCAAACGACCACGAAGTGCCCATACCTATGGTACCTAAGGCACATGAGCAATTTGCGGGGCACCTGCGCAGCGCGCCAAAGTGACATCGCGTAAGTCCTTCCTGTTGCTTTTGAAATGGCTGTCGGCAATGCTGATGTGAGCCGTCTTTGAGGGCTTTGAGTGGCACATTTGCCAATTCCGCGTGCCCTGTTTGGAGTGCTGATAGTCACCGACCCTAGAAATAGTTCCCACGTCAGCAGCGGTGAACATGACGATGCAGCAGCATACACCACTTAATAGCTTCAAGGTCATCGTGAGTGCTAGCAACAGCATCCTTTTGTGCTGATTAGCCTCACTACTGTTACGCAGACTTCACCAAGGAAAAGTCTCTATTGTCACGAATAGAAGCGGCCGAGCGGTTGCTTAAGTTAATTGGAGAAGGCGCCCCCACAATTTCCCAACCCTCTGAAGCAATCATCCTTCGTTGCGGTGCCATTATTTGGCGTTGGCTGGGGCACTGGACCAGGCTGGGGTTGGGGCTGGGGCTGGGGCTGGGGGAAAGACTGCACTAGCTGAGGATTGATCGAATAGCCGTTAACTCGCCCATAGTATGTATTGCAGTAGCAAGAGGTGCCATTTGGTGCCGCAAACGGAGCCTGAAACCCACACCAAAAAGCTGGCGTTTGGCACACCATCTGGAACAGTTGGGCGTGGGCTTGATCTGCTATCCCTAGCAGCGATGTTAGGAGGACTACTTTCACGAGCCTCTTGATCATAAGGCCCTCACGAAACTGGCGCCGCTTTCCGCTGCTGTCCTCACATCCGTTCCTGCTTGCCCAGCGCCGTAGCCTTCTCGCATTGCTGCTACCCTTTGGTCCGGTGTGCCGTGGTGGCGCTCATTATTGAAGTCAAAATCACCCTTCCGAAACAAGCTATTCGCAAATATCTCAACGTGATCTCTCGAGTGAGACCCATCCCTACCTAAGTAGAATCCCGCCAGATAATCTGCGTGAAGCTCGATCCACTGTGCAGTGGGGCCATGAAGCGATTGCATATATCCGTTGTCATATTGGAAGATGTGACCACACTCATGCGCACAGATACCCGCTACAGCAACCCCACCAAACTGATCTTGAGTAAACTCGTCGTTTATCAGGTTCATCCCGATATACACCGTTCCTCGCGTATTTGGAACATCGCTTTCCGCCACTGCGAAAGCGTTTGGGCTGTCGTCTCTAATAAACTTAAAGCCGGGATCGATAGGAAACACATTCAGAATTTTCCTAATCTCGGCAATCATCGCGTGGTCTACGTTTGAGTTCCCGGACGTTGAATATTTCTGAAATTGCTGAAGATCTGACATAGCCCACGAACAGTAGACAAACCTGCTCTGACTCAATGCGGGAACGGCAATCACAGACGCCATACCTCCGAGTAAAAATGACCTGCGCGTACATTCACCACACATGACATCCCCCTATGAAAGGTAATCGCAAGAGGCTCACAATTTCCAGCGATTACTTCGGCACACAGCACCGTTGTTATTAACCAACACCAAACAGGTTCATGCCGGCGTGCAATCCCGGCCTTTTCATCGGAACAGTGCAATCCGATCACTCTCCTCCGGCAGCCATGAGCAACCAGAGGCCCGAGAATATCCCCTTTCAATAATATTCTAATATCCTTTTTTTTCAATCAGAATGTTAAGGTGACGGTTGCCGGCAAAGCACAGACGGTAAGTACCTAAAATACAAGAGTTTCGATCGCCGGCGTCCGGCACTTTCATCGTCAAGCGGTCGACAGGCTAGATGTGGAAGGCAACGTCTCACAATGGGCGGCACCGCCGGTCCACCTGGTGCCGGTCAAGCATGGAGCTGTTAGGTGCAGGATGCGCGACTGTCATAAGGCCTGCCACCGTGCCCACTGCGACTAAGGCACTTCGTACGGCGGCAGCAATGTCCGTTCTCAGCTGACGCCGCGATCCGCAACCCGGCGGTTCAGCCATACTGATATTGTGGCTAATTAAACGCGGGCGGCTATCGCGGCGAAACCCGCCCGGCGTCAACCGTGACCAGACATTCGCCTTCGCAAACGATCGCGCCGCGGTGTCTGGCCCGATTGAGCTCTTTGACTGCTCTAAATAGGGCCGGATTGCGTTCAATCGCTCGCACCTCTTTTAGAATGCGCTGTCCTTCTGCAGACTGCGCTGAAACCTGCGGATAAAGTGACTCGCACAGGCGCACTTTCCGGGACCACGGAATCACGGGAGCGGCTGCACTTCCCACCCGTCGTAAGACCGAGTACCCCCGCAGCGCTTCCCAGAGCTGGGCCATGCGATCCTCATCCCGCAGAATGCCCTCACAGGCGTTGGCGAGAATGCTTTTGTCTTGAACGCCGAGATCTTCGGTGAGGTGCGGCTTGTCCCGAATAGCGTATACTTCCGACAAAACTACAGCGACTGGCCATTGAGCTTGGCGCTGAAAAGCTCGGCATCACTGATCAAACGCTTGGGACGGAGTCCTTCCCGTCCCCGGCGCTTTCACCGCACACTTCTCATCCTGATAAACAAGTGCTAATATTCCACCGGGAATAGGAGCTACGCCTTCCAGACCACTTAGCGAGGTCAAGATGAAGCGACGAGTGTCATTAACACTTGTGTCGACTGCGGCAGTACTGTTGTCGGTATATGGCGGTCATGCGGACGATAAGCTCACGGCGCTAACGTATCAAGACGTGCCTCGCGGCTTCCTCGGGGAGTTGGCAGCCAGAACAACTGAGCCCGGCTCGAAGGGGGTCGGCGTGCCGTTCTATCTGCCCCAGAGCGCTAAAGACGGTATTACTTATGGGATTGATATATCTCATTACACGTTTTCGAATGGCGCATCAATCAACTGGGACGAGCTAGGCAGTAAAAAGGTATCCTTTGTATATATCAAGGCTTCCGAAGGGGTATCCTACTACGACGGAACATTTGAGGGAAGTTGGCATTCTCTAGGTGCTATGGCAAACGGGCCTGTTCGCGGGGCATACCACTTCCTCCGTGCGCTTGACGATCCGCGAGAACAAGCCGTCACGTTTGTCAACATTCTCAAAGAAAAGTCAGACTATAAGGTCGGGCGAGATTTGCCCCCGGTCGTCGATCTGGAATGGGACTGCAAGCGGGACGCCAAAGGTCGGCCAATATATAAAAACGGCCGGTGTGCCCATGATAATTGGTCCGACCTTACCCCGGACGAAATAACTTCTCGTGTGTCCAGTTTCTTGGCACAACTGAAGAAGGAATTAAACGTGGACGCGCTTGTCTATACATCCAACGTATGGTGGAATGAGCGCCACCTTAATGACGCTTCCGACAAAACGTTCCTCGCAGCTAACAAATTGTGGATAGCAGATTATACGAAGAAGTCCCAGAAAACATCTAATCCGCCGATCCCCGCAGGGTTACAATCGATAATGTGGCAGTTTACAGACAATGGGAAGCTAACCGACACATGCAATCCCTCGGACAAGAATTCACATTGTACAGACACTAATGCTGTCCTTATGAACTTCGCTGACTTCAAGCGTGCGCTGGGGATAGCCGACCAACAATAGGTTGCACATGTTGCTTCACCGGCGAGAATTCCTGTTGAGCGTGCTTGCGGCCGCCGGAGGTTCCCTGCTGATCCCGGGTTTGAGTTCTTCCAAAGCTGCTCCGGCGCAACAGTACTCACGAATGGCGTACGTTATTGGAAACGCCGCCTATGGTGCCATTGGTTGCGGTCGGAAACATTGCAGCCTACGGTCTCCAATCCACGATGCGACCGATGTCGCGGCCTTCTTAAAGTCGAGCGGCTTCAAGGTTGTCTCCTATCACGATCTACCGTCTTCGCAGTTCCAGACGGTAGTTTCCCAGTTTTCGCGTGAATCGGCTTTGTTCGACGTGGCGTTGTTCTATTACTCCGGCCACGCGGTGCAAATTGACGGAACAAATTACCTTTTGCCGGTTGATGTAGTCGACCTGACTTTTGGTGTGCAACAGTTGGTTTCCCTCGATTGGGCCATCGAAGCAGATTTGGGCCCGGACACAATCGGGGTCGTTGTCTTGGATGCATGTCGTGACAATCCGTTTGTCAGCGCGTTAGCCAACAATCCTCTCGACACACAACAGGCTGCGATCAAGAAGGGGCTGGCGCCGATTGAACCGCGAGACCGGTTTGTCGTCGCATACTCGACCGCGGCGGACCATGTCGCTGCAGATGGGGATGGCGTTGGGCTGAGTCCCTTTACGAAAGCCTGGCTCACTTTAGCAAAGGAGTCCGGCGCGACAGTCAAAGACACATTTGATCGTGTTAGCACTTCTGTTTGTGACATGACAACGGCAGGCGCAAAGCCTGGCTCACCTCCTAGAAAGGATGTGTTCTGTCAGCGGCCTGCTCTGTATACCTCGCTTGGAGCCGTTCCCATCTATTGGGGAACGACCTCCACCACATCACCGGCTGAATCTCCTCTTTTGGTCAGTATCAAGATGGGGTTGGCCGGGGACCCGGTCGTGCAGCAAGTGCTTGGCAATATTAGTGAGGAATTTGCTTTTGATTATACGTGGCGCCCCGCGGTGGGGGATCGAACTGAGGCCGAGATAATTCCGGATCTGGATTATTTCCAGACTGCGGAATCGCGTGGCAGACCATTTGTTATGGCCTCAAATAACGGTTATTATGCGCCGGAGGAATCCTCTACCGGGTGGAGTCTCTCGTACCCTATACTGGATGTCATCGCGAGAAAACTGCGGCCTGAGGCAGTCGTAGTGAAGGAACTCCTCGTAGAGAGCACGGACTCCAGCCTCGATTTGGCACCATATGTAGATTTGGAGGCGCCAGGTACGGATTGCTGCGCGTTGACTATAATAAATAACAGCTGGGAACCGATTTCCCAAGTCGAACTGGAATTTGATGTAGTTGGCCGAGGTGCTACAACGTATGAGGAGTTACTGGCTTACGTGGACAGTAAGCCTCGCGATGCAAGGTACGGCATTAGTTACGTCGCGAAAGGCATCGATCGATACGAGAATTTCGACCTCAAAGAGGTCCTCGCCCCGCACGTGGACGATTTGAACTTTTTTGCACTTACGTGGGGAAGGGCGGTCGAAGAGGACAGCACAGGGCGAATCACAGTTACAGACTATGATACCAATAAAAAGGTCAAACTGCCAGCAGGGTTCAAAGAGTGGTATCAGAAGAATAAGGGTGCTTTTGAGTCCACCGACCTTTACACTTTGAATATAGCTGGCCGAATGAAATCGGCTAACCGTCGTGGTGAAACGCAAGTCGCCGATTTCGCAGCGATGCTTTTGCTGATTGCACCGGGAGTCGGAGGTGGCGCCCTCGAATACGATTTGCATGAGCGGATAAAGTTGCCAGTGGATGGAAAAAACCACAACATACACAAGGCGATCGGCAAGAAATTAATAAAAGCCGGCGATGTGTTCAGAGGGATTGTGGCGCTGGTGCCGGAGAGGTCATCGTATCATCGATTGCGCTTCACTATAGTCGGAGATCAAGGGCCCCTGTACCAGTCCCCATGGGTTAAAGCACACATCATCGTATCGAGGAATGACAAAGAGGCAGTCGTAGCGATGCAACAGTAACGCAGCGATGCTTGGGTCAGACTTGGTCCCTCGGGGGTTGCGCACTGCCTCTTAGCTCTTCATTCGATCGCCGTTGATGGGACATCCAGCGCCCAGGTCGAGCCTTCGTTGTCTGCTTGACTAGGCCCTGCTCCCCGGAAGCTTGAACTCGATCGTGTCGCGGTCGACGACAGAGGCGACGCCGGTGATCGGCTGCGGCTTCGGCCCGATCAAGTTCTGCAGTATTGATTGATCTCGGGCAAGCCATCGCCGTGCTGTGGGTCGGTTTGGGCGACCAGCGCGCCGGCCGCGGCAACGGTGACGAAGATCATCCGTCGCGGTACGCTCGGCCAACGCCCAGCGCGTGAGCGTCGCGTTGCTCGCTTTCAGAAGGGCGGAAGAGCGCGCAGCTATTCCACGCGACCGGCGAGCAGGCCCACACGATCCGTTTCGGCGGCTGGTCGAAATCCGGTGGGAGAAGCGTGATCTCGCGGAGATGAATGAGGCTTTCGACGGCCCTAGTCGCAATCATTAGCTATCGCGTCTCGTGTAGCGAAGGAGGGCACCATGTCGATCCGAGATGACCTACAGGAGATTTGGGACCTGTCTCTTGCGGCGTATCAATTGGGGGGTGCTGCGGGCCGCGCTGAGATTGTCGCCCGACGACGCAGAATGCATCACCTGACAGACCGCCGGCACGCGGCCGAGCGGCGATAGAGGGCGTTGCACGGCATTTGGGTTCACCAGACCGGATCCAACAAGACACTTCAGGCGATCGAAGCGGGCAGTTCGGGAAAGCCTGGACACTGGCCGCCTACTCGGAAGGGGCAGTCGGCAAAGGCACCTCCTGAGTTTTTCAGCGTCAAGCCGGTGGGGGCTGGTTGATCTGGCTGCAGTCTCAACAGTACCGACGCCGGCGGCTGGCGCTTTGCAATTCTGTGGCTAGCTGGCCTTACGCTTCACGCTGGCCTTCTTGGCAGGCTTAGCCGCCATCTTCCGCCCGAGCCCGCTCGCCTTCGCCAACGCCGACCGCTGCTCCGCATAGTTCGGCGCTACCATCGGATATTCGCGCGCAAGACCCCACTTCTCGCGGTACTGTTCGGGTGTCAGATTGTAGTGCGTCATCAGGTGACGCTTAAGCGATTTGAACTTCTTCCCGTCTTCGAGACAAATCACGTAGTCCGGGAAAATCGACCGCCTCGGATTGACCGCCGGAGTCTGGACGACCTTTTCCGGCTCAGCAGGCTGGCCAATTTTTGAAAGCGACGAATTCACGCTCTGGATCAGGTCCGGTAGTGAGGCTACCGGCACTGCGTTGTTGCCGACGTAAGCAGACACGATCTCTGCAGTTAGCTCGATCAGATTCAGGGTGTCGTCCGCCAAGATTGTTCTCCTTCAGAGCAGCCAATCTTCGTAGCTTCTGGCGAAAAGCTAATCAACAGGCGACCAAAGGCCATCGTGTCTAACACGAACAGATCCACCCCAGCATTTCTGCCCCACGGTTGCCGACGAAGATATTAGGCACATGTCTCAGCACTTCCGAACGCGGGCATTTTCTCGGACCGGAAGGTTCGGCCAGAATCCACCCTGCTGGTTACATTTGCAGAATGAGATTGCGTCGGGTGATCACCGTTCCAGCGATAGCGCTGACCGGTCAGTAAGGATGTCAGGCATAGCCAGTTCCTCGCCCCCCCTTTCAGGCAGTTTGCGAAATCCTTTCCCGTTTGCCGAAGCTGTTCTGCCGTGGCAATCGGGATCGATTGGCCGATTTGCCCGAACGGCGGCGCGGGAAATGGGGCCAGACCGAACAAATTCGCCAGGATTGCTGCCGGCTGACGACCTATGGACAATGCATCGAACCGGGTGCCGGTCGTCGTGCGCGGTGGCCAACCTTGAGATCACCCACAGCGGCTCGACCAAGCGGCGCTGGGAAATTGTGTTTCAGTAGTGTGCGGACCAACGCCCTTCGGGGCCGTAAAATCGGTGGCTGATGCAAGTGAGAGAAGGTCGTCACAGGTCTAAACAGGGCAATTTCCTGTGGATAACGGATTCGAATCACCGGCATGAATTTGGATTGGGTAATTAGGCGGGTATTCGAGGTTATCCACACTGAATTTTAATCAACAAATTTAAACAGATAACTCACTTAATCGATTCCGCCTCTGGCACCATCCCCTCTTCTCCCGACATTCCGTCTCGCCGAAGCTTTAACGCTCAAGTCTCCGCAAGCCACTGAATTTCCCCTCTTTTCGGCACGAACAGTGTGCTTGAGCGAATTTCATCGCAGTTCGGCAGATTTCGTCCAACGGGGCGAGGTGTTGGTATTTTTGTTGGTATCTGAGACCCTGTTGGTATCGAAGCGCCAAAACAGGAGGTCCCACAATGGCTCTCTCCGACGTGAAATGCCGCAACGCCCGGCCCGCGTCCAAGCTCCAGAAACTGTCCGATGGCGGCGGGCTGCAGCTATGGATTCAGCCGTCGGGAACCAGGCTATGGCGCCTAGCCTATCGATTTGACGGAAAGCAGAAGCTGCTGTCTCTCGGCACCTACCCGGTCATCTCTCGCGCCGATGCCCGCGAAGCACGCGATGAAGCCAAACGTCTCCTTAAGGCTGGTGCCGACCCAGCTCAGGAGCGAAGATTCCATAAGGCCACTTCGCAAAAAGACACCTTCCGTTCAATCGCGGACGAATATGTTGACAAGCTGAAAAAGGAGGGACGTGCCGACCGGACGATTAGCAAGGTCAAATGGCTGCTCGACTTTGCCTATCCGACAATTGGTGACAAGTGCATTCGGGAGATCGATCCGGCCACCGTCCTTACTGCCCTTCGCCGCGTGGAAGTTCGTGGTCGATATGAGTCGGCGAGGCGACTGCGCTCCACCATCGGCACCGTGTTTCGATATGCAATTGCGACCGCACGCGCCGAGGCTGATCCGACGATCGCGTTAAGGGGCGCACTAATCACTCCAACGGTCACGCCGCGTGCCGCGATCATCGATCCTAAGGCCTTCGGCGGCTTGGTGAGGGCGGTCGATGCGTTTGACGGACAGCCTACAACCCGAGCTGCCCTGAAGCTCATGGCATTGATGTTTCCCCGCCCCGGCGAACTTCGCGCGGCAGAATGGGAAGAGTTCGATTTCGAAAGCTCGATGTGGATCATTCCTGAAGCACGCATGAAAATGCGCCGGCCGCACCGCGTACCCCTTTCAAGGCAGGCCATAAGCGTCTTGACTTCGCTTAAAGAAATCTCTGGTGGTGGATCGCTGCTCTTTCCTGGCGTTCGATCGGTTTCGCGTCCGATTTCCGACAACACGCTTAACGCCGCCCTTCGCCGCATGGGCTACGGCAAGGAGGAAGCGCCGCGCATGGTTTTCGAGCAACAGCATCAACTCTGCCAAACGAATGCGGAAAATGGCATCCGGATGCGATAGAGCGCCAACTGGCCCACATTGAGAACAACGACGTTCGTCGAGCCTACGCCCGGGCTGAGCACTGGGAAGAGCGCGTCAAGATGATGCAATGGTGGGCCGACTATCTGGATGAACTCGAGAGCAACAGCGGACGGGTGATCTCAATCGGAGGACGTGGCAAGCCCAGCTGTCTATACGCCACCGGCAGGGTCGACTTTGAACCCAATGTCGAGAATTCACCAAACGGTGAGACGAATATCCCACGCCCGAAAAACCTACTGATCGAACACCGGCAATTCTGAAAGCGAAATGGTGGGCCCGGAGGACGTATCCAGAATATTGATTCAATTGGATTTTTCGCGGGCCAAAATCAGAAATCTTCCCGTATGGTCCCGCACGATTTCGCAGCTGATTTAAAGATCGTTGGCTACCATCGTTGGCGCGACTAATGACGGTTTTAGGCCAACAAGCAGTCTAACCGCTTCCGGAGCGACCGGCCAAAGCCAAGCTTTGCATTGCGTCTCAGAACGGACATTCTGCCCAGTTGCAAGGAACGTCGGTCGCGCAACCGGGTCACTTCAACAGCGCCACCGTCCTGTCGACGGCGCTGGGAAAGCCGTTCAGCGAAAGCGCCAGGTTGGTCTCCTTGCCGCCGTCGGCAACCACCTTGACTTTCAGGCTTTTGCCCTCGCGCAAATTTGTGAGTGTTTGGGCGTCGAAGTTCAGATCGACGATGCAGCCGCCGGGAAGGCAGGTGCGGAAGCGCAGCGGCGGTAGCACCAGACCGTCATCGATCTGCAGCGTCACCCCCTGATCCAGCGCCAGGCCGAACGGCAGGACCAGCGTTCCCTGAACTGTCTCTCCGGTCGGGCGCAGTTCCATCGCCAGCACGCGCTGGCGCGACTGGCTGTCGGTCTGCTCCTGCGACAGCGTGCAGACCTTGACGGCGGCGCCGTTCTCGCTGGCGAGATTGCAGGAGACGGTCCAGTCGCCATGCCCTTCCCTGAGCGAAGTCGCACCGCCAGGGAGAGCTGCCGTGTCTTGCGCGAATGCGGCCGCAAGGGAGAGCAGGCTTGCGGCGATCAGCGTGGCATATCCAATTCGTTTCATCTCGTTTCCATCTTCAAGAAATTCATCACGCCCAAGAGGCGAACGGAGAGAGTGCGCACATCTGCCCGCATTCCGATTGTCCAGCCTCGTTGACGCCGCTACCAGTGCACGCTGAAGCCGAGCTTGCCGCTGATGGCATTGCTGTCGCCGAAGCTCGCCAGGCTGGTCTTGGCCAGCGCCTCGCCATAGACCGAGTATTTGCCGTCGCCGAAGTCGAGCGAGCCGCCGAGGCCGACGCCGCCCCAGACCTTCTGGTTCTGGCTGGAAAGCTTCACGCCCGAGACATCGATATCGGTTCCGTCGAGGAAGTCATAGTAGAGGTTGGCAATACCGTAGACATGCGCCCGGCTCACCTGCCCGGCGCTGTCGGCCCACTGGTCCTCATAGTCGGCCGATATCCCAAGGCGGCCGATCAGGCTGTCGCCGCTGCCGGGCGACACGACAGTGCCGAACGGATCGGTGAACTTGTCGAAGTCGACTGCCGAGTAGGACAGCTGCGCCTGCGGGGTCAGCGACCAGTTGGAGCGCAGCGCGATCTTCTGGCCGCTCTCGATGCTAAGCGCATAGCCGAACCCCTTGTTGCCGTCGGCAAGCTTGCCCAGCACGGCCGAGTTGATGTCGCTGTCATACCAGGTCGCCTGGGCCTGGCTATCGACATAGAAGCCGCTGTTGCCGAGCCAGGTCAGCGTGCCGCCGACGCCGTAGCCGGTGGCCGAGATCGAGCCGGTGCCGAAGCTCGATGACACGTCCGACGAGACGGTGCCGTAGTGAACGGTGATGCCGCCCAGCAGGATGCCGGCCTCGCTCTCATGCAGCAGGCCGTCGACGCCGGCATTGAGCTTCCAGGTCGTCACGTCGTAGTCGGTGCCGGTGGTCGAGGTCTTGGGCTCGAACTTGCCATGGGCGGCATCGATACGCGCCCAGATGGCCTTGCCGTCGACAGGTCCCTGGCCGGGCACGTCCGCGCCCTGCGGCGTCGCGCCCTCGCCCCAGGCCCGATTGCCGATGCGCTGCTGCAGCGTGCCCAGTTCGTTGAAGCTCTGCAGCACGCCTGCATAGGCCTCGTAGAGCGGCGTGCTGGGCGCATAGAGCGGACCGGTCTGGTTGATCAGGGTGGAGCGCAGATACCAGTCGCCATCGGCCGGCGTGCTGACGCCGTTCTTGTAGAGCCGGTAGGCGTAGGCGCCGCCGACCACCGCCTGGTCACCCTCAAAGACATAGTCGCCGGCAAGCGTGAAGGTGCCGGCCGAGCTGCCGTCGATGTCGACGATCTTGATGCCTTC
>NZ_JAIUHJ010000024.1:0-90633 GCF_020165105.1 Mesorhizobium sp. CA5 | reverse complement strand
ACTGCCTACTGCCTACTGCCTACTGCCTACTGCCTACTGCCTACTGCCTACTGCCTACTGCCTACTGCCTACTGCCTTCGCCTTCCCAACCTCGCCGTCGCCGCCAGCAGTCCCGCGGCAATGAAAGTCAGGTTGGTCGAAGCATTGGCCGGCTCTGCCCAAAGTCCAGGCCCCGACCGTTCGCAATAGAGATCGACTGGGGTCAGGAGAGTTTGCCCCATGGCGAGGACGCTGCTCCCGAATCGAACCGCGCCGTGAAATGCAATCACCCCGGCTATTGCGCCCTTACCTGCTGCTGCAACATCAAAATTTCACCGCAACGTGACTTCCCGTTGACTGGCGCTTCTGCCACATATTTTGGCAATCAGAACAAGGCCGGCGTCACCGGCGGGAATTGGAAAGTCATGGCAATTCAAGGACGATTGCGGCTTGCGGCACTGGCGCTGGCCCTCACCGCGTTGGGCGGCGCGGCCCTTGCAGCCGAGCCCGCCAAGGCCGTGACCAGCAAGCCTCAGACCGACAAGCCCTTGGGCGTGATCGAATTGTTCACCAGCCAGGGCTGCAGTTCCTGTCCGCCGGCCGACGAGTTCTTTGCTGAGCTCGCCAGCAAGGACGACATCATCGCGCTCGCCTACCACGTCAATTACTGGGACTATCTCGGCTGGCAGGACACGCTGAGCACCAAGGAAAATACCGAGCGCCAATATGACTATATGCGCGCCTTCGGCAGCCGCTCGGTCTACACGCCGCAAGCCGTCATCAACGGCCGCAGCCACGTCAACGGCGCCAGCCGCAAGGATGTCGACGGCGCCTTGGCCCGGATGGACCGGACCGGCGAGGGCATGCGGGTCGGCATCAAGGTGAGCCGAACCAGCGACCGCGTCATGATCGACGCGGGCGACGCCGGCAACGGCCCGAGCGACGCCCATGTTGTGATCGTCTATTTCGATCCGCCGCAGACGGTGAAGATCGGCCAGGGCGAGAACAGCGGCCGCAGCCTGACCTACTGGAACGCCGTTTCCGACATCCAGACCGCCGGCATGTGGCACGGCAAGGCGCAGCGTTACGAACTGCCGATGACCGAGATCGCCAAAAAGGGCGGCTGCGCGGTGCTGCTGCAGTCGGTCGGCAAGGACGGCATGCCGGGGCCGATCCTCGGCGCTGCATTTATTCGCAAACCGGACCGGCTTTGAGCGCCTTTTCCTTCTCCCCTTGTGGGAGAAGGTGGCCGAGCGAAGCTCGGACGGATGAGGGGTGCTCCAGCTTGGCGACACCGTTTTGTCCAGCGACGAGGTCGCGGCCGTCTCACTCCGCTGGAACACCCCTCATCCGTCTCGGCGCTGCGCGCCGATCCACCTTCTCCCACAAGGGGAGAAGGAAAAATAAAAAACCGGCGTCAGCTTGCTTCTGACGCCGGTCATTCAGGTTTTGGGATCGTCGCACCTGATTTTTCCAAGGAAAAACCGAGGTTGGTTCGATCCGACGCTGACCCGTGGGCGGGGGGCTTGGGGTTTACGAGCCGGTGCCGGACCGAACCGTCTCAGGCAACGACCGTAAATTCGTCGGACATTGGGGCATGAGCGCGGATTATTTGTGGCGAGAATGTGGCGGAGCATCACCAATTCCAACATGTGTTTCGCAAACGTGACTGGACGTTTGGGAAACCGCGCGACCCGCGCGTGTTCGGCCGGCCCCGCATTTCCATCGTGCCCTTGCAATTCCCTTATGAAAGCGCGAACCTTGGCCGGCGCATGATTCAATCGAAGGATCGAGGCATGACCGATCACAGCGGCGGGACGGAGGATGGGGAAGCATCCGGAATATTGATCCCGTTGCACGAGGCGCGCAACGCACGCCTCGACCAGCCGGTGCGATTCGACCGGCGCGAGCTCGACCAGATCCTGAGGCTTTACGGACGTATGGTTGCGGCCAATGAATGGCGCGACTACGCGATCGACCATCTCACTGATCGCGCTGTCTTTTCCGTCTTCCGCCGGGCCAGCGAAGTGCCGCTGTTCCAGATCGTCAAGGACCCCAGGATGGCGCGCCGGCAAGGCGCTTTCGCCGTCATCGCCGCCGGCGGCCGCATCCTCAAGCGAGGCCAGGAGCTCGGCCGCGTGCTTGGTGTCTTCGATGCCAAGCTGAAGGTCGTCGAGGCGTGAAGGGAAGGGGAATTGATGAACTGAAGAATTGAAGAACTGAGGAAAAGGGCGCTTGGCGGCCGGTGCGGCAGTCGTTTGTCTTCAGTTCCTCAATTCTTCAGTTCTTCAATTCCTTTTGAATCCGAAACCTTCGCTCCGGCAGCGAATTCGGATCCGGCGGCAATTCCGCGCCGCCATTCAGCGAAAGCTGCATGAACACCGTGTCCAGCCAGCGTCCGTGCTTGTAGCCGGAGCCCTCGAGGCGCCCGGAATGGCGGAAGCCGAGCTTCTCGTGCAGCCGCACCGAGGCGCTGTCTGCGTGGCCGTCGCCGATCACCGCAATGATCTGGCGGAAGCCCGCCGCGCGCGCCGTCTCAATCAGCGCCCGCATTAGCAGCAAGCCCACGCCCTGCCCCTTGGCCTCCGGCGCGACATAGACCGAATCCTCGATGACGAATCGGTAGGCGGGGCGCGGCCGGAACGGCCCGGCATAGGCATAGCCGAGCACGATGCCGTCCTTCTCCGCCACGAGATAAGGAAAGCCGCCCGCCGCCAGGGCGTCGAATCGGTTGCCCATCTCCACGCGGCTCGGCGGCTCCAGCTCGTAACTTGCCGTGCCGTGCGCGACCGCATCGGCATAGATTTCCGTGATTCGGTCGAGGTCGGCCGCAGTAGCGGCCCTGATCGCAATAGTGCTCATAATTTGTGCAGTTCTCGTTGTTGCCTCGATATCAGCAGAGGACTGCGCGAAAAGAAAGGGCGGCCGTTGGGCCGCCCTTCGCAAATCTATGGTCCACTGAAACCGGGGTAACCGCCCTTAGCGGCGGTCGCCCATGAACTGCAGCAGGAACATGAACAGGTTGATGAAGTCGAGATAGAGGCGCAGCGCGCCCATGATCGCCTTGCGGCCGGCGACGTCGGCGACGTCACCTTCGAAATACATCTCCTTGATCTTCTGCGTGTCGTAGGCGGTCAGGCCGGCGAAGACCAGCACGCCGATCGCCGAGATGGCGAAGGCGAGCGCCGACGACTGCAGGAAGATGTTGATCAGCATCGCAATCAGCAGGCCGATCACGCCCATGATCAGGAACGAGCCGAACGCCGACAGGTCGCGCCTGGTCGTGTAGCCGTAGAGCGACAGGCCGCCAAAGGCCGCGGCCGTGGCGAAGAAGGTCTGGGTGATGCTAGTGCCGGTGTAGACGAGAAAGATCGTCGACAGCGACAGGCCGACAAGGCCGGCATAGACCCAGAACGTGGCCTGAGCCGCGCCCACGCTCATCGACTGGATGCGGAACGACAGGAACATCACGGCGGCGAGCGGCGCCAGGATGACGACCCAGCGGAACGCGCTTGCATAGATGAGCTGGCCGAAAGCGGTCAGCTGGCCGTCGCCGGTGATGGCGAGCTGGAAGGCGCCCCAGGCGGCAAGGCCGGTAATGAGCAGGCCAAGCCCCATGAGGTTGTAGACTTTGATCATGTAGGCGCGCAGGCCTTGATCGATATCGACGCGCACGCCGGGGGCGGCGGACGTCTGGTAGTTGCGAATGGGATCAGCCATTGGAAATCCTCTGTTGCTTCTGCCCCGTCCGGTGACAGGTCTTTTGAGACCAGGCGCCGCTGGCGGGGCTCCAGCATGCCTGCGCAAAATATGAGCGTTCTCGACGTCAAGAACAAGACGGTAACGAGGCGCAACGCTTCGTGAGAAGGCAAAAGGCCGGTTTTCGGGTCTTCCGGGCGTCTTTTCTTACAAAAATTTAACCGGGCTTACAAAGGTTTAAGCGGGCGGGTGGCTCTCGGCCCCCTCCGTCAAAGGTTGCGCAGCACCGGCGCCGCCTTGTGGCCGAGCACCCGCCATGTGCCGGCAAGGCCGATGCCGACGGTGACCGCCAGCGAAACCAGGATCGTCGCCACCGCGACCTGTGGTATGAAATGCGACGGCAGCGTCATGATATGCGCGACCACGAACCAGGCGGCGATGCCGCCGGCGGCAAGCGCGAACAGCGCGGTCGCAAAGCCGATCAGCATATATTCCAGCGAGAAGGCGGTAATCAGCGTTCGTCGCGTCGCGCCGAGCGTCTTCAGCACCACAGCGTCATGGATGCGCGCCCGGTTGCCGGCGGCCAAAGCGCCGGAGAGCACCAGCACCGAGGCGATCAGCGCCACGCCGGCGGCGGCGCGGATCGCGGCGCCCAATTGCGCCACCAGCCGGTTGACAATGTCGAGCGCGTCCTTGACGCGCACCGTCGTCACAGCCGGAAAGGCGCGGGTGACGGCATTGAGCAGCCTTGCATCGTCGGCCGCAGTGGCTTGTTTGTCGGTCAGTGTCGCCAGCCAGCCATGCGGCGCCCCGGCGAAGGTGTTGGGCGAAAACACCATGACGAAGTTGATGCCCATCGTCTCCCACTCGACCTGGCGGAAATTGGCGATCCTCGCGGTGACGTTGCGTCCAAGCACATTGACAGTGACGGTGTCGCCGAGCTTCAGCCCGATCGCCTTGCCCTCCTCGGCCGAGAACGACACCAGCGGCTCACCGGAATAGTCCTGCGGCCACCACGCGCCTTCGGTCAGCGTCGCCTTTTCCGGCTGCTTGGCGTCATAGGTCAGGCCGCGGTCGCCGCGCAGCACCCAGGCGCCGTCGGCCGGGATCTTCACCTTGTCGACGTCGACGCCGTTGAGCGCCATGATGCGGCCGCGCAGCATCGGCACCTTGACCAGCGTCCCCCGCGGCGACTCCTTGCCGACAAGGCCGGCGAAGGCATCGACATCGCTGCTCTGGATGTCAACGAAGAAGAAGTTCGGCGCCCGCTCCGGCAGGCTGCCGGAGATCTGCCGCCTGAGATTCCCGTCGATCAGCGCCAGGGTGACGAGAAGCGTCAGCCCGAGGCCGAGCGACAGCACCACCGAGGGCGTCAGCGCGCCGGGACGGTGGATGTTGCCGAGCGCCAGCCGCAGCGGAACGGAGCGCACACGCGGGCTCCTTTTTGCGGCCCATTGCACCAGCGCCGCCACCAGCCGCAGCACCAGGAAGGCAAAGACCGTGGCGCCGACGAAGATCGAGGCGATGCGGTAGTCGTTGGCCGAAAGGATCGCCAACGCCGCCAGCGCCAGCACGATCGCGAGCGCCGCGCCCGTATAGGGCAGGCGCGGCAGGCCCCGGCTTTCAAAGCCCATTTCGCGGAACAGCGCGGTTGCCGGCACGTCGCGGGCGCGGCCGAGCGGCAAAAGCGCGAAGGCCAGCGTCACCAGCAGGCCGAACAGCGCGGCAAGGGCCAGCGCGCCAGGATAGAAGCCGCCTTGCGCCGGCACCGGGATGACCGACTGCAGAAGCGCGCTCGCCACGAACGGCATCGCGGCGCCGACGATAAGCCCGAGCACGATGCCGAGGCCTGCAATCAACAGGATCTGCACCAGATAGACGGTGAAGACGAAGCCGCCCGAGGCGCCGAGGCTCTTGAAGGTGGCGATGACGCCGCGCTTGCCGTCGAGATAGGCGCGCACGGCGTTCGCCACGCCGACGCCGCCGACCACCAGCGCCGTCAGCCCGACGAGCGTCAGGAATTGCGAGAAGCGTTCGATATTGGCGGAGAGCGCGGGGGCGGCGTTGCTGCGCGTGCGGATCGACCAGCCGGCCTGCGGGAAATCCTTCGCGGCTTGAGCCTGGATGTCCTTGATCCGCGCCTCGGACGTGCCGTCGGGCAGGCGCACCTTATAGGCGTTCTCGACAAGGCTGCCGGGCTGCACCAGGCCGGATGCGGCAAGGCCCTGGCGCGAAATCATCAGCCGCGGCGCGAAACCGAAACCGTCCGACACCGCATCCGGCTCGCTGACCAGCCTCGCCCGCAACTCGAAAGTGGCGCTGCCGAGTTTCAACCTGTCGCCGATGTGAAGATTGAGCCGGTCGAACAAAAGGTCGGGCGCGGCGGCGCCGAACACGCCGGACCGTTCGCCGAACAATTGCTCCTTCGGCAGCGCCGGATCGGTTTCCAGCGCACCGTAGAGCGGATAGGCGTCGTCGACGGCCTTTGCCTCGATCAGCGCCTGGTCCGAGCCGTCCTCCAGCCGCGCCATCGAGCGCATGCCGGAATTGAGCGAGACAGTGCCGAGGCCCTTGATGAAGCCGAGCTCCGCATCGGAAGCGCTGCGCTGGTTGACCTGGAAGCGCAAATCGCCGCCAAGCAGCGTCTGGCCCTGATTGGCGACGCCGGCCGAGATCGCCTGCGCCACCGAATTGACGCCGCCGATCGCCGCGACGCCCAGCGCGATGCAGCCGAGGAAGATCATGAAGCCGGACAGTCCGCCGCGCATCTCGCGCAGCGAGAAGCGGATGGCAAGCTTCAGGGTTCGAAGCCGGGCGGCCGCCATGCCTCTATGCCGTCACTTTGAGCAAAGGCGCATCCTCGATCCGCCCCGAACGCATCGAGACTTGGCGCGCGCAACGCCCGGCCAGCGCCGGATCATGCGTCACCAGCACCAGCGTCATGCCGCGTTCCGCCGCCTTGGCGAACAGGAGGTCGGCGATCTGCTTTCCCGTCGCCTGGTCGAGATTGCCGGTCGGCTCGTCGGCGATGAGGATGCGCGGCGACGGCGCCAGCGCCCGCGCGATCGCCACGCGCTGCTGCTCGCCGCCGGAAAGCTCTCCCGGATAATGCGTCACGCGGTCGCTCAGGCCGACCGCCGCGAGCTCCCGCGCGGCCACCCCGAACGGATCGGTATGGCCGGCGAGCTCCAGCGGCACGGCAACATTTTCCAGCGCCGTCATGTTGGGGATGAGATGGAAGGATTGGAACACGATGCCGATGTTTCGCCCCCGAAACGAAGCGATCTGGTCCTCGCTTTTATCGTTGATCAGCTCGCCGGCGATCCGGACCGTGCCCGAATCGACTCTTTCCAGGCCGGCAAGGACCATCAGCAGCGTGGACTTGCCGGAGCCCGACGGACCGACGATGCCGGTGGCTTGCCCGGGCGCCACGTCGAGGCTCACACCCTTCAGCACATGGACGGAGGACGCGCCCTCGCCGAGCGTCAGCGATACGTCCCTCAGCGCGATGACGGCTTCTGTCACAATGAAAGTGCCCTATATGTGAAAAAAGGAGACGGCCGCTGTCTCCTCCCTTGGATTGTTCCGGTCATATGGGGCTCGCCGCATGGCATTCAAACACCGTTCTGCCGCAGCCCTCATCCTTTTCCTCGCCCTTTGCGGCGCCATTTCGCCGGCGCGCGCCGCCACCTTCACCATCGTCGGCTTCGGTGACAGCCTGATGGCTGGCTACAGCCTTGGCCCCGGTCAGGGTTTCACCGACAGGCTGCAAGCGGCTCTGAAGGCAAAGGGCCTCGACGTCGCCGTCGCCAATGCCGGCGTGTCGGGCGACACATCGAGCGGCGGGCTGGCGCGGCTCGACTGGTCGGTGCCGGACGGCACAAGGCTGGTGATCCTCGAGCTCGGCGCCAACGACATGCTGCGCGGCGTCTCGCCTGAGATCGCCGAAAAGAACCTCGACGCGATGTTGGGCAAGCTGAAGCAGCGCAACATCCCGGCGCTTCTCGCCGGCATGCGCGCCGCGCCCAATCTCGGCGCCGATTACCAGAAGGCCTTCGATGCCATCTATCCGCGGCTTGCCGAAAAATACCGCGTTCCGCTCTATCCGTTCTTTCTCGACGGCGTCGCCGGCCATCCCGACCGCCAGCTCGAAGACGGCCTGCACCCCAATCCCAAGGGGGTCGATGTCATGGTTGAGCGCATCATGCCTGTGGTGGAAAAGGCGATCGCCGACAATGGGGGGCCGTCATGAGTCCGTAATGCCACGCTTTCCGCTGGGGAAACTTTGTGGACAACAAACCGCTTGCCCCGCGCCAATATCGATGATTCGCTAGGAACGAGAGTTTCGATTCGAGGACAGGAGGCTTTACATGCCACGTCTTTTCACCGCCCTCGAAATTCCGCGTGATGCCGCACTCTCTTTGTCCCTGCTCCGCGGCGGGCTGCCCGGAGCGCGCTGGATCGATGTCGAAAACTACCATCTGACGCTGCGTTTCATCGGTGATGTCGAGGGCCATGTCGCCGACGAGATCGCCAACGCCCTCGACAGGGTCGACCGCCCCTCTTTCCAGATGACGCTCTCCGGGGTCGGCGCCTTCGGCGGCAAGAAGCCGCATGCGGTGTGGGCCGGCGTGTCGGCCTCGCCCGACCTGACGGCGCTGCAGGGCGAGATCGACCGCATCTGCCAGCGGCTCGGCCTGCCGGCCGACCCACGCAAGTTTTCGCCGCATGTGACGCTGGCGCGCCTGCGCAATGGGAGCCCGCTCGATGTCGCGCAATATCTTTCGGCGCGCGGCAATTTCGCGGCATTGCCCTTCCGCGTCGGCCGCTTCGTCCTGATGTCGTCGCGCGATTCGGTCGGCGGCGGCCCCTACATCGTCGAGGAAGCCTGGCCGCTGGTCGGCGAAGCGCTGGCCCCAAGCCGCTTCGCCAGCGCATCCGACGCCTCGCGGATCATGCGGTAGACCGAGGCGAAGGCCTCGGCGCCGTCGTAATAGGGATCGGGAACGTCCACGGCCTTTCCCGTGGCAAAATCCAGATAGAGATGGATGCGGTCGTGCGCGGCCTGCGGCGCCAGCGCCTTGAGGTCGCGCACATTTGCATTGTCCATGCCGAGAATCAGGTCGTACCGCGAAAAATCCTCCGGCAGCACCTTGCGCGCCCGCTGCCCTGAAATGTCGACGCCGTGCCTTGCCGCCACCGCGATCGAGCGCCGGTCCGGCTCCTGGCCGGCATGCCAGCCGCCCGTCCCGGCCGAATCGATCACCAGACCCTGGTCTTTGCCTTGCTCGGTCAGGACGGCGCGGAACACGCCCTCGGCCAGCGGCGAGCGGCAGATGTTGCCAAGGCAGACGAACAGAATGGATTTTATGGGGTTTGCGCTCATTGATCCGGCGCTATGGTTGGATCACCTCCGAATAACATAGGGACCGGACATGAACAGGGAAAAACTCAGCAAGGAAGCGATCGTCGCCGCGCTTGCGGAACTTGAGGGCTGGTCGCTCGCCGCCGACGGCGCCTCCATCAAGCGCAGCTTCGTCTTCAAGAATTTCTCCGAGGCCTTCGCCTTCATGACGCGCGTGGCGCTGGCGGCTGAAAAGATGGACCATCACCCGGACTGGTCGAATGTCTACAAGACCGTCGACGTGACGCTGAACACGCATGACGCAGGCGGCGTCACGGCGCTGGATATCGAGCTCGCCAAGCGGATGAACATGTATTTCGGCTGAGAGCGAGCGGACTTCGTCATTCCAGGGCGGAGCAAGGAGCGAAGCGACGCGCGCAGACCCTGGAATCCATTCCGTGACCTACGAGCGTCGCGGCGGTGCAGATCGTGGCGAACGTTCGCGATTGGCCAAAGCCTCTCAACCTCGTCATCCACGGGCGTAGCGACGCGAAGCGGCGCGCAGACCCGAGATCCATTCCGTGATCCTGGCCATTCCGTGATCTTGGCCGAGGAATGCAGCGAAGCAGGATTCTGCACCGTAGCAGCCTGGCTTCGTCATTCCAGGGCGGAGCAAGGAGCGAAGCGACATTCCGTGACCTTTGCCGAGAATTGCAGCGGAGCAGAATTCTGCACCGTGAGCGGCGCTCGTATGTCACGGAATGGATCCTCGGGTCTGCGCGCGTCGCTTCGCTCCTTGCTCCGCCCGTGGATGACGATCGGAGGGATGCCTTGGCCAACCACCACACTGAGGCGATTGCCACGCTGGTTATTGTTGCGAGTTCGATTTTCAGGTCGGCGCGCCTCCTAAACTCTTGTAGCCGCCTCCCGCTTTCACCACATTTTGCCGCGGCGAGCCGCCCGCAACGATGCACGCGGCCAAGGAGCGATTGATGGCGCAAGGTACCGGTTTCGATTTCTTCGGCTTCGGCGACAAGCTTGCCGGCGAGGGCGAGGTGCGCGAAAAATTCTGGCGCACCGCCAAGAAGGCGGCGCGGCAGATTCCGTTCATGGACGAGGTTGTCGCCGCTTATTATTGCGCCATGGACAAGGACACGCCGCTGCGCGCCAAGGGTATCCTGCTCGCCGCGCTCGGCTATTTCGTCCTGCCGGTGGATTTCGTTCCCGACTTCATCTTCGGCCTCGGCTTCACCGACGACCTTGCCGTGCTGACCGCGGCGATCTCCGCCGTCAGCGCGCATATCACGCCTGCCCACAGGCAGGCCGCCAAAGACGCGCTGGCGGACAAGAGCTGATCCCGGCTCGCTTCAGGCCCGCAAATCGGCGCGGACGAAAAGACAAACTCTTGCCGTTTTCGTGGCATCCAACTCCGCGCCGGGACGTCGCGCCGGCATCAATCCACAGTGGCGGCGCGGATGGTGGCGGTTTCCTGGGGTGGGTTCCTTTTCTTCAAGGACAATTCACCGTTTGGTAACCCTGATTAAATCAAAATGAAGCGACGGCAGGACGCCACGCGGCCCGCCTCCGCACCATTTGGAATACGGGAAGAACGATGCGCGGATTGATTGCTATAGTTTCCAGCCTGGTCCTGGCGGCCTCGGCGGCGCCGGCGTTGGCGCAGCAGGCGACCAAGATCGGCCAGCACAATGCCTGGGGCACCTACAGCTATCAGTCGGCCGCCGGCAAGGTCTGCTATGTGCTGACCGTGCCCACCGACAAGCAGCCGCCGTCGCTCGACCATGGCGACATGTTCTTCTTCGTCAGCCAGCGTCCCGGACAGCAGGTCTCCTACGAGCCGCAGTTCATCGCGGGCTACAACTTCCAGGAAGGCTCGAAGGCCACCGTCACCATCGACAAGAAGAGCTTCTCGATGTTCACCCGCGGCAAGTCGGCCTGGGTCGAGAACGCGGCGGAAGAGCCGGTGCTGATCGCCGCCATGAAGACCGGCTCCGACATGAAGGTTCAGGCCAAGTCCGGCCGTGGCAATCCCACCTCCTATGTCTTCTCGCTGAAGGGCATCTCGGCCGCGCTGGCCTCGATCGCCAAGTGCAAATAGGCGGAACCGCATTCGAACCTGACGCAAGGTTGGACATCATGCCCGGCCTTTTGTTTGTGATGGCGCTCAGCCCTGCGCCGGCTCTGGCTGCGCCCTGCGCCGCCGAATCGCCTCGGCGATGAAGACGCGCGACAGCGCATGGTAGAGCGGCTCGTTGGAGATCAGCCTCGCCGTGCCGTAGCCCAGCATCGACGCGCACATCAGCGCGATCACATTGTCGTGGTTGCCGGTCATCTCGAGAATGATGACGAAGGCCGTCATCGGCGCCTGCACGACGCCGGCGAAATAGCCGGCCATGCCGAGCAGCGCCGCCGTGCCGGTGGCCGTGCCGAAGACCAGGCCGAGCGTGCTGCCCAGCCCCGCGCCCACCGCCAGCGACGGCGCGAAGAGGCCGCCGGGAATGCCCGATACCATCGATAGCAGGCCGGCTGCGAATTTCTCGACGAAGAAGAAGGCCGGCAGCGGCGTGCCTTCGATCGCGCCGCGCGCCTGGACATAACCGGTGCCGAAGGTCGATCCTCCGGAGGCGATGCCGATCGCGGCGACGGCCAGGCCGCAGACAGCCGCCACGACCAGCGTGCGCGGCAGCGGCTGCAGCGTGTTCCAGCGCCGAATGCGGCGCATGACTTTCATCGCCGAGAGCGAGAACAGCGCGCCGACACCGCCGCCGATGACGCCGCAGGCGAGCACCAGCGGCCAGTCCGCGGCGAAGGCGACCGTGTCCTTGGCGACGCCGAAATAGGTGTAGTTGCCGAGCAGCCCGAGCGAGGCGAGGCCGGCCAGGATCACCGCCGTCAGCACCAGCCCGTTGGTGCGCGCCTCGTAGGCCCGGCCCATTTCCTCGATGGCGAAGACGATGCCGGCAAGCGGCGTGTTGAAGGCGGCGGCGATGCCGGCGGCGGAGCCTGCCAGGATCAGGCCCCGCGCCTGCGCCATCCCGCCCCAGCGCGCCGCCTGCAGCATCAGCGAAGCGCCGACTTGCACTGTCGGGCCTTCGCGCCCGATCGAGGCGCCGCAGGCGAGGCCGACGATGGTCAGCGCGATCTTTCCCACCACCAGCCTCAGCGACAGGATGCGGCTGCGGTCTTCCTCGTCGCGCAGATGCCGCGCCGCGATCGCCTGCGGAATGCCGCTGCCTTGCGAGCCCGGAAAGAAGGAATGCGCAAGCCAGGCGCAAACGACGAAACCGAGCGGCGTCACGACGAGCGGCAGATAGAAGCGCCAGCCGCCGTCATTGCCCATCACGGCATGGAACAGGGCCTGCGCCCGGTCGGCGAGCAACGCGAACAGGACGCTGATCAGGCCGATCGAGATGGCGCCCGCCCAGAAGACGAGGCGCGGCTGCCAGACGCGCCGCGACATCCACATGGCGTGGGAACGCCGCAGCATGCGGTATTTTCGGGATATGCCGGCCATGACCGTCCTCGTGATGGTTACTCGCCCTAGCACACTCGCCGGGTCGATCAACCCGGAAGGGCGAGCCCGACGCCATGTCAGTCGGGTCGAGGAGCGGTGTTCAACGGGACGTTAGCGGATGGCGGATAACCCGCCGGCGCACCGGCCGGCGGGGAGGTCGGCACGCAGGATCGGCGAGGTCACATCGCCATTTTTTCACATTCGGCCTGAGCCTTCTTGGTCGACGTGTCGATCATGTAGGCCTTGCCCTTGGCGTCGGTGATCATCATCATGCAATGCTTGATCGGCTTGGCCATCTTCATCATTTCGGCGCTCATCTTGGCGTCCGGCATCATGGTGCCCATGTGGCCGTCCGGCATGATCGCGGTAACCTGGCCGCCCTTCATCATCGTCATGGCGCCCATCGTGTCCTCGGCAAAGGCTTGCGAGGCGCAAAGACCGGCGAGGCCGGCAATGAGTGCGAACTTGATCGAGTGCATCTGAACAACTCCCATTGTTGAGGGGCATGGTCGCCCCTTTCAGGTTCGCGGATGCGTTTCGATTGGTTACGCCAACACGAAGATGTGATCTGTTTTGAGGGCCATCGCCAGTCGCGGCCTTCTCCCCCTGTGGGAGAAGGTGGATCGGCGCGCAGCGCCGAGACGGATGAGGGTGTTCCAGTGAACACCAACGCCTCACTCCGCTGGAGCACCCCTCATCCGACCGAGCTTCGCTCGGCCACCTTCTCCCACAAGGGGAGAAGGAAAGCGGGGCGCATGACTCCGGCGCCGGGCTGTGCTATGCGCCGCGTTTCCTGTGCGGCCGGTGCTGAAATCGGCCGCAAATCGCTTATATTGGCGCCACCATGACCATTTCGCTTGATCTTACCGCCGAAGGCGCACGTGACGCCTTGCGCCGCGCAGCACCGGCCGAGAAGCCGTCGCTGATCGGCCTGACCCGTGCCGAGCTCGGCGAGGCGCTTGTCGGCGCCGGCATCGTGCCGGAGCGCCAAGCAAAGATGCGCGCCCAGCAGCTCTGGCACTGGATGTATGTGCGCGGCGTCTCCGACTTCGCCCATATGTTCAACATCTCCAAGGACCTGCGCGCCGAGCTCGACAAGCATTTCACCGTCGCCCGGCCCGAGATCGTCGAGGAGCAGATCTCTGCCGACGGCACGCGCAAATGGCTGTTCCGCTTTCCGCCGCGCGGCGCCGGCCGTCCGGTCGAGATCGAGACCGTCTATATTCCCGAGGAAGGCCGCGGCACGCTCTGCATTTCCTCGCAGGTCGGCTGCACCCTGACCTGCTCCTTCTGCCACACCGGCACGCAGAAGCTGGTGCGCAACCTCACCGCCGAGGAGATCCTGGCGCAGCTGCTCACCGCGCGCGACCGCCTCGGCGATTTCCCCGACCGCGACACGCCGGACGGCGCCATTGTGCCGGCCGAGGGCCGCAAGGTATCCAACGTCGTCATGATGGGCATGGGCGAGCCGCTCTATAATTTCGAGGCGGTGAAGAAGGCGCTGCTGATCGCCTCCGACGGCGACGGGCTGTCGCTGTCGAAGCGGCGGATCACGCTTTCGACCTCCGGCGTGGTGCCGGAAATCTTCCGCACTGGCGAGGAGATCGGCGTGATGTTGGCGATCTCGCTGCACGCCACCAATGACGACCTGCGCGACCTGCTGGTGCCGATCAACAAGAAGTTCCCGCTGAAGGAACTGATCGCCGCCTGCAAGGCTTATCCCGGCCTCTCCAATGCCAAGCGCATCACCTTCGAATATGTGATGCTGAAGGATGTCAACGATTCCCTCGACGACGCCAAGGCGCTGGTCAAGCTGCTCAAAGGCATTCCGGCCAAGATCAACCTGATCCCGTTCAACCCGTGGCCGGGCACCAACTACCAGTGCTCGGACTGGGAAACGATCGAAAAGTTTGCCGACTATATAAACAATGCCGGCTATGCTTCGCCGATCCGCACCCCGCGCGGCCGCGATATCCTCGCCGCCTGCGGCCAGCTGAAGTCGGAGTCCGAGCGCATGCGCAAGGTTGACCGGCTGGCGCTCGAAGCCATGATGATCGCGGGACACGGCGAGGCGTGAGGCGCATCATCGCCTACCTCATTCGCTTCGCCGTCATCCTGATCGGCTATGTCGTCGGCTCGCTGGCGGCGAGCGCCTTCCTCAACATCCTGGTCCTGGCGCATCTGGGCTACACCCCGGCCGATCCGGAGCCGACGGCGACCGCCTCGCTCTATTTCTCGGTGCCTTTCGTGGCGCTGTTCGTCGCCTATTTCGCCTTCATGCCGGCGGCGGTCGTCATTTTGACCGCCGAAGTGCTCGGCCGGCGCGACTGGCTGTTCTACGCGCTGGGCGGCGCCGTCATCGCACTCGTTTTCCTCGGATTCGTGCACAATGTGGGCGACGCCGATTTCGATGTCACCGAAACCAATGCCAGATTGGCGGTGATCGGCGCCGGCATGGTCGGCGGCATCTTCTATTGGCTCTCCGCCGGCCGATGGGCCGGAAGCTGGCGCCGTGAGGCGCTGCCCGGCCTGGAGCGGTAGGCTGCACCCGGATCAACTGAGCCAAACTCCGGCTTGACCCCGGTTCGATGCTCCAGCATCACTGGACCATGCCGAAGATGCCGCAACTGGGCGCCAAGCCCCTCGTCACGCCCCTTGCTGCACAGGGATTGAGACCCGTCTTTGTCGACCGCTGGAGCGACAAGATCCGAATCCGCACGCTCAGGCCGGCGGATGTGACACCCGAGATCGCAGCTTGGCTAGCCGATCCCGCCGTCATGGAAGGATTGAACGCGCCGCAAAAAGCGATGGGCCTCGATGCCTTCCGGGCCTATGTCGCCAGCTTCGATAATCTGAAGCGCAATCTCATGACGATCCTCGGTCTGCCAGACGGCCAGCCGCTCGGCCTGGCCGTCATGGAGGTCGATCTCCGGCACCGGCTCGGCTCGTTGCACTTGATTATCGGCGATCCGGAGAACCGGGGTAGGAATGTTGCCTTTGAGGCATCTGCCGTTCTGCTCAGGCATTTCTTTCGCGAGCGAAAGCTCGAGAAGGTGACCTTTCAGCCGCTGGCGCGTAACGCCGCGGCTATCGCCGTGTGCGAACGTTTCGGATTGCGGCTGGAAGGCACGTTGCGGGCTCATCGCATAGATGGCCGGACCGGCAAGCGCCTCGACCAGATGCTCTACGCGCTGACATTGGAAGAATATGACGAACGCGTTCGCGCCTTGGAGGCGGCCGGCATGGTTCGACCCTTCGCCGGCCCTGGTCTCCCGACCCAAAAACTGCCCTAAAAACGGTACGCTACGCCGAATTTTACTGTATCGAGGGACGGTCGGAAGCTCGCGCCAGCCGTGCCGCCCGGCCCAGGTTCGATCTTGTCGAATGCGTAGTGGAGGTATTCCCCTTTCAAGGACCAGTTCGGCGCGAGTGCATACTCCGCGCCCAAGCCGATCACGCCGCCCACCTTCACGCCTGAAAAATCCGCAGTCGACCCGACTGGCGCAAAAATGGGACGGTCATAGGAAGCTGCCTGAAAATGCCCGGCAGCCACGCCGCCGGTGACATAGGCAAGGAGTTGGTCGGTCGGCGTGTAACCGGCTCTCAGCCTCGCCGTCGCGACCCAGTCGACGTCGTAAGTATAGGCTTCGCCCTTGCCGAGAAGGTCTAGGTGGCCGAATTTTGTGTCGTGCATGCCGACGAAATCGAAATCGCCGGCGACGCCGTAAACGAAGTTCCCGCTCTGCCAATCGTGCCCGGCATAGATGCCGCCGAGATAACCATCCTTTTGATGGCTGCCGTCGAAGTTTGTCGTGTCGGCATCGAAATCGACGGAGGAGTGGGCATAGCCGCCCTCCACGCCGACATAAGATCCCGACCAGTTATAGGTCGCCTCCTGCGCGCTGGCCTCGCAGACCAGCCCGATCACGGCAACGGATGCCAAGAGTAAGCTCTTCATTAGTCCCCCAATATGCCCTAGCGAATCTTCTAGGTGGGCAGAATCCTGGGGGCAAGAGCAGCAATGCAACAGCGCCGGCGAATTTTACGCGATGGCTAACGCCCTACTTCGCCTGCGCCGTCAGGATCTTGAGCGCGAAGGCCGAGAACACGCCGCCGAACAGATAGTCGACAACGCGCGTCACCCGCGGGCTTGCCTTCATCGCCGCCGAAAATTTCTCCGCCGCCAGCACCATCGGCGCCGTCACCGGGATCGACAGCACGATGAACATCACGCCGAGGAAGAACAGCTTTCCGGACGCGTTCGGATCGTGCGCGGAGACGAATTGCGGCAGGAAGGTCATGAAGAACAGGATGATCTTGGGGTTGAGCAGGTTGACCCCGAGCCCGGCCGCCCAGCTGCGGAACAGCGAAACCTGCGGTCCCGTCCTCTTCTCCGGCGAAAAGGCCGAGCCTTTCGTCACCGCTTGAAAAGCCAGGAACACCAGATAGCCGGCGCCAAAAATCTTCAAGACGAAGAAGGCCATCGGCGAGGCGACGATCAGCGCCGAGATGCCGACGACCACCAGCGTGGTGTGGATCAGCGTGCCGCAGAGCGCGCCGGCCATGGAGGCAAAGCCGGTGGCGCGGCCCTGGCTCAGCGTGCGCGAGACGAACAGCGTCATGTCCGGCCCAGGCGTGATCGCCAGGATGACGGTGGCGATGGCGAACTGGATGAGCGTCGAAGTGTCGGGAATGAAGGACATGGAAGGCCCGGTGTCGTGATGGTTTGCGAGTTTATAACGCGGCTGCCCCAGTCGCGCCAGCCGCGGCGATGGGGTTCTCCTGCTCACCTTCGTCTCTTGCGCCGCCCGGAAAGGCCGTGATACCTCGCCCGCGAAGCTATTTTCCCGCGGAACCGCCAAAAATGTCCAAGACCAAGAACGTCAAGAAAGTCGTGCTCGCCTATTCCGGCGGCCTCGACACCTCCATCATCCTGAAATGGCTGCAGACCGAGCTCGGCGCCGAAGTCGTCACCTTCACCGCCGATCTCGGCCAGGGTGGTGAGCTCGAGCCGGCGCGCCGCAAGGCCGAGATGATGGGCATCAAGGACATCCGCATCGTCGACGTGCGCGAGGAATTCGTCGCCGACTTCGTCTTCCCGATGTTCCGCGCCAACGCCGTCTATGAAGGCACCTACCTGCTCGGCACCTCGATCGCCCGGCCGCTGATCTCCAAGCATCTGGTCGAGATCGCCAAGGAAACCGGCGCCGACGCCATTGCCCATGGCGCCACCGGCAAGGGCAACGACCAGGTCCGCTTCGAGCTTTCGGCCTATGCTCTGAACCCCGACATCAAGGTCATCGCGCCGTGGCGCGACTGGTCGTTCAAGTCGCGCACCGACCTTCTCAACTTCGCCGAGCAGCATCAAATCCCGGTGCCGAAGGACAAGCGCGGCGACGCGCCCTTCTCGGTCGACGCCAACCTCCTGCACTCCTCCTCCGAAGGCAAGGTGCTGGAGGATCCGTGGAGCGAGCCGCCGGAATTCGTCCATCAGCGCACCGTCTCGCCGATGGATGCGCCCGATGTCGTCACCGAGATCGAGATCGAGTTCCTCAAGGGCGATCCTATCGCGCTCAACGGCAAGAAACTGTCACCGGCCACCATGCTGGCGGCGCTCAACGACCTCGGCCGCGACAACGGCATCGGCCGGCTCGATCTGGTCGAGAACCGCTTCGTCGGCATGAAGTCGCGCGGCGTCTACGAGACGCCCGGCGGCACCATCCTGATCGCCGCCCACCGCGCGATCGAATCGATCACGCTCGACCGCGGCGCCGCGCACCTCAAGGACGAGTTCATGCCGCGCTACGCCGAGCTCATCTATAACGGCTTCTGGTTCTCGCCCGAGCGCGTGATGCTGCAGGCGATGATCGACAAGAGCCAGGAAGACGTCGAAGGCACGGTGCGGCTGAAGCTCTACAAGGGCAATGTCATCGTCACCGGCCGCAAGTCGAAGAAAACGCTCTACTCGGATGCGCTGGTCACCTTTGAGGACGACCGCGGCGCCTACGACCAGAAGGATGCCGAGGGCTTCATCCGGCTCAACGGGCTGCGCCTCAGGACGCTCGCGGCAAGGAACCGCAAAGGCTGAAGCTGATGATCTCCCCCTTGAGGGGAGATGTCGCCGAAGGCGACAGAGGAGGTCGCCGCGGATGGGCCCCCGGCGTCGTCTCTCGTCGCGAAAGGCGTTGGCGCTTTGTGCGAGGCGACTCTCTCTGGCCTGCCGGCCATCTCACCCTCAAGGGGGAGATTCCCGCTTGCCCGGCTTCGCCAACAAAAAAGCCCGACGCACAAGGCCGCCTTGTGTAAACGCTCCATTAGTCGGCGCGATTAATTCGGCCGCAACCGGCGGCTGGTAAATCGTGAACTGACAAAGGAGGCCTAACCCACCATGCCGAAGGCTGCGCAGCTCCTGATCGGCATTATCATCGTCGCGGGCGCTTGCTGGGTCGGTGCATATACCGGCGCTGCAATCACCGTGATCACGATGGGTTTCCTCGGCGGCGTCGGCGAGCTCGTCAGTGTCATATTGCCCTTGCTGGCAGCGGCATTTGTTTTCTGGCGCGGAACGCGTAGCGGTAAACCCGGCTATCAATGGGCACCTCTCGTGTTCTTCGTGGGCTGGGCCTTGGTTTCGGTGGCGATGCGCGGCTACCTAACCCTTGAAGCGGCCAAGGTGACGTCCCCGGCGATCGACCCGGACCTGGCGAAGATCAAAACCCTGGTCGTCGACGATTTTCTCAACACCAGCCGCACCTTCGTTTCGGAGGGCGTCGTCGATCAGTTGGTGGAGATCGCGCACAAGGACAACAATCCCGCCAACCCGATCAGTTCCGTTCGGCAGACGACGCTTGCCAGCGGCCCAGAGTGTACCGATGAAGACATGGCACGATCCGCACAATTGCGGGCTGTCGGCCGGACCGACGAATGTTTCAAGCAAACGATGCTCCCGGCCGTTCCGGATGGGCTGCGCATTCTTCATCCGGCCGACTATCACTGGGGCCCAAGCCAGCCAGGCAAACTCACGGCGGTCGTCGCCGACAACGGCCGGGAGACTGAAGTCCTGCAATGGCGCCGAAACTCCGCGCGTGTGCCGGCCTATCTTCCGCTGTTCAGGATGGGCATGGGCTCGTTCGACCAGGCGCAAACGATCTGGGAAACGCACTCGGGACCTTTCGAAGTGGTCAACTATGGCGACGTTGACCTGACACCGCAGGCCATGGCGGCAGCGATCTATCGCTTCGACCCGTCCCTTCCCCCTAAGCCAAAGACCGCCCACCCGGCAGTTTTGGCTGAACAGGCGTTCGCGCTCGCGTCTCGCGGCGACCTCAGCGCCGCCCTTAACATCGTCGCCCTTCTCGACCGGAAGAACTATCTCGATGACAACATGGTCAAGGCGGCCGCCTATGCCATCTTCAAAATCAAAAGTGACATTGCCGGCGGTCGACTGCCCAGGCTGGACAAATTCGCCGACAAGCTGAACGTGCGACAGCGTAACCTTCTGAACGATGAGATCATTCGAATTCTCACGACGCCTGCGACATGCAGGTGCCGGGCATTCCTTTTTAGTTCCGCTGATCTCGGACAGCGAGCCATCGACGCTTTCCAAAACACGTCCGACTTGGAGCAATGGCAATATGACGGGCTTCTGACCGCAACGATGTACGTCGCCACGCCATTCAGGGAGCACCGCCAGAAATTGTTCGCCAGCATCATGGCCTCGCATGACCCATCGAACGGTCGTCGCTTGGTCTCCTACGCCAGAATGGCCGGACTTACTCTGCTTGACGCGGAAATGCGGGCATTGATGTCGAAACTGCCTGAATTGCGGGGTGAGGAACTCTTTTTGCTCGCGGTGGACGTTCGCCTGCCTTCGCCCGCGCAGGCCGCCAGGTTCAGCAGCACATACGATCCGCAACTCAACGTCCACAGTGATACCTGGCGTGCCTTCTGGGGGGCCATGCGCTCGCAGGCTTCCCGTATCCCAGATGACAAGCAAAGGCTGCGAGCCTTGGATGAAATCGGGAAAAGACAGGCCGAAAGCTAAGCAACTCCAGTAAAAGTTCACAGCGGCGGAATTGCGCACAAAGAGATGGAGCGGTTTCCGTGAAACGCTCTACAGCAGTTCAGCGATCAGACGCCGAACTGCTGCACCAGGGATGAATTATCAATCCGCGTCGATCGCCTCGGCGATACGGGCGATGGCCTGCTGGTAGACGCTGGCCGAGTTCCAGCCCGCGATCGCGCCCATATTGGCCTCGTAGCTCGCGCCGGCATGCCAGCCATGCGCCTTGAGATAGTTGGCGGTGGAAGCCAGCGCCGTATTGCGGTCGCGCAGGTTGCCGCTGCCGACGCCATATTTCAGCACGTTTCCGGGCAGGAACTGGGTGTGGCCGATCTCGCCATGCATGGCGCCGACCGAGGAGGCGCTCAGCGCGCCGCGATCGACGAGCTTCAGCGCCGCGATGGCGTGCGGGGTGAAATAGTCCGGGCGGCGGCAGTCATAGGCGAGCGTCAGAATGGCCGACACCGTGTTCTGATTGCCCATCGAGGCGCCGAAGCCGGTTTCCATACCCCAGATGGCGAGCAGCACGCCCGGCGGCACGCCATAGGTCCGCTCGATATCGGCGAACATCGCCGCGTTGGCCTTCTTCAATGCGCGGCCTCTCGAGATGATCGCGGACGCCCCGCGGCGTTTCATGAAAGCCTCCACCGAGCCGCTGAAAGCCTTGTGGATGGCGCGATCGGCCGAAATCGTCCTTGTCGCGTAGGTCGCCCCCTCCAGCGCCGAAAGCCCCCTTTGGCCGACGCCGTTGGCCTTGGCCTCGGCGGCAAAGTCCTGCTTCCAGGCGTCGAATCCGGCGCCGTTCTTGCCGCAGCTGGCCGCGGCTTCGGCGCCTGTCGCCAGCCCCAGCATCGCCACCACCGCCGCGGCGGCCGCGAAAATTCTTCTTTTGGCAAAAAATGCCATGTCCTTCTCCTGGTTGCCTTGAATCACGTCCCGGCTGCGAATTTGCCAGCGAAACGCCCGGTTGTCACCGTCCTCGCGGGGGGACGTGACACCCGACACTGGCGAAAGAAGGGCAATAGCCTGCGATCGGCCATCAGGTGTGGCGGGCCTGCCTCATGAAAGACGTTGATGTCGCGATCGTTGGCGCCGGTCCGGCGGGACGTGCCGCGGCTAAAGAGTTCACGCCCTTTTGACCGGAAACCCGAGAAATCATGGAACAATTCGTGAGCGGCCGAAAGGCGCTTTAGCCGGAACGCATAAGCCTTGGTTTCGTTTCCGACCGCAAGGGACAGTGGAAAAACGGAGTGAAACCATGAAACGCGTACTGTTTCCGGCGCTTGCCGGCGCGCTGTTCGCCATGTCGGGCGCGGCCTTGGCCGACACTGCCGTCTCGGCGGTGGCCGATCTCAATGTGCGCGCCGGCCCCGGCCCGCAATATCCCGTGATTGGCGTGCTGGCCGCCGGCCAGTCGGCAACGCTCACCGGCTGCATCGCGAACAGCAAGTGGTGCACGATCGCCGAAGCGGGCGGCAATGGCTGGGTCTATTCCGACTATGTGACGGGCGACTTCGGCGGCAGCCGCGTCGTGCTGACACGCCGGCCGGCCAATGCCGAAATCGCCGTCGTGTCGCCGCCGACCGATAACATCTACACCACGGACAGCTACACCGGCGCTATCGTTCCCGGCGACGACGCCATCGAGTCGATCGGCAGACCGCCGGCCGAGGTCGGCACCTATGTCACCACACACCGGGTCGATCCGGTCTATCTCGAGGGCGAGGTGGTGACCGGAGCCACGCTGCCCGACACGGTCGAGCTGCGCGAGATTCCCGATTACCGGTATCGCTATGTCTATGTGAACAACCAGCCGGCGCTGGTCGACCCCGGCACGCGGCGCATCGTCTATGTGATGCGCTGATCGGGCTTGATCGTCGCCAGAAAAGCGGCCGCCGGCGATGGCGGCCGTTTCTTTTCCGTGCTGACGGCTCAGCCGGCTTGCCTGCGTTCAATGCACACGTTTGGGATTGGCCGAAGCGTCCGAACTTCGTCATCCACGGGCGGAGCGGAAGCGAAGCGGACGCGTAGACCCGAGGATCCATTCCGTGACCCGGCCGAAGAGCGCAGCGGGGCAGAATTCTGCACTGTGGCAACGCTCGGAAGTAACGGAATGGATCCTCGGGTCTGCGCCGCGTCGCTTCGCTCCTTGCTCCGCCCGTGGATGACGACGAGATGGGCGTTCCAGCTAATCTCCTACCGTCGTGATCGCGCGTTAGTGTTCCGTGGTACGAATTTGATGTTCGTGCCCTCAACGCGATCCAGTCAGTCCCGGCTAAAGCAAGGTAATCGCGCGGTAACCACCGACCTCCTACACAATACAGCCGAAAGCCTTCGGCAGGGGAGCCGCGTGACGATCGAAAATGCCGCCTTCGAGCGCTATCGCCGCTCGCCGAACGAAAAGACCACTTTGCTGCGGCTGTTCTTCGGCACGGCAATCGTCATTGCCTTCTGGATGGCGGCGACGGCCGTCGTGCTGTTTGCCGGCACCTATGTCTACATCGTCTGGCGCCTGCCCGGCCCCTCGACCGGGCAGTACATGCAGGACTTCCTGGCATCGCCCGTCGGCATCCTCAGCGCGCTGAGCTCCTTTGCCGGCATCTGGATCGGCCTGTGGGTGGCGATGCGATTGGTGCATGGCGAGCCGCTGTCGGCTCTCTTTGGCGTCGGCCGCCGCATCGCTGGCGGCGATTTTTTGAAGGGCCTGGTCGCGGTGCTGATCACCTCGCTGTTCTCCGAGGTGCTGCTCTATTGGCTGCAGCCGGAGATCGCGCGCGGACCGATCACCCTGTCGTCCTGGCTGCTTTTCCTGGCGCCGATCGCGCTGCTCGCCTTCCTGCAGACCTCGTCGGAGGAAATGCTGTTTCGCGGCTATCTGCTGCGCGCCCTCGCTCGTCGCTTCAGGAGTCCTCTGGTCTGGGCGGTGCTGCCGGGCCTGCTGTTCACGTCGCTGCACTGGAATACGGCCTCGACGCTGGCCATCAATGCCAGTGTCTTCATCTCGATCGGCACATTCGCCCTGCTGCTCACACTCCTGGTCTATGTCACCGGCAATCTCGGCGCCGGCTTCGGCGCCCATCTCGGCAACAACCTGACCGGCTTCCTGCTGATCTCGCACCAGGAGGCCTACAATTCCTTCGCGCTGCTCAATGCCAAGCCTCTCGAAGGCCCCGGCTGGACCAATCTGGACGCCGTTCTCATCGCCGCGATCGGCGTCGTCAGCACGCTTCTGACAATGCTGCTGCTTTTGCACCGGCGCTCGCCGCTGCGAGTCGGGGCGACCCGGCAAAGCTTGGGCTAAGCTGCCGTCAATCGCGGCGTTTGGGCCCAGATTCCTGCATAGTTTCTTGCACATGTCGTTGCCGCAAAACCGCTGCGCACTTTAGCGCGACATGCATTAGCCTTGACTCCGCGGCCGATTTCCTGTCTAGAGCCGCTGAATTCCGCGACGAGTTTTCTTTCGCGAAAGCCGACTAGGACGCCGAAGCCTGATTGAGGCGGGTGCTGTAAAGAGATCCTGGAGGCCAACACCCGGCAGCGCGATGCGCCCCCGGGTGCTTTTTGGCTTTGCGCTTTTGCTTGGCGACCCGGCGCGAACGCACTACCTCTCGGTCGAACCCCACCGAGATCAAGGACCGCAGATGTTTGAATCCCTCCAGGAGCGTCTTGGCTCCATCCTGAACGGCCTGACCGGCCGCGGCGCGCTCTCCGAGGCGGATGTCTCGGCGGCTTTGCGCGAGGTGCGCCGTGCGCTGCTCGAGGCCGATGTCGCGTTGGAAGTGGTTCGCTCCTTCACCGACAAGGTGCGCGAGAAGGCGGTCGGCGCCGCGGTGCTGAAGTCGATCAAGCCCGGACAGATGGTCGTCAAGATCGTCCATGACGAGCTGGTCGAGATGCTCGGCGCCGAGGGCGTAGCCGTCGACCTCAACGCGCCGGCGCCCGTGGTCGTCATGATGGTCGGCCTGCAGGGTTCCGGCAAGACGACCACCTCGGCCAAGATCGCCAAGCGGCTGACCGAGCGGCAGAACAAGAAGGTCCTGATGGCTTCGCTCGACACGCGGCGGCCCGCCGCGCAGGAGCAGCTGCGCCAACTCGGCGAGCAGACCAAGGTCGCGACGCTGCCGATCATCGCCGGCCAGAGCCCGGTCGATATCGCCAAGCGCGCCGTGCAGGCCGCCAGGCTCGGCGGCCATGACGTCGTCATCCTCGACACCGCCGGCCGCACCCATATCGACGAGCCGCTGATGGTCGAGATGGCCGACATCAAGAAGGTGTCGAGCCCGCACGAGATCCTGCTGGTCGCCGACTCGCTCACCGGCCAGGACGCCGTCAATCTGGCGAAAAGCTTCGACGAACGAGTCGGCATCACCGGCCTGGTGCTGACCCGCATGGACGGCGACGGCCGCGGCGGCGCGGCGCTGTCGATGCGCGCCGTCACCGGCAAGCCGATCAAGCTCATCGGCACCGGCGAAAAGATGGACGGGCTGGAGGAATTCCACCCCAAGCGCATCGCCGACCGCATCCTCGGCATGGGCGACATCGTCTCGCTCGTCGAGAAGGCCGCCGAAACCATCGACGCCGAGCAGGCGGCGGCGATGGCGAAAAAGATGCAGTCGGGCAAGTTCGACCTGAACGACCTTGCCCAGCAGCTTCAGCAGATGTCGAAGATGGGCGGCATGGGCGGCATCATGGGCATGATGCCCGGCATGGGCAAGATGAAGGATCAGCTGGCCGCCGCCGGCCTCGACGACAAGATGTTTGGCCGCCAGCTCGCCATCATCTCCTCGATGACCAAGGCCGAGCGCGCCAATCCCGATATCCTCAAGCACTCGCGCAAGAAGCGCATCGCCGCCGGCTCCGGCACCGACGCGGCCGAGATCAACAAGCTCTTGAAGATGCATCGCGGCATGGCCGACATGATGAAGGCGATGGGCGGCAAGGGCAAAGGCGGCGGCCTCATGCGCGGCATGATGGGCGGCCTCGCCTCGAAAATGGGCCTGGGCGGCATGATGCCCGGCGGCGGCATGCCCGACCTGTCAAAGATGGATCCCAAGCAGCTCGAAGCCCTGCAGAAGCAGGCGCAGGCCGCCGGCCTCGGCAAGGGCCTCCCCGGCGGGCTTCCCGGTGGCGGCGGACTGCCGGGCCTGCCCGGCGGCATGAAGCTTCCGGGTCTGCCGGGCCTGGGCGGCGGCGGGCTGCCCGGTTTGGGCAAGAAGAAGTGAAGGGGCGATGAACGAGGAGAAAGACATGGCCGATGCACGCGCCATCCTGGCCGGCTACCGCGCTTCGATCGACAATATCGACGCCGCCCTCATCCATATGCTGGCCGAACGCTTCCGCTGCACCAAGGCGGTCGGCGTTCTGAAGGCCGAGCATGGCCTGCCGCCCGCCGACCCGGCGCGCGAGCAGCAGCAGATCGCCCGTCTTCGCCAGCTGGCGAAGGATGCGCATCTCGACCCGGATTTCGCGGAGAAATTCCTCAACTTCGTCGTCCGCGAAGTGATCCGGCACCACGAACAGATCGCCGCTGCCAACGGCGTGACGAAAACCGGCTGAACCCAGCCGAAAACTCATCAACGAAATCAGAGCTTTTAGGAGACAAAGAAATGGCACTGAAGATCAGACTGGCCCGTGCGGGCTCGAAGAAGCGTCCTTACTACCACGTCGTTGTCGCCGACGCCCGTTCGCCGCGCGACGGCCGTTTCATCGAGTCGCTCGGCTCGTGGAACCCGCTGCTGCCGAAGGACGGCGAGCGCGTCAAGGTCGACGCCGACCGCGTCAAGCACTGGCTGTCGCATGGCGCCCAGCCGACCGACCGCGTGCTGCGCTTCCTCGACGAGGCCGGTATTGCCAAGCGCGAGGCCCGCTCGAACCCGAACAAGGCTCTGCCCGGCAAGAAGGCGCAGGAACGCGCTGCCTTGCTGAAGAAGGCCCAGGAAGACGCCGCTGCGGCGGCTGCCGCGGCGAGCGCCGCACCGGCCGAGGTTGAAGCGGCCAGCGCCGAGTAATCACGGTTCTTCGTCGCTTATGAAAACGGCGGGTATCGGCCCGCCGTTTTTCTTTGTTCGATTTTCGGTCCGATACCTCAATAGCCGGACGGGCAGCGCGCCACATAGACACGCCCGTAACGGTCGCGATAGCGGCACTGGCCGGCTTCGCTGGCATGGCCGATCAGCGCGCCGGCCACTGCGCCGACCGCGCCGCCCACGACCGCGCCCTGCACAGGGTCGCCCGCCACTGCGGCACCGACCGCCGCACCGCCCAGGCCACCGATCGCAGCACCCTTTTCCGTTTGCGAGCAGGCGCCAAGGGCCACCGTCAGCACCAGGATGGTAATTGCTTTCTTCATTGCTGTTCCTCTCTCAAGCGCCGTCCTCGCCGCCATGCCCTAAACTCACAAACAGCTAAATTGATCCCGGCAATGATGAAGATTGGCCGGCTAGGCGCCGGCCGGATTTACAGTACTGAACACCAACTCATTGAAATTTCGTGCTTTTCAGCGCTCCGCGAGGCGCTTCAGATTGCCGAGCCCGGCCTCGAAATCCTTGCCGATGAGCGTGTCGAAATTCATGAACAGGCCCATCAGCTTGGCGATGAAGGGCCTTGCCCCGCGCATTGCCCAGGTGACGGTCGTGCCCTCGCCGGACGGCGAAAGCGTGAAGTCGACACTGTTGTTGGCCCTGAACGGCTTTTCGAAGTCGAGCTTGAGCGACGCCAGCGATGACGGCACCGAACTCGTGATCTCCATGCGGCCCTTGCCGGCCTTGGAGTTGCCTTCCCAGGCATAGGCCGCGCCTTTGCCGCTTTCGGCGCCCGACAGCGTGCGCTTCATGCCGGGGTCGAGCTTTTCGAAGGGCGACCATTCGGGCCAGCGCCGGAAATCGTTGATCAGCGGGAAGATCGTCTCGGCCGGCGCCTTGATGCTGGCCGAACGCGTGACGACGAAATCGTTCGGCCGGGTCGCGGCATAGATCAGCACTGCGGCGACGATGACGACCAGGATGATGAGGATGGTGGCAAACATTTCTTTTGCTCCTCTATCGCGAGAACGGGATCAGCGCGCGCACCCTTTGGTCGCGCAGGTAGAGCCCGCCCCACACGATGATGCCGAGATAGACGCCGAACAAGGTGTGCGAGAAGAGCGGGTTGCCGATCCGCACATGCGTCGAAATCGCGCCGCCCATATAGGCGGTGAGCAGGATGGCGCCGAGCACCGAGGTGCGCGGGATGGCGTAGAGCGCAGTGGAGATCAGCCCGATAACCCCGATCAGGCGCGCGACATTGGCGTCGGCCGGCCAGCCGAGTTCGGTCATCGTCCGGGTGACAACATCCAGCGGCGGCAGCTTGATGACGCCGTCGAAAATCATGAACAGGATGACGGCGGCGCTAAGCCCGCGCCCGGTCCACAGGGCGCCGTTCGAGACAGGCGCGGCTTCGGAAATGCTCACGGATGTTCCCTCCTGTTGATTCAAGGGCTGGCTTTCTGCCAGCTTCGAACCAAGGACGGAGAAACGCGCGGCGATTCTACGGGTAGGGTGCGCTTTTTTCAAAAGCGTGGTTCAGTGCGTGGAACGGAAGGTGGCACGATGACCGGCGAGACCGACCTGGGCAGGCTGTTGGCTTCGATGACGCCGCAACTGCTCGCCGGAACCTACGTCTTCGCTACGCTGGCGCCGGACGCGGCCATGCCGGATGGGCTCGATCCCGTCATGCAATTCCGCGAGCACGAAGGTTTGACCCTGATCGTCGCGGAAGACGCAGCGAAAGCAGCCGGCCTTGCCGGCACGTTCCGCAGCCGGATGATCACGCTCGACATCCACTCCTCGCTGGAAGCCGTCGGCTTCCTCGCCGCCATCACCACGCGGCTCGCGGCGGCAGGCATGGGCGTCAATCCGGTGTCGGCCTTCTATCACGACCATCTGTTCGTGCCGGCGGAGCGGGCGGAGGAAGCGCTGGCGATATTGCGCGGCCTGGCGGTGGAAAGCGGCAGCTTGGCTCAGCGACCGCGCACGTAAAGAATATCCGGCAGCCCTTCCTCATTGGTCGAGCCGTCGCCGAAGGCTTCGGCGCGAAAACCGTGGCGTTCGTAGAAGCGGCGCGCGCCGGTATTGGCCTGAAAGCAATAAAGCTTGATCAGAGACATGCCGCCGGTGGCTTGGGCAAGCAGCCGGCTGCCGATGCCTTGTCCAGTCCAGGCCGGATCAAGATAGAGCTGCTCGACCCATTCGCCCTTGGCGGCGATGAAGCCGACGATGCATTCGGCGGTCTCGGCGACCGTCACTTGCTGCTTGGGCAGCAGGATATCGCGGATGAAGAACAGGTCCTCCTCCGGCGTGTGCAACACCGGCATCCAGTCGAATGCATCGAGCGACGCGCGCATCAGCTGCGCGATGGCGGGGGCGTCGGAAGCGAAGGCCGGACGCAGGAGGATATCTGAGGGCTCTGGACCGATCATGAGGGCCTAGCGCGGTTCCCCCTTCTCCCCTTGTGGGAGAAGGTGGATCGGCGCGACAGCGCCGAGACGGATGAGGGGTGTTCCAGCGGAGTGAGACGTCAGCGTTCCCTGGAACACCCCTCATCCGTCGCCTTCGGCGACACCTTCTCCCACAAGGGGAGAAGGAAGAACCGCCACGGCCGAAGGCCGAGCCTGCGACTGCGGGCCGCCGGTCGTCCGGCGCGCCCGCGCAGGGCCAGCCGCGGCAGCGGCGGTGCGGCCCGTGAGCGAAAACCAAACGCCCGAAGGCCGAGCCTGCGACCGCAGGCCGCCGGTCGTCCGGCGCGCCCACGCAGGGCCAGCCGCGGCAGCGGCGGTGCGGCCCGTGAGCGAAAACAAACTGCCGTCAGGCCGCCTTCTTCTTCGGCTGGATCAGGCCGCGCTCGACCAGGAGTTCGGCGATCTGCACGGCGTTCAGCGCCGCGCCCTTGCGCAGGTTGTCGGAGACCACCCACATCGACAGGCCGTTGTCGACGGTCGAATCCTCGCGGATCCGCGAGATGAAGGTGGCGTCCTCGCCGGCCGATTCCAGCGGCGTGATGTAGCCGCCGTTCTCTCGCTTGTCGAGCACCTGGCATCCGGGCGCCTCGCGCAGGATCTCGCGCGCCTCATCCGCCGTGATCGGCTTCTCGAACTCAATGTTGACCGCTTCCGAATGACCGATGAACACCGGCACGCGCACGCAGGTCGCCGTCAGCTTGATCTTGGGGTCGAGCATCTTCTTGGTCTCGGCCACCATCTTCCACTCTTCCTTGGTGAAACCATCGTCGAGGAAGACGTCGATATGCGGGATGACGTTGAAGGCGATGCGCTTGGTGAACTTCTTGACGTCGACCTGATCGGCGACGAACACCGCGCGGGTCTGCGTGAAGAGCTCGTCCATGCCTTCCTTGCCGGCACCGGACACCGACTGGTAGGTGGCGACGACGACGCGCTTGATGGTGGCGACGTCATGCAGCGGCTTTAGCGCGACCACCAGCTGCGCCGTCGAGCAGTTCGGGTTGGCGATGATGTTCTTGCGCGTGAACAGCGAGATCGCGTCCGGGTTCACTTCCGGCACGATCAGCGGCACGTCCTGATCGTAGCGGAAGGCCGACGAATTATCGATGACGACGCAGCCCTGCTTGCCGATCTTCGGCGACCATTCCTTCGACACGTTGCCGCCCGCCGACATCACGCAGATGTCGGTGTCGGAAAAATCGTATTGATCAAGCGCCTTGACCTTCAGCGTGCGGTCGCCGAAGGACACTTCGGTGCCCTGGCTGCGCCGCGACGCCAGCGCCACCACCTCGCTCACCGGGAAGCCGCGCTCGTCCAGAATGTTGAGCATTTCGCGGCCCACATTGCCCGTGGCGCCGACTACCGCAACCTTGAAACTCATCTGGTATCTCCTGTCCCTCTCCGCTTGGTTGTTGGAGAAAACCCGCCGGCCTCATGCGGGTTTCGCCCCCCGGGCCGTACCCGGGAGAGGGTGGTTAGGCCAAGGGAATCACACCGTTTTGGTGGTGGTTTTGGCCGTAGTTTTGCTGAAACGGACGGACGCGTCTAAGCGCCCAGCCCAATGCGTTACATTGTGGCTGGGGGAGTCGAATGCAAGAAGAGCCATCGAAAGGCCGCGCATCGGAAAACCATCCCGTTCGACGCGGGCTTTTACGCAGTTTGGCAAAAGAGTCAATTGGCGTAGCGCCTCTACCTTCTCCCCTTGTGGGAGAAGGTGGATCGGCGCGCGGCGCCGAGACGGATGAGGGGTGTTCCAGCAGAGTGAGGCGTTGGCTTTCCCTGGAACACCCTTCATCCGGCCGCTTCGCGGCCACCTTCTCCCACAAGGGGAGAAGGGAAAGGCGGTGCCGTCTGCTCTGTACAACGGCGGCTGTAGCAAGTACGAACGGCCCAAATTTCGTTTGGCTGACGCAGTGCCGGCCTTGTGCTCCAATGGCGAGCGCAGAACCTCGAATTCCGAAAGAAGAAAATGTCCAGTTTCGAAACGATTGTTCCTGCGCTGGCTCAGGCGCTGGAAAAGCGCGGTTATTCGGCGCTGACGCCGGTGCAGAAGGCGGTGCTTGGGCCGGAGCTCGGCGAGGCCGACGCGCTGGTTTCGGCGCAGACCGGCTCCGGCAAGACCGTCGCCTTCGGCCTTGCCGTGGCGCCGACCCTGCTTGGCGACGCTCAGCATTTCGCCGCTGCCGGCGCGCCGCTCGGCCTGGTCGTGGCGCCGACGCGCGAGCTGGCGCTGCAGGTGCGGCGCGAGCTGGAATGGCTCTACGAGCTGACCGGCGCTGAGATCGCCTCCTGCGTCGGCGGCATGGACATGCGCACCGAGCGCCGCGCGCTGGAACGCGGCGCTCATATTGTCGTCGGCACGCCGGGTCGGCTGCGCGACCACATCACGCGCGGCGCGCTGGGCATGTCGGCGCTGAAAGCGGTGGTGCTCGACGAGGCCGACGAGATGCTCGATCTCGGCTTCCGCGAGGACCTGGAATTCATTCTCGACGCGGCGCCCGCCGGGCACCGCACGCTGATGTTTTCCGCCACCGTGCCGCGCTCCATCGCCACGCTGGCGAAGAGTTACCAGCGCGACGCCGTGCGCATCTCGGCCGGCGGCGGGGAAAAGCAGCATCTCGACATCGAGTACCGGGCGCTTTCGGTCGCGCCCGCCGATCGCGAGAACGCCATCATCAACGTGCTGCGCTATTACGAGGCGGGCAATGCGATGGTGTTCTGCAATACGCGTGCCGCCGTCAACCATCTCACAGCGCGTTTCAACAACCGCAATTTTGCGGTGGTGGCGCTCTCCGGCGAGCTCAGCCAGAACGAGCGCAGCCACGCCCTGCAGGCAATGCGCGACGGCCGAGCCAAAGTCTGCATCGCCACGGACGTCGCCGCGCGCGGCATCGACCTGCCCAATCTCGATCTCGTCATCCATGCCGACCTGCCGAGCAATCCGGAGACGCTGCTGCATCGCAGCGGCCGCACCGGACGCGCCGGCCGTAAGGGCGTCAGCGCGCTGATCGTGCCGGGCAATGCGCGCCGGCGCACCGAGCGGCTGCTCGCCAATGCCGGCCTGACCGCGGCCTGGGCGAGCCCTCCCTCAGCCGACGAGGTGCTGCGGCGCGACGACGAGCGCATCCTGGCCGATCCTTCCTTCGGCGAGCCGGTGAAGGACGAGGAGCGCAACTTCGCCGCGGCGCTCCTGGAACGGCACGGCGCCGAGCTGGTGGCCGCCGCCTTCGTGCGGCTTTGCCGTGCAAGCCGCTCGGCGCCTGAGGACCTGATCGATGTCGCGCCCTTCGCGCCATCAAAGGAGAAGTTCGCACGCCGCGAAGAAACATCGGGCCGCGGGGAAGAAACATCGGGCCGCCGCGACGATTTCGGCGATAGCGTCTGGTTCTCGCTCTCGGTTGGCCGCCGGCAGAATGCCGAGCCGCGTTGGCTGATCCCGATGCTGTGCCGCACCGCCGGCATGTCCAAGCGCGAGATCGGCGCCATCAAGATGCAGCCGGAGGAAACCTTCGTGCAGATCGCCGCCGACTGGGCCGACCGGTTCGTCGCCGCGATCGGCCCCGACCGCAAGCTGCAAGGCAGTATCGCGGTCAGGCGGATCGACGGCACGCCGGACCTGTCGCGCGCCGGCTACCAGCCACAGAGGCCGGAGAAAAAGCCGCATCGCGGCAAACGGTCTTTCGACCAGGGCGCGCCCGGATTCGAGAAGCGGGCGCCAGGCGAGCGTCAGCCTGCCGCGGCGCCCGGGTCAAAATCCTGGGCGAAGAAGCCGGCAAAGGCGAAGTTCGACAAGCCAAAGTTCGAGGGGCCGAAACCCGACCAGCCGGCAAAGCGCAAGAAGCAGAAGAAGCGGCCAGCGTAGGATCGCGACGGAAGGCGGAGGCAGGCCCGCGGCGAGCGCCGGCGTTCTTTTCAGCGGCAAATCGCAACCTCCGAGATCGGCCGAAGCGTCCGAACTTCGTCATCCACGGGCGGAGCGGGAGCGAAGCGGACGCGTAGACCCGATCCATTCCGTGACCTCGCACGAAGGATAAAGGCGGTGCAGAACGAGAGTTTTCTGCACCGCTGCGACGCTTGGAGGTCACGGAATCTATGGTCTGCGCCGCGCCGCTTCGCTCCTTGCTCCGCCATAGAATGACGAAGGCGTGGGCTGCGCAATGTCAACCCTCGCCCAGCGAATGTCGACGGTCATACGATCATCCCAGGAACTTGGCGATGATGGCGTCGCCCATCTCGGTGGTGCCGACTTCCTTCATGCCGGCCGAGAAAATGTCCTTGGTGCGCAGGCCGTCGTCGAGCACGGCGGCGATCGACGCTTCGAGCTTGTCGGCCTCGGCGACCATGCCGAAGGAATAGCGCAGGCACATGGCGAAGGACGCGATCATGGCGATCGGGTTGGCGATGCCTTTGCCGGCGATGTCGGGCGCCGAGCCGTGCACCGGCTCGTAGAGCGCCTTGCGCTTCTTGGTCTTGGCATCCGGCGCGCCGAGCGAGGCCGAAGGCAGCATGCCGATCGAGCCGGTAAGCATGGCGGCGATGTCGGAGAGCATGTCGCCGAACAGATTGTCGGTGACGATGACGTCGAACTGTTTTGGCCAGCGCACCAGCTGCATGCCGCCGGCATCGGCCAGCATATGGTCGAGCTTGACGTCGGAATAGCGCGCCTTGTGGGTCTGCGAGACGACCTCGTTCCACAAAACGCCCGACTTCATGACGTTGCGCTTTTCCATCGAGGTGACGTGGTTCTTGCGCGTGCGCGCCAGCTCGAAGGCAACGCCCGAAATGCGCTCGATCTCGAACGTGTCGTAGACCTGGGTGTCGATGCCGCGCTTCTGGCCGTTGCCGAGATCGATGATCTGCTTCGGCTCGCCGAAATAGACGCCGCCGGTCAGCTCGCGCACGATCAATATGTCGAGGCCCTCGACCACCTCCTGCTTGAGCGAGGAGGAAGCGGCCAGCGCCGGGTAGCAGATCGCGGGCCTGAGATTGGCGAACAGCTCCATATCCTTGCGCAGGCGCAAGAGCCCTGCCTCGGGGCGCACCTCGTAAGGCACGGCATCCCATTTCGGCCCGCCGACGGCGCCGAACAGCACGGCGTCCGCCGCCATCGCCTTGGCCATGTCGGCGTCGGAGATCGCCGCGCCATGCGCATCGTAGGCGCAGCCGCCGACCAGTCCTTCGTCGGTAACAAAGCCGCTGCCCAGCCTGTCGTTCATGGCCTTGATCAGCTTCTTCACCTCGGCCATGGCCTCGGGGCCGATGCCGTCGCCGGCGAGCAGGAAGAGATTTTTCGAAGCCATGGAGAACCATCCCAATAGTATCTGGTGAAACCGCGGCCTTGCTAAACGCCAAGTGATTGCGGCGCAAGGGGATGTCTCGAAGCTTGGTTTCCTCGCCCCCGCCAGAGGCGGGGGAGAGGTGTCCGCGAAGCGGACGGAGAGGGGGCCTTCGTAGGGCGCTCCCCTCTCCGTCTCGGCTTCGCCGAGCCACCTCTCCCCACTTCGTGGGGCGAGGAACCCCAGCTACCGATGCTCCAAAATATTCACCAGCCTGCCGAACGGATCGCGCACATAGAAGCGCCGCACGCCCCAGGGCTCGTCGGCCGGGCCGTATTCGACGGCGAAGCCGGCGGCCTTCATTGCGTCGAGCGCCGCGTCCACATCGTCGACCTCGATCGACAGGTCCGGCACCGGCGTGCCGGATCCGCCTTGCGCCATGAAGCTCACCTGCACCTGCATCCGTTCCTCGGACCCGTAGGTGGCGATCCAACCCATATCCATGAGCAGATCAAGCCCGAGCACGTCCTGGTAAAAGCGCTTGGCCGCGGCAATGTCGGATGTGGCGATGTTGGCGACGATGCGCTCGACTTTCACCATAGGCTGACCCCTGCTTTGCGCGCTTCCCAGTGCCGGCAGCCTATGCCGTGCGCCTCAGCGCCGTCACCTCGATCTCGATCTTCATCTCCGGCTTGTTGAGCTGGCACACGATCATCGTCGCCGCCGGGCGGATGTCGCCGAACGCCTCGCCGAGGATCGGGAAGACGACATCAACGAAAGCCTGGTCGGTGATGTAGTAATGCGCCCGCACCACATCGGCCATGTCGAAGCCGCCCTCGGCGAGCGCCTTGGCGATGGTGGCGAGGCAATTGCGCGTCTGCGCCTCGACCGTGTCGGGCATGGTCATGGTGACATAATCGTATCCCGTCGTGCCGGAGACGAAGCACCAGTCGCCCTGCACCACCGCGCGCGAATAGCCGGCGGTTTTCTCGAAGGGCGAACCGGTGGAGATGAGCTTGCGCATGGGGGCCTCGCGTTGGTTGCGCCCCCTCTAGCAGGGGAAGACGGGTCAGGTCGTGGGCCAAGCCGGGCGGACCGTTGTCAGGAAAGGTAAGCGCGACATGGGTGATTGGCCGAAGCCTCCCTCCGGTCGTCATTCCTGGGCGGAGCAAGGAGCGAAGCGACGCGCGCAGACCCTGGAATCCATGCCGTGACGTCGAAGCGCCGCAGCGTTTCAGAATTCTGCACCGTTTGCACCCTACGGCAACCGTCACGGCATGGATTCTAGGGTCTGCGCTCCGCTACGCGTCGCTCCGCCCTAGAATGACGAAGGCACGGATGGTCGCCCTAGTTCCCCTGCGCGTCGTCATACGCCTTCTTGATGTCGTCCGGCCAATCCTTCATCGACGGCCAGGCCTGCGGCTCGCCATTGTCGCCGCGGCGGGCGAAATAGACTTTCTGCTTGGCCGGGTCGAGCGCCATAAAGCCGTCATTGCCGCCGCAGTCATGCGGCACGCAGCCGGTGGCGTAGAAGGCGCCGGACGCCGTCTTTTCGGTGCCGCCGCCGACCAGAAGGCTGGTCGCCATGTCGGGCATGTCGTTGCCCAGCAACGCCTGTCCGGCCTTGTAGACGGCCTCGTTGTGGAAGGCGTCAATGATGTTGTCCAATTTCGACGGGTCGACATCCTTCCAGCCGGTGCCGGGCTCCGGCGTGTAGGTCAGGGTGCCGGAGGTCGTCAGCCCTTCCGTGGGCGACCATTGCAGCGCTGGCTTGGACTCGCCCGGCAGCAGATAGGGCACGAAATAGATGGCGCTGTCGGAGACTGCTGCCGGCGGCGCGCCGCATTCGTCCTGCTCGACCGTGGTGGTCTGGATCTCGCCGTCCTTCGGCTTCCAGACGATGACCTTGGCCGGCCCGCACTGGTTGCCGCCGTCACCGACATCGACCAGCGCCACGTTGACGTCGCCGATCTTGACGATCCTGTCGAAGAACACGTCGTAATTGCTGGCCAACTGCTTGCCGTCATAGGCAAGCACCCTTTCGCTGTCCTGCTCCGGCTGCGTGATGGTGAGCTGCCCGCCCTCGAACGGGATCGGCGCCTGCTTGTCGTCATCCGACGCGGCCTGGTCGTTGCCCTGGTCGGCCGCGCCTTGATCGGGCGCCGGCTGGTCGGACGCGGCGGGCGCCGGCTGCGTGGCCGGCGCGGTGGTCTGCGCATTGGCGCCGATCGTGGCGAGAAGGATTGCCACCGATGCGCAAGCGCCGGCCAGAAGCAAGCGTGTCATGACTGTCCCTCCATTCAGCCGCCACCAACCCGGCCTGCCATGGCCAGGGCCTATCGGTATAGCTTAGGTGCTCAGGCCCAGGGGCGCAGCTCGGCGTTCTTCTTCTCGAAGGACGCGATGGCGCCGGCCTTCTCCATGGTCAGCCCGATGTCGTCGAGGCCGTTCAAGAGGCAGTGGCGCTTGAAGTCGTCGAGGTCGAATTTGACCACGCCGCCGTCCGGCCCACGAATTTCCTTGGCTTCCAGATCGATCGACAGCGTCGCGTTGGAGCCGCGCGAAGCGTCGTCCATCAGCTTGTCGAGGTCTTCCGGGCTGACCGTGATCGGCAGGATGCCGTTCTTGAAGCAGTTGTTGTAGAAGATGTCGGCGAAAGAGGTCGAGATCACGCAGCGGATGCCGAAATCGAGCAGCGCCCAGGGCGCATGCTCGCGGCTCGAGCCGCAGCCGAAATTGTCGCCGGCCACCAGGATCTGCGCCTTGCGGTAGGCCGGCTTGTTGAGCACGAAATCCGGGTTCTCCGAACCGTCCTCATTGTAGCGCATCTCCGCGAACAGGCCGGTGCCGAGCCCGGTGCGCTTGATCGTCTTGAGATAATCCTTCGGGATGATCATGTCGGTGTCGACATTGACGATCGGCATGGGCGCGGCGACGCCGGTGAGCTTGGTGAATTTATCCATGGTCCTTGCCCGTCTTCTTCGTGGCTTGCGGGGAATTTTGCCGGACGGTTTACACAAAGCCGGCGGCAAATGAAAGGCAACTGTTCGTGCGCAGGCCTTGGGCCAATGTCGAGCATGGCATGCGCGCCGGAGCTGGAACACCTCAAAAAACGGCTTCGAAATCCTGGCCGGCTGGTGCAATCTGCGGCCATGGCCGATCCTTCAAAAGTCCTTTACGCCAGCGAGCCTGCCCTCGACGTCGCCGAATTCCGCCGCGTGCTGGTCGAATCCGGTCTCGGTGAAACACGGCCCGTCGACGATGAAGCGCGCCTGAAGATAATGCTCGGCAATGCCAATCTGGTGCTGACAGCGCGGCTCGACATCGAAGGCAAGCCGCTGATCGGCGTCGCGCGCGGCGTCACCGATTTTTCCTGGGTCTGCTACATCTCCGAGCTCGCCGTCTCCAAGACGGCGCAAGGACTCGGCGTCGGCAAGGGCCTGATGGACGAAGCACAGCGCCACCTTGGCCCTTCGGTCGCCATCAGCCTGATCTCGATGCCCAATGCCGTCGGCTTCTACGAGCGCATCGGCATGACGCGCATGACCGACGCGTTCTGGTTCTCCCGCAAGCGCTGACCTGAACCGCCGCCGATATCGGAGCCGATTTCTGCTTGGAATCGGCGAGCCAGATCGACCCCCACTCCGTCGAGCTTCGCTCGACACCTCTCCCCCGATCGACGGGGGAGAGGAACGGTGCGAGTTCGCCGACCCTGGCTCCCTTCCTCTCCCTCCGGAGGGGGGAGAGGTGGCGCTGCGAAGCAGCGACGGAGTGGGGGAAGGCGCTGCTCAAAATCGAAGCCGCCCCAAGACAAGTACAATCCGGCAAGAAAACTCAGGCAATCAGCAATCAGGCGGAGAATATTTTCGCCACCGCTTGACATGCAACCAGATGGTTGCATATTAAAGTCATGAGCATGGATGCCGTCTTTCGCGCTTTGGCCGACCCGACCCGCCGGCAATTGCTGGACAGCCTCCATGCCCGGAACGGGCAGACGCTGAACGCGCTCTGCGAGCACATGGAGATGACGCGCCAGGCGGTGACCAAGCACCTGGCGATCCTCGAGGAGGCGAACCTCGTCACCACCATGCGCCGAGGCCGCGAGAAGGAGCACTACCTCAACCCCGTTCCGATCAACGAGATCGCCGAGCGCTGGATCGGCAAGTTCGAGCGGGGGCGGCTTGCCGCTCTCAGCGACCTGAAGCAACGCCTTGAAAGGGAAGAGCCGTGAGCGAGAACAGTTTTGTCTATGTCACCTACATCCGCACCACGCCTGAAAAACTCTGGCAGGCGCTGACTGACCCGGAATTCAACCGGCGGTTCTTCCTCAGCTCCTACCAGGAGAGCGACTGGAAGGTCGGCTCGAGCTGGAAACTGGTCTTCCCCGACGGCCGCATCGCCGATTCCGGCGAGATCCTCGAGATCGACCCGCCGCGGCGTCTGGTGATCAAATGGCGCAACGAATGGATGCCCGAGGTGAAGGAGGACGGCTACACCCGCTGCACCTTCACCATCGAGCCCGACGGCGAATTGATGAAGCTCGCCGTCACCCACGAGGCCGACGGCCCGCACAGGCTGATCCAGAACGTCGCCAAGGGCTGGCCGCTGGTGCTGGCGAGCCTCAAGAGCCTGCTCGAGACCGGCAAGGGTTTCGAGCGCCCGCCGTCAAAAGGGTAAAGTTCGTTTCGGACACGAGACAATTGCCGGCAGAGGTGGATTCGATGCTTCAATTATCCTTGCCGCAAGCCATGGCGAATGCGGACACGGTCATGGCCTCGGCCGAGCTTCCCGCCTCGCCGGACGAAGTTGGCGCGGCGCTGATAACCAGCGAGGTCGAGCGCTGGTGGGGTTCGCCCGAAACTTACCGCATGACCGGCTGGAACGCCGATCTGCGCGTCGGCGGAAGCTGGCGTGTCACGGTGCGAACCGCCGACGGCAGGCGCCTGCCCGCCGGCGGAGAGTTTCTCGAGATCGAAATGCCGCGCCGGATCGTGCAGACGCAGCGCTACGACTGGGACCATCCGGCGCTCGGCCGGCGCGAAACGACCCTCGCCTATCTGCTGGAGCCGATCGCCGGCGGCACGCGGCTCACCATCTGCCATGGCGGCTTCGCAGGTTTCCCGGACGCCGCCGCGGAACATGCCGAAGGCTGGGCGCGGGTGCTTGGGTGGCTGCAAACATATTTTAGTGACGGACGGCAGGCGGCTTAGCGCCACCTTCTCCCCTTCTTGTGGGAGAAGGTGGATCGGCGCGCAGCGCCGAGACGGATGAGGGGTGTTCCAGCGGAGTGAGAGGCTTGCTTTCCCTGGAGCACCCCTCATCCGTCGCCTTCGGCGACACCTTCTCCCACAAGGGGAGAAGGGGGAGCCCTCAAATCACGTTCAGCTCCCGGAACGCCCGTCCTTCTGCCACACGCTCATATCCAAATGCCGTACAGTCGATCGTCCGATACCCGCCATGCACGATGAGCTCGGCGATCGACTTCCCCACCGCCGGCGCCTGTTGCAGGCCGTGGCCGGAAAAGCCGTTGGCGAACAGGAAATTGTCGACCTCCGGATGCGGCCCGATCACCGCGTTCTGATCGAGCGTGTTGTAGTCGTAATGCCCGACCCAGGCGCGCATCGGCTTGATCGCCTCGAAGGCCGGGATGCGGGTGGCGAGCACCGGCCAGATCACCTCTTCGAACAGCGGCCAGTTAACCTCGAAATCCGTTGGATCGGGCGCATGATCGCCTTCCTCCGGCTCGGCGCCGCCGGTGATGTAGACCGAGCCTTCGGGCCGCACATAGATGCCGGACGGATCCACCAGCAGCGGCATGTCGGCGAATTTGTCGCGCGCTTCGAAGACGAAGACATTGCGCTTGCGCGGCTCGACCGGCAGCGCCAGCCCGGCCAAGGCGGCGACCTTGCCGGCATTCGGCCCGGCCGCGTTGACGACGATGCCGGCTTCCAGCGTCTCGCCATTGTCGAGGCTTACACTGGTGACGCGGTTGCCGTCCCGCGCGATGCCGGTGACGGAGGCGGTGATGAGATCGATCTTCTTGTCGCGCAGCGCCTTGCGGAACAACATCAGCATCGCATGCGCGTCGAACCAGCCTTCGCCGGTGCGGCCATAGGCGCCGGCGGCAATGCCTTCGGCCGATAGCCAGGAGAAACGCTGCGTCAGCTGGCCGGCATCCTCCAGCACAATGTCGGCGCCCTCGGCGACCTGCGTCTCGTGATTGGCCTTGAGGATCGGCAGCCCGGCCTCGCCGGCGAGGATGAGATAGCCGCCCTCGCGAAAGCCGATATCGGCATCGGCGCCGAAGGTTTCCTTCAGCCGCCGGAACAGTTTCAGCGTGAACTGCGACAGGCGGATGTTTTCAGGGATCGAGAATTGCTGGCGGATCGAGGCGCAGGACAAGGTCGTCGCCGCATGCGAGAATTGCGGATCGCGCTCGATCAGCGCGATCGAGCCGGTAAAGCCCTCCTCGCGCAAATAATAGGCGACCGAGGACCCGACGATGGCCCCGCCGATGATGACGATGTCGTAGCGCACGCTTTTGGTTCTCCGACTCCAGAGCATGATCCCGACGCTCGGGTTCGCACGCTCAAATCAATGCAGGAAGATCGATCTCGAAGCGCGTGCCGCGCTCGGAGTCAACCAGCCTGATCGTGCCATCATGCGCTTTCAGGAGGGCCAGCACGATGCCGAGCCCCATGCCGGTGCCGCCGGTCTCGCGCCGCGTGGTGAAGAAGGGCTCGAAGATCCTGGCGCGGTTGGCGGCCGAGATTCCGTCGCCGTCGTCGCCGATCCGGACCGACGCGCGCTCGCCGTCGGCTGAAGCATGGATCGCCACCTGTCGGGCGGCATGTCGTGCCGAATTGTCGATGAGATTGGCGAGCACGATGCCGAGATTCTCGGCCGAGATGCCGAGCCTGATGTCGCCGCCGCCTTCAAGCCGCGCTTCCAGCCTTGTGTCGATCGGCAAGGACGCCAACGCCGCATGAAGCGTCGTGCTTTCGCCGCTCGGTTCCAGATTTTCAGCGCGCGCCAGGTCAAGCAGCCGGCGCACCAGGAGATTGAGCCGCCCGGCGTCGGTGACGATGTTGTTGGAGAAACGCTGGCGCTCGGCCTCGTCCATCGCGCCGCCGGAATCCCTCAGCAGCTCCGCCGCGCCCTGGATCGCCGTCAACGGCGATTTCAGCTCATGCGAGACATGGGTGGCGAAGGTCTGGATGCTGTCGGAGCGCGCCTGCAGTTTTTGCGCCATGTCGAGGAACGCCGCCGACAGCGCCGCCATCTCGCGCGTGCCGTGATGGGCGAGCGGCCTGATCGCCTCGCGGTCGCCGGCGGCGATGCGTTTCGTCCGCTCGATCAGCGCGTAGATCGGCCGGCTGACAGTACGGATGAACACCAGCGCGATCAGCAGCGTGCCGCCGAGGATGGCGATCGCCGCCAACGTCACCTTGCCGCGCTCGCCATAGAGGTGCTTGACGATGTTGTTCGGCGTTCGCGACAGATAGACCACGCCCGCGACCCGGCCGTCGAGCTCGACCGGCAGGGCGACGAAGACGCGCACCCTGGTGCCGCGGCTCACCGAATAGAGCGGCGGCGGCGGTTGGTCGGGAATGCGCAGCCTGAGCGCGCTGGCATAAGCGCCTGAAAGCGCGGTCCGCACCTCCTCGACATCGCCGAGCGACCGGCCGACCTCGTCGCCGCCGGCGATCACCACGCCGCGCGGATCGAGCAGCCGGAAGCCGGCAAGCGTCGTTTTCTGCGTCTCGTCGAGGATGCCGTCGAGCCGCGCGCCTATTGCCGCGAAGGCCGGATCGGCGGTGGCGGGAAGCGCCGCCGGGCGCGTCGGCATGACATCGTCCGAGGCAAGGTCGAGGCGCGGCTCGATCGGATCATAGGGATAGTTGTTGTCCCTTGCCGGATCGGCCGAGATCGGCGACCCGAGTTTTTCCTGGGGAATGCCGGCAGCGCGCACCTCCTGGGCATAGACGGCGGCGGCGACCGCGCCTTGCGCGATGAGCTCGCCTTCGGTCTGGCGGATGAGCTGGTTCTCGTAGAGCCGGAAGAAGAACAGTCCGACCAGCGGCAGCGCCATCACCAGGATGAGGATGACGACGACGACGGTGGCAAGCCTGGGCCGCCACTTCTCCTTGCTCAACCACCGCATCGGCCGAGCCGGAAGCCAACGCCATGCACCGTGGCGATCGCATCGAGACAGCCGACCGCCGCCAGCTTGGCCCGCACATTGCGGATATGGCTGTCGACCGTGCGCTCCGAGACATGGATGTTGGAGGCATAGGCATTGGCCATCACCGCGTCGCGGCCAAGCACATGCTGCGGGCGGGCGAGGAAGCCCTTCAGGATCGCGAACTCGATCGCCGTCAAGATGAGCGGCTTGCCGTCGAAGCTGGCTTCATGGCTTGCCGGGACGAGCATGAGCTTGCCATGCGCGAATTGACGCTCGTCGGCTTCTTCTTCGACCGGCGCGGGACGCGCGCGCCGCAGGATGACGTTGACGCGGGCGACCAGCTCGCGCGGGCTGAACGGTTTCGTCACATAATCGTCGCCGCCCATCTCCAGCCCGAGCACCCGGTCGATCTCCTCGTCGCGCGCGGACAAAAACAGCACCGGCACGTCGGACTTCTGCCGCAGCCTGCGGCAGACCTCCAGCCCGTCCATCTCCGGCATGCCGATATCGAGCACGATGAGATCGGGCGCGCGGCGCTCGACCGCTTGCAGCGCCGCTGCGCCGTCGGCGACGGCGGCCGTCTTCATGCCGGCCTTTTCCAGCGCGAAGCAGATGATCTCGCGGATATGCGGGTCGTCGTCAGCGACGAGAATGTTGTGCGGCATGAAATCAGCGGCCCGGCGCGTAAGGTTGGATGACGGCAGGATTAGAGCAATTCCAGGGAAAAGTGCGAAATTGTTTTCGGTCGGGAGTGGAGCGGCCTCGGGGCGAAAAGCAGGATACCCGCCCCATGGCATGGTCTTTGCGGCTCGACGAGCCACCAGCCGTCATTGCGGAGCCGGCGCGGCAGCGACCAGCGGGATGTGTGACGTGTTCGCATGACGCCGGTTTCGCCGGCCGGTGCGGTAAGTGCGCGGCGGAATCCCGGAGCTTTTCAGCAAGGGTTTGCAGATTTGGTGCAGGCAGGTCGCCTTTTCGGCGGGATAATCGCGTAGGGCGCTCCCCCTCTCCGTCTCGGCTTCGCCGAGCCACCTCTCTCCCGCCTCTGGCGGGGGCGAGGAACCCAGGCCTGCGAAGGTCGCGCGCCCTCGGCGATTAGCGTTTCCTCGCCCCCACAAAGTGGGGGAGAGGTGGCTCGGCGCGCAGCGTCGAGACGGAGCGGGGGCTGGCGCCGCCATATGCGATTGTCCTGTCCCCTCCGCCTTGCCTCATCCGCCATCACCCGGCATAGATCGGCGATGGCTCAAGAACCCTACCGCCCGCGCCGCTCTGTGCTTTACATTCCCGCCTCCAACGACAAGGCGTTTGCCAAGCTCGGCTCCCTGGCCTGCGACGCCGTCATCATCGATCTCGAAGACGCCGTCCTGCCCGCCGGCAAAAAAGCGGCGCGCGACAAGATTGCCGGCATCCTGGCTGGGCGCCCCGAACGGCGCTGCGAGATGGTGGTGCGCATCAATCCTTTGGCCAGCGAATGGGGCACCCATGACTTGTTGGCAGTGGCCAAGGCCGAGCCCGACGGCATTCTTCTGCCCAAGATCGCCACGCCGCGCGACATCCTCGAGGCCGGCGACCTGCTCGACGACAATTTCGCGCCGGACAGCGTGAAACTATGGGTGATGGTCGAGACGCCCAGGGCGCTGCTCAACATCGGCGCCATCGCCGAACTCGGCCGCGATCCGGCTTCGAGGCTGGCTTGTTTCGTGACCGGAACGAATGACCTGGTGAAGGCGACCGGCATCCTGGCGACGCCCGACCGACGCTATCTGATGCCGTGGCTGATGCAGCTGGTGCTTGCGGCGCGGGCCGGCGGTCTCGATGTCATCGATGGCGTTGCCAATGATTTTCGCGATCTCGGCGCTTTTGCCCGCGAATGCGCCGACGGGGCCGCCATGGGTTTCGACGGCAAGTCGCTGATCCATCCCGCCCAGATCGAGCCGGCGAACCGCGCCTTTTCGCCGTCGCCCGAGAGGCTGGCTGCGGCCCGGGCGATCAAGGATGCGTTCGCGCGGCCCGAGAATGCCGGCAAGGGCGTGATTGCGATGGACGGGCGCATGGTCGAACGGCTGCATCTGGCGGAAGCCGAGAAACTTCTGGCGAAGGCCGCGATCATCGGCGCATGATGCGCCGGTCTTCAAGATAGGCTCGATAAATGAAACTCTACCGCTTTCTGTCCGGTCCGGACGATTCAACTTTCTGCCACAAGGTGACGGCAGCCCTGAACAAGGGCTGGCACCTGTTCGGCTCGCCGACCTATGCCTTTGACCAGCAGACGAAGTCGATGCGCTGCGGCCAGGCCGTGGTGAAGGACGTCGAAGGCCAGGACTACACAGCCGACACCAAGCTCAGCGACTGGTAGGAGGGCAGCAGGCTCTCTCATTCGTCATCCTAGGGCGTAGCGACGCGAAGCGGAGCGCAGACCCTAGGATCCATTCCGTTCCCTCTGCCGAAGGGCGCGGCGGGCCAGAATATAGGGAAATTGCGGTGTCGGGCGGCAGGCGTTCCGTTCTGCACCGCGGCTTGGTGTTGATGGAATGGCATGGATCCTAGGGTCTACGCGCGTCGCTTCGCTCCTTGCTTCGCCCGACGAGGTGCGTGCTCAGCCTGCCGCCGCCTGCTCCGCCGCCTCCTCGATCCGCTCCATGTCGTCGTCCGACAGGCCGAAATGGTGGCCGATCTCATGGATCAGCACGTGGGTGACGATGTCGCCCATCGTCTCTTCATTCTCGGCCCAGTAGTCGAGGATGGCGCGGCGGTAGAGCGTGATGCGGTTTGGACCTTCGCCGGTCTGCGGGTTCCAGCGCTCGGCGATGCCGCGCCCCTCGAACAGACCGAGCAGGTCGAAGGGCGTCTCCAGCGACAGATCGTCCATGATCTCGTCGGTCGGGAACTCGGCGATCTGGATGATGATCTCGCCGGTGAGCTTGCGGAACTCGTCCGGCAGATGGGCATAGGCCTCCAGCGCCAGAAGCTCCATCTCGTCCATCGACGGCGAGAGCTGGTCGTGCCAGGTGCGGGTCTTGTAGATGCGGGCCATGAAATGTCCTTTAATCCCGGCATATAGGCTTTCACGCCGATTGAGGCAAATGGACCGGCTGGGGTGTTCGCTTTCAAGGTAAAAGACGAAGGAATAAATTCCTTGCGACTCTGCTTGACTCTTCCGGGCGCCTCTGGAATCTATAGGAACATAACAGGAACAACTGCTGCTGGAAGTGAACGTCATGGCGATGAGCGCCGTGGCGCGGGACACTGTTTTTGCCCTGCGCCGCCAGATCGCGAAGATCGAGGGAACGCTGCCCGAGCGCCTGCAGGCGCCCTTGGGGTGCGCGCCCGAAGCAATTCCAGGAAAAGTGCGAAGCAGTTTTCCCTCCGGAATGGCGCAAAACCAAACATCCAGCGATGCCGCCGGGCCGGACATGACGATTGTCCGGCGCGGCCTTGCCGTGGCTTCGGCGGATGCTTTCCTGCACACCGGCATCGATAGGCTCGATGCAGCGCTTGGCGGCGGCCTACCCAAGGCGGCGCTCAGCGAAATCCATGGCCTGGAGACCCGCGATGCCGGCGCCGTTGCCGGCTTTGCGCTGTCGCTCGTAAGCCTGGTCCTCAGGGAGAAGCAGGGTCTGCCGATCCTCTGGGTCGGCACGGCGGAAATCTTCCACGAGGCCGGCATGCCCTATGCCAGGGGCCTTCATGCCCTGTTCGGCATCGAGCCTGGGCAATTGCTGTTTTCCGAGGCGCCGAAGCTGCTCGACGCGCTGTGGATTGCCGAGGAGGCCGCCCGCATGACGGCCTTTGCCGCGGTCATCCTCGAGATCCGCGGCAGTCCGCGGCTTCTCGACCTCACCGCCACGCGCCGGCTGCATGCGCGGGCCCGGAGCGCCGGCCGGCCGCTGCTGTTGCTGCGCCAGGCCGGCGAGACCGATCCCACCGCCGCTCCGGTGCGCCTCATCGTTTCGGCGGCGCCCGCGGCAAGCCGCGAGACCCTCGCCGGGCCGCTCGCCGGCTCGATCGGCCGCCCCGCCTTCAAAGTCGATATCGGCAAGAGCCGCACGGCCCTGCCTGGACAGTTCACACTGGAGTGGAACCCCGATGAGCATGCTTTTGCAGAAAGAACAGAGAATTCTGTCGCTGTGGTTCCCGCATCTGGCCGCGGAGCGGATCCTGCGCCAGCGTCTGGGGCGGTCCTGGCGTTCCCGGCCCTCGCATCGCCTGCCGTCGCTTCAGCCGCCGCTGGTGATCAGCCATCGCGACAACAACACCCAGCGCATCGCAGCCCTCGACGAGCGGGCTGAGGCGCTCAGATTGAAGCGCGGCATGGGCATCGCCGATGCGCGCGCCATGCATCCCTCGATCGATGTGGTCGAGGCAGACCCGGAAGCCGACCGCCGCCTGCTCGAAGGCCTTGCCGACTGGTGCGACCGCTACACGCCGCTGGTGGCGATCGACGGCGAGGACGGGCTGTTCCTCGACGTCACCGGCTGCACGCATCTGTTCGGCGGCGAGCGCGCCATGCAGGACGAGATCCTCGCCCGCTTCTTCCAGCAGGGCTTCGATGTTCGCGCCGGGCTGGCCTCGACGCCGGGCGCCGCCTGGGCGGCGGCGCGCTTCCATGGCGATCGCATCGTGGCCGGCGGCGAGGAGGAGGCGCTGCTTTCGCCGCTGCCCTTGTCGGCGCTGCGCATCGCGCCGGAAACCCGCGCCAGCCTGGAAAGTGTGGGCCTGCGCACCGCCGGCGCGGTGATGGCAGCACCCCGCGCGCCGCTCGCCCGCCGTTTCGGCGCCACCTTGCTTCTGCGCCTCGACCAGGCGCTCGGCCGCCTCGACGAGGCCGTGTCGCCGCGCCTTCCCGTCGCGCCGCTCTCGGTCGAGCGCCATCTTGCCGAGCCGGTCGTGCTCACCGACGACATCGAGCGGCTGGTGAGCCGGCTGGCGATCGCCTTGAAGACCGACCTCGAACGCCGCGGCGAGGGCGCAAGGACGCTGGCGCTGCTTCTCTTCCGCGTCGATGGCGCCGTCAACCGCATCGCCGTCGGCACCTCCCGCCCGATGCGCGAGCCGCGTCTGATCCAAAGACTGTTCCATGAGCGGCTCACCGCGCTGGAGCAGAGCATCGACGCCGGCTTCGGCTTCGATCTCGTGCGGCTGTCCGTGCTGTCGGTCGCGGCCTTCGACCTGGTTCAGGGCGACCTCACCGGCGAGACCGACGACGATGACGCCGACATCGCGCTCTTTGCCGACCGCGTCCGCGCCCGTCTCGGCGAAGCCGCCGTGCTGAAGCCGGTGGTCGTCGAAAGCCATCTGCCGGAACGCGCCGTCAAAACCGTGCCTTTCACCGAAGCGCCGCAAGGACGCGCCCCGGCGGCCGGACGGACGCCGCCGCCCCGAACAGCGCCACCGATGACCGTTTACCCGCCGGAGCGGCCGGTGCGCCTGTTCCGCTCGCCCGAGCCGATCGAGGTGCCGGCGACCGAGATCCCGGAGGGACCGCCGATGAATTTCCGCTGGCGGCGCGCGCTCTATCGTGTCGCCCGCGCCGAGGGGCCGGAGCGCATCGCCGCCGAATGGTGGCGCCAGCTGCCCGGCGAGGAAGAGGCGCCGACCCGCGACTATTACCGCATCGAGGACAGCGAGGGACGCCGCTACTGGCTCTACCGCCAGGGCCTCTACAACAGCGCGCCGCAGGCCGCGCCGCCGCGCTGGTTCATGCATGGAGTGTTCGCATGAACGCGCTGACCGTCATCCCCTATGCCGAATTCGGCATAAGCTCGAATTTCTCCTTCCTGCGCGGCGCTTCGAAACCCGAGGAGCTGGTGGTGACGGCGAAGTTCTACGGTTTTGCCTCGATCGGCCTTGCCGACCGCAACACGGTCGCCGGCGTCGTGCGCGCCTGGCAACAGGCCAGGGTGGAAAAGCTCGCCTACCATCCCGGCTGCCGCCTGGTGTTTGGCGACGGCACGCCGGACATCCTCGCCTATCCCCGCGACCGCCAGGGCTGGGGGCATCTCTGCCGCATGCTCACGCAAGCCAATCTGCGCGACGAGAACGAGAAGGGCGCGACGCTGCTCCAGTTGAGCGACCTGCTCGAATGGGGCGATCGGATGTCGCTGGCGATCCTGCCCGATCTGTCGGCACAAGACAACCTGGCATTCATTAGCCGGTTTAAGGATCGCTTCGGCGCAGCGCTCCGGCTGGCCGTGGCGCCGGATTATGCCGGCAACGACCGTTTCCGCATCGAGCAGGCTTCCGCGATGGCCGAGCATGCCCGCGTCCCGCTGATGGCGACCAACGACGTGCTCTACCATGCCGCCGATCGCCGGCCGCTGCAGGACGTGCTGACCGCAATCCGCCTCAACACGCCGGTTTCCGAGGTCGGGCTGGAGCTGATGGCCAATGCCGAGCGCCACCTGAAGCCGCCGCTGGAGATGGCGCGGCTTTTCCGCCGCCACCCGCAGGCGTTGGCCGAGACACTGCGCTTCGCCGACGAGCTCGCCTTCTCGCTCAGCGACCTCGAATACAATTATCCGGACGAGCCGACCGAATCCGGGCTTGGACCGCAGGCCGAGCTCGAACGGTTGGCGCGGGAAGGCGCGGCCGTTCGCTATCCGGCCGGCGTTCCCGAGGATGTGCTGAAACGCATCGACAGCGAGCTCGTTTTGATCGAGCGCCTGAACTATGCCCGCTATTTCCTCACCGTCCATGACATCGTCAAATTCGCCCGCAGCCAGGGCATCCTTTGCCAGGGCCGCGGTTCGGCCGCCAATTCGATCATCTGCTTCTGCATCGGCATCACCGAGGTCGGCCCCGATCGCATCGACACCTTGTTCGAACGTTTCATCTCGGAGGAACGCAACGAGCCGCCCGACATCGACGTCGACTTCGAGCATGAGCGGCGCGAAGAGGTCATTCAGTACATCTATACGAAATACAGCGCCAAGCGCACCGCCTTGGCCGCCGCCGTCATCAGCTATCGCGGCCGCTCGGCCCTGCGCGAGGTGGCCAAGGCCATGGGCTTGTCGGAGGATGTCCGCAGCGCGCTCTCCAGCACCATCTGGGGCTGGTCGACCTCCGAGCTCGGCGAAAGGGAAGCCAATGCCGGCGGCCTCGACCGCACCGATCCGCTGTCGCGGCAGGTGCTGGAGCGCGCCAACGAGATCATGGGCTTTCCCCGCCATCTTTCCCAGCATGTCGGCGGCTTCGTCATCACCCGCGACCGGCTCGACGAGGTCGTGCCCATCGTCAAGACGGCGATGGAGGAGCGCAAGATGGTCGAGTGGGACAAGGACGATCTCGACGCGGTGAAGATCCTCAAGGTGGACGTGCTGGCGCTCGGCATGCTGACCTGCCTGAAGCGCGCCTTCACCTTGCTCACCGATCATTATCCGCGGGCGCGGGATCCATTTGGACAGCCTTATGTGCTCGCGACCCTTCCCGAGGAGGACAGGCGCGTTTACGCCATGATCCAAAGAGCCGACACGCTCGGCGTCTTCCAGATCGAGTCGCGTGCGCAGATGTCGATGCTGCCGCGCCTCAAGCCGGCAAATTTCTACGACCTTGTCATCGAGGTGGCGATCGTGCGCCCCGGCCCGATCCAGGGCGATATGGTGCATCCCTATCTGCGCCGGCGGCAGGGCAAGGAGAAGGCCGAATACCCCAGGCCTGAGTTGGAAGAGATTCTCGGCAAGACCCTTGGGGTACCTTTGTTCCAGGAGCAGGCGATGAAGATCGCCATTGTCGCCGGCGGCTTCAAGCCGGGTGAGGCAGACGAGTTGCGCCGCGCCATGGCGACCTTCAAACGCACCGGCACGATAGGAAACTATGAAACGCGAATGGTCGAGGGAATGGTCAAGAAGGGCTATCCCAGAGAGTTCGCCGAGCGCTGCTTCAAGCAGATTGAAGGCTTTGGCGAATATGGCTTTCCCGAAAGCCATGCCGCGTCCTTCGCGCTGCTTGTCTATGCCTCCTGTTGGTTCAAGACCTTTTATCCCGACGTGTTCTGCGCCGCGATCCTGAATTCCCAGCCGATGGGTTTTTACCAGCCGGCCCAGCTCGTGCGCGATGCGCGCGACCATGGCGTCGAGGTGCGCGAGGTCGACATCAACCATTCCGTCTGGGACTGCACACTGGAGGAAACCGCCTTCGATCCGTCCCGCATTCTCGAGCGCCACGCCTCGATGCGCGGCGTCATCGAGACGGCTCACGCCGTCCGCCTCGGCTTCCGCCAGATCAAGGGCCTGTCCGAAGAGCGCATGGATATAGTCGTCGCCCGCCGCGGCGACGGCTATCGCTCGGTCAGGGACGTCTGGCTGCGTTCGGGCCTCGATGTCGGCGAGATCGAACGATTGGCGCAGGCGGACGCCTTCCGCTCGATCGGCCTCGACCGCCGTGCCGCGCTCTGGGAAGTCCGCGCCCTTGACGGCAAGAGCGCCGCCGAGAAATTGCCGTTGTTCGACCAGCCCTCGCTTCGCCTGCGCGAGCTGGAGCCGGAAACGAAACTGCCGAAAATGCCGCTCGGCGAGCATGTCGTGCACGATTACCGCTCGCTCGGCCTATCTTTGAAGGAACACCCCGTCGCCTTCCTGCGCGAACGGCTGGATCGCGCCGGCGTCACCCCCAACGCCCGTTTGCGGTCTGTGCGCGACGGCCGCCGCGTTTCCGTCGCCGGGCTGGTGCTGGTGCGCCAGCGTCCGGGCAAGGGCAATGCCATTTTCCTCACGCTGGAAGACGAAAAATCGATCGCCAACGTCATCATCTGGCCACGCGTCTTCGACCGCTTCCGCCCGGTGGTCATGGGCGCGCGCTTCATCCGCGTCACCGGCAAGCTGCAGCATGAATCGGACGTCATCCACATCGTCGCCGACCGGATCGAGGATTTGACGTCCTGGCTGAGCGTGCTGCTGGAGACCGCCAATCGGCCGGTCATCGAGCATAATCCCGCCGAACGGCCGGTTGGAACCGCCGCAAGCCGTGGCCGGCCGGTCCATCAGGAGATCGAAGCCCTGTCGGGTGCCGCGCAACAAGTCATGCCGAAAGGGCGGAATTTTCAGTAGAACGATACGGGAAGCAGACGCCCGACTGCGTGTGCCGTCACGATGCACAACTTTGATGTCGGCGGGACAGCGCCCCCCTCTGTCCTACCGGACATCTCCCCCTCAAGGGGGGAGATCAGACGTCACGCCGGCTTTTCGCTAATCTCCTACACTGCAGAATGGACGGGAGGCCCAAGCTGCCAATCTCCCCCCTAGAGGGGGAGATGGCCGGCAGGCCAGAGGGGGGCGCGAAGGATCGCCTACCTACGTCACTGTACCAAGCACAGCCCACTCACGAAGCCCCGCCGAGCCGAGGCGGCGGTGGGGTCAGCATGTCCTCGGCCGAGATCGTGCGCGCCTCCGACGGCAGCATGATCGGGATGCCGTCGCGCACCGGATAAGCGAGCTTCGCCACGCGCGAGACCAGCTCGTTGCGCTCAGGGTCCCAGGTTAGCGGTCCTTTGGTCAGCGGGCAGGCGAGCAGCTCCAGCAGCTTCGGGTCGACCGTGGCTTTTCGTCCGTCCCGTCCGTCCGCCATGAACTCATCCCCGTGCCGGCAAGCTATTGTAGACTCGAGCCAAACTCATCATCCTCGCGCGCCAGCGTCATTTCGGTGATGGCGATCAGTGTTTCGGCGCGCGTCTTCAGGTCCGGCGCTTCCAGCAGCGCCTGCTTCTCGGCCGGCCCGTAGGGCGCCATCATCGACAGCGCGTTGACCAGCATGCCGTTTTCGGCGCGGCTGACGCTTTCCCAGTCGGCCTCGAGGTCGTTGGCCTGCAGATAGGAACGAAAAGCCTTGAGCAGCGCCGGCCGGTCGACGTCGGCGCCGGCCGGGTCTTCCTCGAGGTCGGCGAGAAACGGCGCGATCTTGCACTGCCGGAACGGCGCCTTTGCCGTAAGCTCCTGCACAATGCGGAACCGGCACACGCCCTGCAGCGAGATCAAATAGCGCCCGTCGCCCGTCTCGGCGAGCGAGATGATGCGCCCGGCGCAGCCGACGCTGCACAGTTCAGGCTCGCCGTCGTCGCGCAATGCGCCGTCGAGGCTGGGCTGGATCATGCCGATCAGCCGCGAGCCGGCCATCGCCAGATCGATCATCTGCAGATAGCGCGGCTCGAAAACGTTGAGCGGCATGCGGCCGCCCGGCAGAAGCAGCGCGCCGGCGAGCGGGAAAACCGGGATTGCCGCCGGCAGATCCTTGGCAAGCCTGTAAAGTGCGTTACCGACGCGCACCGCAACCCTCCCAAAGCAACGCCGGCAAGCGTATCAAGCTGCAATCTCCTCTCGCACCGGCGAATTCGTCACGATCGGCATCCGGCCCGCCCTTATCTGGCGCTGATGTCCCACTGCGCAAGCCTGCCGGCCGCGACAGCCGGCAAAAAATTCACGGCAATTCCGGGAAAGTATCAGTTGGGGTCGGCAAATTCGCCGCAGCTTTCCGTCTGGAATTGCGCAAACCGAACTTAAAGCGGTTCAGCGGCTCTGTGAATCGCCGAAACCGTCCTACGAGAACAGCAGCGACGAGAGCTTGCGGCGTGCCGCGAGCGTCGCCTCGTCGGTCATTCCCCAGGCTTCGAATAGCTTCAACAGCTGCGCCCTGGCGCCGTCGTCGTTCCAGGTCCGGTCGGCCTTGACGATCGCCAGCAAATTGTCGGCGGCCGCGTCACGCTCGCCGCGCGCGTTCTGGATCATCGCCAGATCGAAGCGCGCCTGATGGTCGGCGGGGTTGGCGGCGAGCCGGCGCTCGAGCTCGGCCGGACTGCCGAGCGCGGCCGCTTCCGCGGCAAGCGTCATCTTGGCGCGCAGCGCAGCCAGCGCGGGCGCGTCCTTCTTGTCCTCGGGCGCTCGCGCCAGCACGGCCTCGGCGCCTTCCACGTCCCCGGCATCGTACAGGATCTCGCCCAGGCCTGCGATCGCCTCGATCGTCTCCGGCGCCTGCTCGAGGACCGCGTCGTAAATGCCGGCCGCGGTCTGGACGTCGCCGGCCGTGCGCGCCTCGGCCGCCGCCGCAAGTGCGTCGGCGATCTGCGCCGCGCCGCCGCCCTTGCCGCCGACCTTCTCGATGAATTGGGCGACCTGGCTTTCCGGAACCGCGCCCATGAAACCGTCGACGGGCTGGCCGTCCTTGAAGGCGATGACCGCGGGAATCGACTGGATGCCGAGCTGGCCGGCGATCGAGGGATGATCGTCGATGTTCATCTTGACCAGCTTGACCTTGCCGCCGGCGTTCTTCACCGCCTTTTCGAGCTGCGGCGTCAGCTGCTTGCAAGGCCCGCACCATGGCGCCCAGAAGTCGACCAGCACCGGCTGGCGGCGCGATTCCTGGATGACGTCGGCGGCGAAAGTCGCGGTTGTGGTGTCCTTGATCAGGTCGGCCGCCGCCGGCCCGTCGCCGAGCGAAACCTTGGCGCGGTCGCCGCCGCCATATTGCACCGTCTGGGCATACTGGCCGCCATTGCCGCCAAACGCGCCGCTATACGGATTGTTGTCACTCATCTTGTCGCCCTTTCGGTCACGCTCTCAGGCGTCGGCGCCCGGCGCGTCATTGTCGGATTTCGCAACCGCCTTCCATGTGGCGATCAGCCCCCGAGTTTCAAGGCAATAAGGCCTTCAAGGCAAGGGCACTTTCAAGGTCATGAGACTTTCAGGATAACAGGATCATGGCCGGTTGCCTCGACGAATCTGATCAGGTCGGCGGCGGCGATCGAGGTCGTCGCCTCATTGGTCAGCGGATGGCCGTTGATGACGTCGTGGCTCATCAACGCGTCGTCGAGCACGACCTTGACCTTGCCTTCCGTGTCGTTGATCAGGCCGAAAACGGTGACCGCGCCGGGGATGACGCCGAGCAGCTCCATCAGCATTTCCGGCTTGCCGAACGACACCCGGCCGGCGGCGCCGATCAGGTGGTGGATCTGCTTCAGGTCGACCACGGCGTCCTCGCCGACGGTGACAAGGAAATAATTGTCCTTCTTGTCCTTGAGGAACAGGTTCTTGGTGTGGCCGCCGGGAATCTCGCCGCGCAGGCCTTGCGAATCGGCGACCGTGAACAGCGGCGGGTGCCTGACCGTCGAGACGGAAATGCCGAGATCGGCAAGAAATTCGTTGAGCTCGGCTTCGGTCTTCGGCATCGGTCCTCGCGCGGTCAAAAAAGGGCTCATGCCGTTTACGGCCAACGGTGCCATCGGGGCAAGGCCGCCGGAGCCATTGCGGGCAAAGCGGGCGGCGGCTTGCCTGCGGATTTGCGAGCAGTCCGGTTTCGCCGCCGCTTCGATGCTTTTGAAGCGAACGTCGCCGCGGGAAGAATTCACGCCAAAAAAGACCGTCATTTCCCTGTTGCAATCGCCGCGCTCTTCGGCCATATAGGCGCGGCTTGCGGCCCAAGGCCGCGCGAGCGGGTGTAGCTCAGGGGTAGAGCACAACCTTGCCAAGGTTGGGGTCGGGCGTTCGAATCGCCTCACCCGCTCCAGTTTCCTTCAAGGGATCAAGCAAACGAAAAGCCGCGGTCTCCGCGGCTTTTTCGCGTTTGCGGCTAGCGGGAAACCCACCCGCGGCACAGCGCCGGAGTTACGTCTGGACCGTCGGCAACGCGCATTGCCGCATCCCCACGGATCTCCCGCAAGACATCCAGCAGATAGTTCACGCGATATTTTCCTTCAAACAGCCACGCTCGCCTTCCGGAAAGTATCCGCTGCCCATCAGACTTGAGTCGCATGCCGAAGGGACTGTAGAGCCTCTTTTGCCGGGCGCCCGACAACTGTTATGTTGTGTGAAAGTGCTGGAATAATCCGGCCGGGCAGTCTCGCGGGAGTCATTCCCGCAAGTCGTTACATTGGGGCATAGCTGGAGCAATTCCAGGAAAGTATGAGCGGTTATGCTCGGCGACTTCGCCGTAGTCTCCGTTCGGAATTGCGTCAAAGCAAAGATAGAGCAGACGTCGGCCATGAGGTTCACAGCCTTACAGGATCCGTGCGGCCAACGGATGGTGTTCGATTTGCGGTCCGGTTTCCCGGCGCGAATGCCGGACATGTTGCTGCTTGGCCCGATTCGCGAGGAGGCGGAGCAGCTCGCGGGCCAGGCAGATGAATTCCTCTCGGTGCCGCGCTCGGCCGTGCCTCTTTCTCGATATTTGATCGCCCCGCAATGGAACGATTGGGCATCATCGGAACTTTAGCTTGCGCTAAAACAAGGAGCGCCTATGAGGTTCGCAGCAATACAGGATCCTTGCGACGACTGGCTTGTCTGCGATCTGGTTTCCGATCTCCCGGCGGAGATAGCAGGCCGGCTGCTGATCGGGCTGACGCAAGGCGAAGCCGAGCGACTTGCCGACCAGGCCAATGCCGGGCTAATCGGGCAGGCGATCGATTGGCCGATCCCGCTCGCCAGCGTCGCCTGAAGACGGCTGGGCTTGGGAACCCGCCTCGCCGACGGCGCATCGGCGATTCAACCCCAGATCACATCGGATAACGTTTGCGTGCTGCTCCATTTCAACGCCGCGGCGGTTTCTATATCTCCTCCCTGGGCCGAGATCCGCCGGCGGCGAATGGCCAGCACCGCGACACGACGCGACCGGACGGCCCGTTTTCGGAAAAAGCGGTCTTGCCGCTTCCTCCATCACGAGGAGATGTCATCATGCGTTCTTTCACCCCAAAACTCATCGCAGCCGCCTCGATCTTCGCGGCCATACCGCTTTCGAGCGCCTATGCTGTGCACCGCCACCATAGGGCGCAGATCGACACAATGACCACGGCGTCAGTGCCGGCGGAGCCCGAAGCGAGAGCCGCGACGCAGCAGCTGCTTGGCGTGAAGCAAGGCATCCGTGCGGCCAGGCAGGCCGGCAAGATCACGCAGGAACAGGCTCGCGACCTGATGCGGCAGGCCGATAGCATCCAGCCCGCCGGCGGCCGTTCTGCGATCGGGCGGATCAATGAGCTGGATCAGCGGCTTCGAAACGCTACCGGCCAGGGAATCTATATGGGCGACGGCTCGGACGGCGGCTATTATCCGAACGGCTGACCCCCTGAACTAGCTGAGCGGTGCGATGCGGCAGTCCTGGAGCAATTCCGGGAAAGCCGGATCGCGCTCCGGCCCGGCGCCGTCGCTTTCGGCCCGCGCACGAAATAAGAACCTGAAGCGGCCCGGCGTTTCGCAAGATCGCCGAACCGCTTCACGCCTGGCGCTGCCGTCACCGATTCTGCCGCTACGCCAGCCGCGCCCGTGTCGTCCTCGGCGTCGCCAGCAGCAGGCTTGTCTCGCTCCCCGTAATGCCGGGGATCAGCCGGATGCGCCGCAGCACCGCGTCGAAGTCCGTCAGCGTGGCGGTGCCGAGCTCGACCACCAGGTCCCAGCGGCCGTTGGTGGTGTGGATGGTCGAGACCTCGGCGAGGCCGCCGAGGGCCTTGACGACGCGGTCGGCGGCATGGCCTTCGATCTCGATCGTCATCACGCCGCGTATCTTCTGATCGACCGCGTCGGCGCGCAGCACCACAGTGTAGCCGATGATCTCGCCGGACTTTTCCAGCCGTTCCATGCGCGACCTGACCGTGGCGCGTGACACGCCGAGATCGATGGCGAGGTCGGATACACTGCGCCGCGCATCGTGCCTCAGCAGCGTCACCAGTTTCTCGTCCAGCGCGTCCATGGCTTCCATTTCGATCAAATCATCTGACCATTATGATAGATTAGTCTTCTCGAAATGCCAATTTTCACTGTTCAAGCCGCCAGCAGCTGATGGTTCACTCCTTCGATCAATCGCAAGGTGAGAAAAGATGCGCTGCAGGATCGTCGGCGCGCCGGTGCAGGACGGCGCGGGCAGGATGGGATGCGAGATGGGGCCGAGCGCGCTGCGCACAGCAGGGCTGGTCTCGGTGCTGGCCGAGCTCGGCCACCAGGTCGAGGACTGGGGCGCGGTCGAGAAAGCCGCGGCGCGGCCCGTGGCGCACGGCAATCTCGCGCTGAAGGCGCTGCCGGAGATCTCCGCCTGGACGGCGGCAATCGCCGAGACCGCTTACGCGGCTTCGCGGGACGCCATGCCGATCTTCCTCGGCGGCGACCATTCGATCTCCGCCGGCACTATGTCGGGCGTGGCGCGCCGCGCGGCCGAGCGCGGACGGCCGCTCTTCGTGCTGTGGCTCGACGCGCATCCCGATTTCCACACGCTCGACACCACCACCAGCGGCAATCTGCACGGCGTGCCGCTCGCCTATGCCAGCGGCCAGGCCGGCTTCAAGGGCTATTTCCCGGATCTGCCGCAAGCCGTCGACCCGGTCCGCATCTGCGCCATCGGCCTGCGCAGCGTCGATCCGGCCGAGCGCCGCGCGCTTACTGAAGCCGGCGTCACCGTGCACGACATGCGCGCCATCGACGAGCACGGCATCGCCCCGCTGCTGCGCGCCTTCCTGGCCCGCGTCGAGGAGGAGAACGGGCTCTTGCATGTCAGCCTCGACGTCGATTTTCTCGACCCTTCGATCGCGCCGGCCGTCGGCACCACCGTGCCCGGCGGCGCCACCTTCCGCGAGGCGCATCTGGTGATGGAGATGCTGTCCGACTCGGGCCTCGTCTCAAGCCTCGACCTGGTCGAACTGAACCCCTTCCTCGACGAGCGCGGCCGTACCGCCACCCTGATGGTCGACCTCACCGCCAGCCTGATGGGCCGCCGCATCATGGATCGCCCGACCCGCAGCCATTCCGGAAACCTCTGATCATGACCCAGCCTTCGCGCCTTGCCATCGTTCCCTTTGTCAGCGTCGATCGCATGATGAAGCTGGTGCTCGCCATCGGCGTCGAGCGCTTCCTCACCGAGCTCGCCGCCTATATCGAGGAGGATTTCCGCCGCTGGGAGCTGTTCGACAAGACGCCGCGCATCGCCTCGCACAGCCATGACGGCGTCATCGAGCTGATGCCGACCAGCGACGGCAAGATGTACGGCTTCAAATATGTCAACGGCCATCCGAAGAACATGCGCGAAGGCCGCCAGACCGTAACCGCTTTCGGCGTGCTCGCCGATGTCGGCTCCGGCTATCCGATGCTGTTGACCGAGATGACCATCCTGACGGCGCTGCGCACGGCGGCCACCTCGGCGGTAGCGGCAAAATACCTGGCGCCGAAGAACTCCCGCGCCATGGCCATCATCGGCAACGGCGCCCAGTCCGAATTCCAGGCCATCGCCTTCAAGGCGCTCGTCGGCATCGACCGGCTGCGGCTCTACGACATCGACCGCTCGGCCTCGGAAAAATGCGCCCGCAACCTCGCCGGCAAGGGGTTTGATATCACCATCTGTTCGACCGGGCAGGATGCCGTGGAAGGCGTCGACATCATCACCACGGTTACCGCCGACAAGCAGTATGCCACGATCCTCACCGACAACATGGTCGGCGCCGGCGTCCACATCAACGCCGTCGGCGGCGACTGCCCCGGCAAGACCGAGCTGCACCGCGACATCCTCTTGCGCTCCGACATCTTCGTCGAGTTCCCGCCGCAGACCCGCATCGAGGGCGAGATCCAGCAGCTCGACGCCGATCATCCGGTGACCGAGCTGTGGCAGGTGATGACCGGGAAGGCCGAGGGCCGCAAGTCGCCCGAGCAGATCACGCTGTTCGATTCCGTCGGCTTCGCCACGGAAGATTTTTCCGCGCTGCGCTACGTCCGCGACCAGCTCCAGGCCACCGGCCTCTATGAGGAGCTCGACCTGCTCGCCGATCCCGACGAGCCGCGCGACCTGTTCGGCATGCTGCTCAGGGCCGCCATGCAGCCGGCGGCTTGAAGGGGTTCGCTAAGGCGACTTCATACGGCGGGATAACCGCATAGAGCGCTCCCCCTCTCCGTCTCCAAGCTTATGAAGGCCGCGCCCTCGGCGATTAGCGTTTCCTCGCCCCATGCACATCTTCTGTGACTGGCGCGACTGATCAGGCCAAGGCTTGATTGCCACGTGGTTCCCCCATCCGTCGCTGCTTCGCAGCGCCACCTTTCCCCCCTCCGGAGGGAAAGGAAGGGAGTGTTGCTGGACGGGCGTTGACGGCAAAAGGCTTGGCGCCTTTCCTCTGTCCCGTCGATCGCGGGAGAGGTGGCTCGGCGAAGCCGAGACGGAGTGGGGGTCGACCAGCGCGCTGCCATGCACGCTATCGCCAAAGGCCGGCCGCTTCGAAAGGTGTGCATGCCGTAGATGAAATGGCGGAGAGGTGGATCGGCGCGCAGCGCCGAGACGGAGCGGGGGCAGCGCCCGCGTCGACGATTGCAAGACTACTGCCGCGCCGCGCAGCTTTCCCTCTCCACCAGAACCGGCGCCAGCACCTCGCGCCTTGACGGCGCTTCCGGCTCGCCCAGCCTCTCGAGCAGCAGGCTCACCGCCAGCGTGCCGATCTTTTCCACCGGCTGTGCGATTGTCGTCAGCGGCGGCCAGGTGGTGACGGCGTAGGGGATGTCGTCGAAGCCGATCATCGACATATCGTCGGGAACATGCAATCCCCGCGAGCGCAGCGCCGTGACCGCGCCCATGGCCATCAGGTCGTTGCAGGCGAACACCGCAGTGATGCCGGCCGCCTGTACCATAAGCTGCTCCATCGCTAGGCGGCCGCCGGCGAAATGATAGTCGGAATCGACGATTGACGACGCCGGCAGCTCAACGCCTGCTTCGCCAAGCGCGCGGACAAAACCGCGCAGGCGGGCCGGGCTGGAGCTCGAATCGCGCGGACCGCCGATGACGCCGATCTTCCTGTGGCCGAGGCCGGCCAGGTATTTGCCGGCGAGATAGCCGCCATGGTCGTGGTCGACCAGCACCGAATCGACATTGACCGACTGGATCTCGCGGTCGAGCAGCACCGCCGGCACGCTGGGCAGGAGGCGGGCGAACACCCGCGCGTGGTCGGACGAGCCGGCAAAGATCAACCCGTCGATCTGCTTGGCCATCAGCACCGAGAGATAGCGCTCCTCCTTCTCGGCATTGCCGTCGGAGTTGCACAGGATCACCGTGTAGCCGGAGACGAAGCCCGCATCCTCGATCTGCCGCGCCACGCTGGCGAAGAAGGGATTGGAATTGTCGGGGAGCAAAAGACCGATGGTCTTGGTCTCGCCGCGCCTGAGACTCCTGGCCACCGAGTTCGGGCTGTAGCGCAGCGCGCTGATCGCTGCGCGCACGCGCTCGGCCGTTTCCGGCTCGACATGACGCGTATGGTTCATCACATGCGAGACGGTGGCGACGGACACCCCCGCACGGCGCGCGACATCGGCAATCGTCGTCATGGCCCGTTCCCCTCAGCGGATTTTCCGCAACAGCCTCTCCCGGTACGCGTCTAGGATGACCGCGAGCACGATGACAAGGCCAATCACGATCGGTTTGAAATTGTCGCCGACGCCGAGCAGCTGCAATCCGGTGGAAAGCACCTGCAGGATGCAGGCGCCAACCAGCGTGCCGATGATCGAGCCCTTGCCGCCGCTGAGGCTGGTGCCGCCGATGATAACGGCGGCAATCGCGTTGAGCTCGTAGCCGACGCCGGCGATCGGACTGCCGATGTTGAGGCGCAACAGATAGACCATGGCCGCGATGCCGGCGGTGAGCCCGCTGATGGTGAAGGCGGCGACCTTGTAGAAATCCGGATTGTGGCCCGACAGCCGAACCGCCTCGTCATTGGTGCCGACGGCGAAGATCATGCGGCCGAATACGGTGAAGCGCAGCACGAACCAGCCGGCCGCGATCACCAGCACTGCCACCAGGAAGATCGACGGCAGGAAGCCGCCGATGATGAGGTTGCCGAAATCGACGAAACTTTGCGGCAGGCCTGTGATGGTCGAGTTGTCGCTGACGACGCGGGCAGCGCCCGCCGCCATGTTGAGCATGCCCAGCGTGACGATGAAGGAAGGGATCTTCCACCGCGTCGAGATCCAGCCATTGAGGAAGCCGCACACCGCGCCCGTCGACATGCAGGCTAAAAGCGCCAGCGTGATCGCCACGGCCGGCGACAGGCTCTCGTTGATCATCACGGTGGCGCCGACCACGGTGCACAGCGCCAGCACCGAGCCGACCGAAAGGTCGATGCCGCCGGTGAGGATGACGAAGGTCATGCCGGCCGCCAGCACCGTGTTGATGGCGATCTGCACGAAGATCTTCAGCGCGTTGCCCGAGGTGGCGAAATAGGGCGCGGTGGCCGAGAAGAACAGCGTGATCAGCACCAGCGCCAAGAGCACGCCGGCATCGCGCACCAGGAAGCGCAGGAATTTTGCCCGGCCCGGAGAAACAGGCGCCGCAACGGCTGCTTCGGTCGTCTCGCTCATGGTCGCACATACTCCTGATAGGCGAGCGACAGGATGCGCTCCTGGTCGAATTCGGATCGCGGCACTTCGCCGACGATCTTGTTTTTCGAAAAGACGATGATGCGGTGGCACATGCCCATCAATTCAGGCAGGTCGGACGACACCATGATGATGCCCTCCTGCCGCGCCGCCAGCATCCACAGCAGCTGATAGATCTCGCGCCGCGCGCCGATGTCGACGCCGCGCGTCGGCTCGTCGAGGATCAGCGTCGAGGTCCCGCGGAACAGCCATTTGGCCAGCACCACCTTCTGCTGGTTGCCGCCGGAGAGGTTGCGCACCGCCTGCTCGATAGAGCTCGCCTTGACGCGCAGCTGCCCGACGAGATCGTTGGCGGCCGCAGCCTCCGTCCTTCGGTTGAGTAGCCCGTTGCGCGAAACCTTGCTGAGATTGGTGATGGTGATGTTCTTGTCGACGGCCATGTCGAGCAGCAGGCCCTGGCCCTTGCGGTCTTCGGTAAGCAGGCTCAAGCCATGCCGCACCGCGTCCTTCGGCGCGGCGATCGCCACCGGCTTGCCGTCGATCTCGACGACGCCGTCGAGTTTTGCGTCGGCGCCGAACAGAGCGCGCATAGCTTCGGTGCGGCCGCTGCCGACCAGGCCGGCGACGCCGAGGATCTCGCCATGGCGCACGGCGAACGAGATCTCCGGGGTGGAGGCGTCGCGCTTCAGATTGGCGACGCTGAGCGCCACCTTGCCCGGCACAACCCTGGCATCGAAACCGTATTCGTCGGCGATATCGCGGCCGATCATCATGCGCACGATATCCGGCACGGTGAGGCCGTGCAGGTCGCGCGTCGCGACCAGCCTGCCGTTGCGCAGCACCGTCACCCGGTCGCCGATCTCGAACACCTCGTGCAGCCGGTGCGAGATGTAGATGATGGTGACACCCCGGGCCTTCAGCCGCTTGATGATGGAAAACAGCCGCCCGATCTCCGGCGGCGTCAGCGTCGCGGTCGGCTCGTCCAGCACCAGAAGCTTCGAGTCGTAGCTTAGCGCCTTGGCGATCTCGACCAGCTGCATCTGCGCGACGCCCAGCGCCTCGACGCGTATGCGCGGATCGATGTCGAGGCCGACTTCCTTGAGCAGCGCCACCGCGCGGCTGTTCAGCGCCCTGCGGTCGACGATGCCGAAGGCGCGGCGCGGCAGGCTTTCCAGCATCAGATTCTCGGCGATGCTGAGATAGGGCAACAGGTTCAGCTCCTGGTGCACGACGCGGATGCCGCTCTGCTGCGCATCATGCGGCGTCTTCGGCTGATAGGGCTGGCTGTTGAAGGCGATCGTGCCGGAGTCCGGCTGGTAGATGCCGGCCAAGAGCTTGATCAGCGTCGACTTGCCGGCGCCGTTCTCGCCCAGGATGATATGGGTCTCGCCGCGCGCGATCGACAGCGACACGTCGCTCAGCGCGACGGCGCCGGGAAAGATCTTTCCGACTCCTTCAAGGGAGAGAATCGCATCCATAGGCGGCAGAATCCTAAACCGTGCCCGTCGGCGACGACAGCAGCGCGGGCGCTCCGTCACCGCCGCCGAAACTGGCGGCGGCGGTGACGAGAGAGGCGAAGCCTGGCGCCGGAAGGGAGCGCCGGCGCCCCGGCTCGCCTCATGCGGTGACCAGCTTGACGTCGGTCTTGACCCAGCCGGAGAATTTCTCGCCGGCCAGCTCGCGCAGGCCGTAGTCGATGCCCATCGCCGCCATCTTCGCGCCATACTGCTCGACGGTGGCGAGCATCTTGCCTTCCTTCAGCAGCGGACCGACAGCGGGGATGTTGTCAAAGCCGACGACCTTGATCTGGCCGGACTTGCCGGCAGCGTCGATCGCCTTGACGACGCCGAGCGCCATGGAGTCGTTGGCCGCCATCACGCCCTGAATGTCGGGATGCTGGGTGAGGAAGTTGGTCATCAGCGTGTTGGCTTCCTCGGTCTCCCAATGCGCGGTCTTGGAGTCGAGCAGGTCGAGGCCGTATTCCTTCACCGAATCATCGAAGCCGAGCTTGCGCTGCTTGGCGTTGTCGGCCTCGGGATTGCCCTCGAGGATGACGACCTTGCCGCCCTTGCCCAGCGCCTTGCCGAGCGCGTCGCCGGCCAGCTTGGCGCCGGCGCGGTTGTCCGGGCCGAAGAAGGCGAGGTCGATGCCGGCCTTCTTCTTGGCCTCGGTGTCGAGCGCAACGTCGATGTTGATGACCTTGATGCCGGCCTTCAGCGCCTTGGCGATCGGCGTAACCATGGCTTTCGAATCGGCCGGGGCGACGACGATGATGTTGTAGTTCTGGGTGATGAAGTTCTCGATGGCGTCGACCTGCGCGGCGAAGTCGCGCTCGTCCTTCATGCCGACGGCGGCGAAATCGAACTTGTCCTTGTTCTTGGCCGCATACTCCTCCGCGCCAGCCTGCATCTGCTTGAAGAACTCGTTGGCCAGGGACTTCATGACCAGGCCGACCTTCGGCTTGTCGGCGGCGAGAACCGGGCCGAGCGGCAGCGCCAGCGCGCCGGCGGCCAAGGCGCTGGTCTTCAGGAACTGGCGGCGCGAGAACGGGCCAAGCCCATGCGTGTTCGAGAACTTGCTCATTAGTCTCCTCCACTTGATTGAGCCGTAATCGGTTACGTAACCGATTACGCGCCAAAGTAGATTGCTATTTTATCAGATGTCAACGTCGAGGGAAGGACGAGAGGGAAGGCGGTGCCATGGCTGACGTTGGTGATTGGCGAAAGCCGGCGTGAAGTCTGATTTCCCCCCTTGCGGGGGAGATTACGCGTTTTGCGGTTTTCGCCACCTCACCGCCAGCCCAGTGCCGGCGCGACGTGCTTCAGGATCGACTCGATGACATGGGCGTTGTAGTCGACGCCCAGTTGGTTGGGCACGGTGAGCAGCAGCGTATCGGCCTCGGCGATCGCCTGATCCTCCTTCAACTGCTCGATAAGCACGTCCGGCTCGGCGGCATAGGTGCGGCCGAACACGGCGCGCTTCTCCGGCTCGATATAGCCAAAATGGTCCTCGCCCTCGCTACCGCCGAAATAGGCGCGGTCCATGTCGTTGACGAGGGCAAAAATGCTGCGGCTGACCGAGACGCGCGGCTCCCTGGCATGGCCTGCTTCCTTCCAGGCGGCGCGGTAGGCTCTTATCTGCTTGGCCTGCTGGACATGCAGCGGCTCGCCGGTCTCATCGAATTTCAGCGTCGAGCTTTGCAGGTTCATGCCGAGCTTGGCCGCCCACACGGCCGTGGCGTCGGTGGCCGCGCCCCACCAGATGCGCTCGCGCAGGCCAGCCGAGAAGGGTTCGAGCCGCAGCAGGCCGGGCGGGTTGGGGAACATCGGCCGCGGATTGGGCTGGGCAAAGCCCTCGCCGCGCAACAGGTCGAGGAAGATCTCGGAGTGCCGGCGTGCCATGTCGGCGTCGCTCTTGCCCTCTTCCGGCACATAGCCGAAATAGCGCCAACCGTCGATCACCTGCTCGGGCGAGCCGCGGCTGATGCCCAACTGCAGACGCCCGCCGGCGATCAGGTCGGCAGCGCCCGCATCCTCGGCCATATAGAGCGGGTTTTCGTAGCGCATATCGATGACGGCGGTGCCGAGCTCGATACGCCGGGTCTTGGCGCCGGCGGCGGCAAGCAACGGAAACGGCGAGGCGAGCTGCCGGGCAAAATGGTGGACGCGAAAATAGGCGCCGTCGGCGCCGAGTTCCTCGGCCGCGACCGCGAGGTCGATCGACTGCAGCAGCGCGTCTGCGCCCGAGCGCGTGCCCGACTGCGGCGAGGGCGACCAATGCCCGAACGACAGAAATCCGATCTTCTTCATAGCTCCATTCCTGCTGGAGCGGCCCATCGACCGCTTAAAACTTCTTGTTGCTCCAGCAGATAGCCAGGGCAGCGCCGCGATACAACGGACACCGAACGGATACAGACCGTCAATGAGTTCTCCAGAAGTCCGCTGCCGCCGCCCTTGCCCCACGCGATACCAGAGAGGATCATCCCTGGCATTTTCGCCGCCGCCGAAGCGCTGTATCGTTCACGCCACCCGATGATTCCCAAGCATTGGACGAAGCCTGGATGCATGGCCTGACATTTTCCACCGTGACGGCCTCTTTCCTGGCGTCCTTCGTCGAAGTGGTCGAAGCCTTCACCATCGTGCTCGCCGTCGGCGTGACCCGAGGCTGGCGCCCCGCTCTGACCGGCGCCGCCCTGGCGCTCATCTTGCTCGCGGCGCTGGTGCTGGCATTCGGACCGCTGCTGGCGCTCGTCCCCATCGCCGTCCTGCAATTCGTGGTCGGCGTGCTTTTGATCCTGTTCGGCATGCGCTGGCTGAGGAAGGCGATCCTGCGCAGCGTCGGCGTCATCGCGCTGCATGACGAGGAGCGGGCTTTCTCCAAGGAGACGGCCGCCTTGCAGCGGCAGGCCGCTGACCGCCGCGCCGACTATCTGGCGGCCGTCGCGTCGTTCAAGGCGGTGCTGCTCGAAGGCGTCGAAGTGGTATTCATCGTCATCGCCGTCGGCGCCGCGCACGGGCAGACGCTCTATGCCGGCCTCGGCGCGCTGGCGGCCTTCGTGCTGGTGATGCTGATCGGCCTTGCCGTGCATCGTCCTTTAGCCCGCGTGCCCGAGAATGCACTGAAATTCGTCGTCGGCCTGATGCTGACCAGCTTCGGCGTGTTCTGGACTGGCGAGGGCCTCGGTGCCGAGTGGCCGGGCGCCGATCTCGCTCTGCTCGCCATCTTCGCCGTCATTGCCGCCGCATCCTTCGCCATCGTGCGTCGGCTGCGCGGCGCCTACCCGGCACCCGCCGAAGGAGCTGCCCGATGATCCGTCTCGTCTTCAAGGAACTCGTCGGCATGTTCGTCGACGACGGCAATCTCGCCCTGCTCGCGCTGATCCTGATCGCGCTGATCGCCGCCGCGGTGAAGTTCTTGGGGCTGCCGCCGCTCATCGGCGGCCTCCTGCTTCTCGTCGGCTGCCTGGCAATTCTTCTGCAGAGCACGCGCCGCGCCGTGCGCGGCAAGGCGCGCTGACCGGGGTTTATTCCGGTGAAGCTGCGCAACCGCTGGAGATTGGCGGAGCCGCCCCAGCCTCGTCATTCCAGGGCGGAGCAGCCGCAAAGCGGCGTCGCGGAGACCCTGGAATCCATTCCGTGACCTTGGCCAAGGAACGCAGCGGAGCAGAATTCTGCACTGCGGCAGCGCTTGGAAGTCACGGAATGGATTCTAGGGTCTGCGCGCGTCGCTCCGCTCCTTGCTCCGCCCTAGAATGACGATCGCGATGGAACTAGTAAACGGTAAAGAGCGTCGGCAGGTCGCCGCTGAGGCGCAAATACTCGACCGCCTCGATCACCGGAAACAAAGCCAGGAAATAGAGCCCGTCGCGGAACGTGTTCCGCAGCGCGCCGGTCGAAAACAGCCACTGCGCCTCGTCGCGGTAAAGCAGCGGATTCGGCCAGAAGGACGGCGTGCGTTCGGCATAGGCCGCGTAAGCCGCACCGAACTTGCCGGCGAGATACTCCGCCTCCTTGCGCGCGGTGAAGCGGAAGACGAGGAAGCTCGCCAGGCCGAGCAGCGCGGCCGCGAGCAGCGAGCCGAACATCAGCCCGATGCCGGCAGTGCCGACGGTCGAGAAGAAATAGAGCGGGTTGCGGGTCATCGAGAACGGACCGGACACGATCAGCTCGTCATTCTTCCTGCCGCCGACGAACAGGATGCTCCACAGCCGGCCGACAAAGCAGATCAGCACCATCGCGAAGCCGATCGTCTCGACGATCTCATGACCGTCCGAGCCCTCGGCCAACGCCGGCTTGCTGAACAGGAGCAGGATGACGGCAAGCACGGCGGCCAGCTGCACGACGATCAGGCGCTTGTGCTGGTCGAACGCATTCGGCGTCGATTTGGGGGATGCCATTCTTCTCACCGCTCCGGCGCAGCCAGGGGGCGCCAAGGCTTGTCTATCTCTTCGCTGGCGGCATGACGAGGCTCGGCGGATGTTTTTGGCCAACCTTACGAATTTGTAAGAACGCGGACAGGCCGCGGTGAATTCGCCTGCCTAATTTGGGCGTCGCCGCCATACGGAATTCGAGGCGGCTCGAACGAACAACGGATCGCGCCATGATCTCTCAAGCCGACAACCTCGCCCCCAACCGCGTCCCGGACGTCACCATCGATTTCTGGCTGGTCAAGATCATGGCGGTGACCATGGGCGAGACGGCGGCCGACTACCTCGCCGTGAAGCTCGGCCTCGGCCTTGCTGTCACGTCCTTGATCATGGGCGGCATCCTCATCGTCGCGCTCGTCCTGCAATTCGCGCAGAAACGCTATGTACCTTGGGCCTATTGGCTCGCCGTCGTGCTGATCAGCGTCGTCGGCACCCTGGTCGCAGACAACCTCATCGACGATTTCGGCGTGCGGCTGGAGACAACGACCATCGTCTTCTCGGTCGCCCTCGCACTGACTTTCGCGGTCTGGTATGCCAGCGAAAGGACCCTCTCGATCCACACCATCTTCACCGCCAGGCGCGAGATCTTCTACTGGCTAGCGATCCTCTTCACCTTCTCGCTCGGCACGGCTGCCGGCGATCTGGTGGCCGAGCGCTTCGATATCGGCTATCTCGCTACCGGCCTCATCTTTGGCGGCGTGATCGCGGCGATCGCTTTTGCCTGGTTCTTCCTCGGCCTGAACAGCGTCCTCGCCTTCTGGCTTGCCTATATCCTGACCCGGCCGTTCGGCGCCTCCTTCGGCGACCTGCTCTCGCATCCGGTCGACTATGGCGGGCTGGGCTTCGGCGCCACCTTCACCAGCCTGATTTTCCTCGGCTGCATCGTGGCCATCGTTCTCCATATGACGCTGAGAAAACTGATCGACGAAGACGAGCTGGCGCTCCTCGACTAGAGCATGTCGCGATCGACCGTAAGCTGCAGCAGCGAGACTGGCTCGGTCCGGGAGGGCCGGCAGCGCAGCCCGCCCGCTATCCCCTTGCGCGCCGCTCAACGATGCGCTAGATACTGAACCAAATGGTTCAGTATTCGAAGTCCCGCCTCGATGTCTCGTTCGCCGCGCTCTCGGACGCCACCCGGCGCGGCGTTCTGGAGCAGCTCGGACGCGCGGAGGCCTCGATCACGGACCTTGCCGAGAAATTCCACATGACCCTCACAGGCATGAAGAAGCATATCGGCGTCTTGGAACAGGCGGGGCTCGTCACCACCCGGAAAGCCGGGCGGGTGCGGACCTGCACGCTCGGCCTGCGCGGACTGGAGGAAGAGGCGGCTTGGATCGAGAGCTACCGCCGGCTTTGGGACGCACGCTTCGAAGAGCTGGACAAGGTTGTCGAGGAACTGAAACGGAAGGAGGAAGTCGATGGAACGGAGTGAGCCTGCTCGCACGACGGTAGAACGGAGGTCCGACCGTGAGCTGGTCGTTACGCGAACCTTCGACGCCCCCGCACGCATCGTGTTCGAGGCGTGGACCAAGCCCGAACTGTTCAAGCGGTGGTGGGCGCCCAAGTCTATGGGCATGATCCTGCGTTCCTGCGAGATGGATGTTCGCGTCGGAGGCGGGTACCGTTTGGCGTTCGGCCATGATGCCTCGAACCCCGCCGAGTTCTTCGGCCGGTATATCGAAGTGGTGCCGTACTCGCGCCTCGCCTGGACCAATGACGAAGGCGGCGACGGTGGACCCGTCACCACGGTGACCTTCGAGGAAAAGGGTGGCAAGACGCTGCTGGTGATGCACGAGCTCTATCCCTCGAAAGAAGCTCTCGACGCTGCCGGCACCGGGGCGGCCGATGCGATGGGCGAGACGTTCGGGCAACTGGACGAGCTTCTTCTCACGCTGGGCGCGAGCGCGGGACGACCATGAGGTCGCTCTCGCCGCCGGCCGCCCGGTTCTTCGCCGCTGCCGTCGGCGGTCGCGACGGATATCGGCTGTCCCTCGCAAAAATGTGTAGCGGCACTCGGTCTGGAAGCTCGTAAAAACAAATGGTTGAGGTGGCAAGGACGGCACCGGACAATGCGACTTCTGCTTGTTGAAGACGACCCGAGAACCGCGGATTATATCGTCAGGGGACTGACCGAGGCCGGCCATGTCTGCGATCTCTTGCGCGACGGTCATGACGGGCTCTTCGCCGCGACCCGCAACGCCTATGACGTGATCGTCGCCGACCGCATGGTGCCCGGCCTCGACGGCCTGTCGATGATCAAGGCGGTGCGTGCCGCCGGCATCCGCACGCCCGCTATTTTCCTGACCTCGATCGGCGGCGTCGACGACCGGGTCGAAGGCCTCGAGGCCGGCGGCGACGACTATCTCGTCAAGCCCTTCGCCTTTTCCGAGCTGCTTGCCCGCATCCATGCGCTCGGCCGCCGGCCGGCGGCGCAGGAGCAGAAGACGGCTTTGCGTGTCGCCGACCTCGAAATGGACCTTATCCAGCGCCGCGTCACCAGGCAGGGCCAACCGATCGACCTGCAGCCGCGCGAGTTCAGCCTGCTCGAAGTGCTGATGCGCGGCGAGGGCCGCGTCATCACTCGCACCATGCTGCTCGAGCGCGTCTGGGATTTTCATTTCGACCCCAAGACCAGTGTCGTCGAGACGCATATCAGCCGGCTCAGGGCCAAGGTCGACAGGCCCTTCGACGTGCCGTTGATCCACACCGTGCGCAACACCGGCTACAGCCTGCATGTCCCGGCCTGATCTTGCCTCCGCAATCACGGGGCGGCCAACCGCTTCCGCGGTCGCATGAGCGGGACGCGCTCCAGCCTGCTGCGCAGCACGCCGTTCCGGCTGGCGCTGACCTTCGCCTTCCTGTTCCTGCTGGCCTTCATCCTGTCGGGCGCGATCGTCTATCAGCTGATGAGCGCCTCGCTCGCCAGGCAGCTCGATCAATCGATCAAGGAGACCTATTCGCTCATCGCCGCGACCCATGCCGAGGGCGACGAGGAAGATCTCGTTTCAACCGTCAGGGACCATGCCCAGTTCAGCCAGGACAAGGACGAAATCTTTTCCCTCACCGATCGGAACGGCAACCGTCTCGCCGGGGATTTCACCGCCTCCAGCCTGCCGGACGGCTTTTCCATCTTCGCCGCCAGCCTGCCGGGCGTGCCGCCCAATACCGAGTATCGCGCCTATTCGGGCACGGTCGGCGGCAACAAGCTGACGGTCGCCTTCTCGCTTTCGGAAACCGAGGATCTGGAGAGGATCGTGTTGATGAGCTTCGGCTGGGCCACGCTCTTCATCACCGTCCTGGCGATCGGCGGCGGCGCCGTGCTTGCCTCGCGCGTCCAGCGCCGCCTCGACGGCATCGCCAATACTATGGTCGACGTTTCGCATGGGCGTCTCGATGCCCGCATCCCGCTGACCGGCAATGGCGACGACATCGACGCCGTCTCGGCCCAGGTGAATTCCGCGCTCGATCGCCTGTCGGCCCTGGTCGATGGCATGCGGGAGGTGAGCGCCAACATCGCCCATGATCTCAAGACGCCGCTCAACCGGCTGCAGATGATCCTGGAATCCGCCGCCGACAAGACGGTGTCGGGCGAGGACGTCTCGACCGAGCTGAGCGACGCCCGCACCGAGAGCCAGCAGATCAACAGCACGTTCGACGCCTTGCTGCGCATCGCCCAGATCGAAGCCGGCGCCCGCAAGGCGCGCTTCGTCGATCTCGATGTCGGCCCGGTCGTCGAGACCATTGGCGAAGTCTATGCCGATGTCGCCGAGGACGACGGCAAGTCTCTGTCCACCGTGATCGTTCCGGATACAAAATGGTACGTTCACGGCGACCGCGATCTGCTCATGCAGATGCTGGCCAATCTGGTCGAGAACGCGCTCAGGCATTGCCCGCCGGGCACCGCGATCGAGCTCTCGGTGACCCGGGCAGGCAACCACGTCCTCATTCATGTCCGCGATAATGGCCCGGGCATTCCCGCCGAGGAGCGCGAAAAAGTGTTCCGCCGGCTCTATCGGCTCGATGCCAGCCGCACGACGCCGGGCAGCGGCTTGGGCCTCAGCCTGGTCAAGGCGGTGGCGGACCTGCATGGCGCCGCGATAACGCTCGAGGACCGCAATCCGGGTCTCGGCGTTACCGTCAGCTTTCCGGCCGTGGGAACTCCGGTGACGTCGTCATTCTAGGGCGGAGCAAGGAGCGGAGCGACGCGCGCAGACCCTAGAATCCATGCCATAACTTCTGCCGGGAAATGCAACGGTGCAGAAGATTCTGTAACCGCTGCAACGCCTTAACGTCACGGCATGGATTCTAGGGTCTACGCGGTACGCTTCGCTTCCCGCTCCGCCCTAGAATGACGATCGCGATGGGCGACGACGGGTGGGCGACCGTCGGCCATTTTTACCGCGCCCCGCCCGCCCGGCGGAAATCGGAGGGCGACATGCCGGCAAGCTTGCGGAACGATTTGTTGAAGGCGCTGAGCGAGCCGAAGCCCGAGTCCATGGCGACCCTCAGCACATTGGCGTCCTCATGCATCAGCAGCGCCTGGGCGTAGCTCAACCGCAGCAGGTTGACATATTCGTTGAGCGTCATGCCGGTCGATTTCTTGAACAGGCTCATTGCGTATTTCGGGTGGATGTCGGCGGCAGCCGCGATGGTCACGCAGTCGACGTCGTAAAGGAAATTCTCGGCGATGAAATCGCACATGCGCCCGACATTGCGCGAGGACTGCTGGTCGAAGGCATTGCCGGCGCCTTGCCCGACCACCCTTTCCGGCACCAGCCGGTAAGGCTCGAAGCGCACCCGCTCGAGCCGCAGCAGCAGCTCGTTGACGGCATGTTCGGCCCTCGCCGGATCGCCCGAGCGCGCATATTCGTTCCAGCGCTTGAAATTGTCGTTGTCCGACTGGTCGGTCGCATAGGTCACCAGCGTCGCCCCGGTCATCAGCCGGTGGCGTATGTCGGCCGGCAGGTGCAGGCGGAAGAAATGCACCAGCGGCAGATGAGCGCCGGCATAGACGGCGTCGTCGGAAAGATCGTCCATCTGGTGCGGCAGGCCGCCCCAAAACAGGCACATCTCGCCGGCCGAAAGCGAAATCTCGTGCTCGGCCATGCGGTAATGCACGCGGCCCTGCACGATGAAATTCACCTCCACCTGGGCGTGCCAGTGCGGCTTCAGCATCACCAACGGGTGGTTGTAAAACATCTGCAGCATGAGCGGCAGTCCTTCGACGCTGCTCGCGCCAGGCTGGTAGAACGGACGCTCCGGCATCTTACTTTCCGCCAACTTCTTATTCCCTCTGACGGCGACAAGCCTTCCGCGCCGCATAGTCTAGTCACGCTCACAGTGAGAGAGCAAATGAAATGGGAGGATTTCAATGCGCACTACACTGACCTGCGCCGCGCTTATGCTTGCCCTGGGCTCCGGCCCGGCGCTGGCGCAGTCCGGCGAGATCACCATCTGGAGCTGGAACATCGCCGCCTCGTCGCTGAAGGCGACGGTCGAGGGCTTCAACAAGAAATACCCCGACATCAAGGTCACGGTTCAGGACCTCGGCAACCAGCCCACCTATGACAAATCGATCGCCGGCTGCGCCGCCGGCGGCGTCGGCCTGCCCGATATCGTCTCGATCGAGAACGGCGAGGCGGAGAATTACTGGAGCCAGTTCCCGGACTGCTTCGTCGATTTGCACACGCTGGGCTACACGGCGGAAGACCAGAAGAAATTCCCCGACTTCAAGCGCACCGAGCTCGAAGTCGGTGACAAGGCCTATGCCATGCCCTGGGATTCCGGCCCGGTGGCCGTCTTCTACCGCCGCGACTTCTACGAGAAGGCAGGCGTCGACCCGGCCTCGATCAAGACCTGGGACGATTTCATCGCCGCCGGCAAGAAGATCCAGGACGCCAATCCGGGCGTGTCGATGACCAATGCCGATTTCAACGGCGACACCGAATTCTTCCGCATGATCTCCAACGAGCAGGGCTGCGCCTATTTCGCCGAGGATGGCCAGTCGATCACCGTGGCCGAGCCGAAATGCGTCGACGCCATGACCAAGGTCAAGGAGATGAAGGACGCCGGCATTGTGTCGTCGGCGGACTGGTCGACCAAGATCACCAACAACACCGCCGGCACCGTCGCCAGCCAGGTCTATGGCGGCTGGTATGAAGGCACGATCCGCACCGAATCGCCGAAGGAGAGCGGCAAGTGGGGCGTCTACCTGATGCCGAGCCTGACCGCCGACGGCCCGCGCGCCGCCAATCTCGGCGGCTCGTCCCTGGCCATCACCTCGGCCTCGAAGAACAAGGAGGCGGCTTACGCCTATCTGAAATACACGCTTGAGACCAATGACGGCCAGATCACCATGCTGAAAGATTTCGGCCTGGTGCCGTCGCTGATCTCGGCGCTCGACGATCCTTACGTCTCGCAGCCGCAGCCCTATTGGGGCGGCCAGGCGGTGTGGAAGGACATCCTGGCCACGCTGCCCAAGGTGGTGCCGAGCCGCGGCACGCAGTTCCAGAGCGATGCCGAGATCATCGTCCGCGCCGTGCAGACCAAATACCTGGCCAACGGCTATCCCGACGCCAAGGCCGCGCTCGACGACGCCGCCAAGCAGATCGCCGCCGCGACAGGTTTGCCGGTTAAATAGTGCGCTGCCTCCCCTTCTCCCCTTGTGGGAGAAGGTGGATTGGCGCGCAGCGCCAAGACGGATGAGGGGTGTTCCAGCGGAGTGAGACGTTGGCGTTCCCTGGAACACCCCTCATCCGGCCGCTTCGCGGCTACCTTCTCCCACAAGGGGAGAAGGCAAGACAGGGCAGCGCCTGCATCGACAATTGGCGCTGCTCCGGCATTCGAAGCATGATCAACACCGCGCCCGCCAAGAAGGCGTAACCGGGAAAGGAGGAAGCCAATGCGCACCCAGAACGCCACCGCGTACCGCTTCCTCACGCCCTATCTTTTGATCTTCGCCATCTTCTGGATCTGGCCGATCATCTCTTCCTTCATCATCTCCTTCCAGGCGACGCGCACCGTGCCGTGGCGCTTCGCGCCGACCTTCAACTGGGGCCGCCTGATCGGCGACCCCGCCTTCTACAATGCGCTGAAGAACACGCTGCTGATCCTGGTCATCCAGGTGCCGGTGATGATTGCGCTGGCGATCGTCATGGCGGTGCTTCTGAACTCGCCGCTGCTTAAAGCCCGCGGCCTCTACCGCTTCGCTTTCTTCGCGCCCGTGGTGGTCGGCGAGGTCGCCTATTCGGCCGTCTTCCGGCTGATGTTCAGCCTCGATTTCGGCATCGTCAACAAGCTCCTGGAGAGCGTCGGCATCTCAAAGATCGACTGGTTCTCCAACGTCACGCCGGCCATGGCGCTGATCATGATCGCGGTCACCTGGCGCTGGGCCGGCTACAACGCCATCATCATCCTGGCCGGCCTGCAGTCGATCCCGGAGGATGTCTACGAGGCGGCGACGCTCGACCGCGTCAGCAGGGTGAAGCAGTTCTTCTACATCACCTTGCCGCTGCTGAAGCCGGTCATCGTCTTTTGCGCCGTGCTGTCGATCATCGGCACCATGCAGCTCTTCACCGAGCCGTTCCTGATCACTGAGCGCGGCGGCCCGGGTGGCGGCACCGAGACGCTCGGCCTGCTGCTCTACCGCCAGGGCTTCCGCTCGCTCAATTTCGGCTACGCCTCGGCCGTCGCCTATACCATGGCCGGGCTGGCCATCGCCATCACCCTGGTGCAGCTCTGGCTGATGAGGGAGCCGAAATGACCTCGCGCTCGCAAGCAAGGCTGGGCCGCGTCATAGCGCTGCATCTTTTCCTGACGCCGCTGGCGCTGGTCTGGTTGTTCCCGCTGTGGATGATGGTGGTGTTCTCCACCATGCCCGACAACGGCATCTTCAGCCCCGGCATCGAGCTCCTGCCGCATGACAATTTCCTCGACAATGTCGCCAACCTGCAGCGCGACACCAATTTCATCGGCGCCATCGGCATTTCGGTCTCGGTGGCGGTGACCTACACCGTGCTGTCGGTGCTGCTCACCTCGATGGCCGGCTGGGCGCTGGCGCGCTACGAATTCCACGGCAAGGGCGCGGTCGTCGCCATCATCTTCGGCACCATCACGCTTCCCTATGCGGTGGTGCTCATCCCGCAATTCATCATGGTGGCGCGCGACTTCGCTTTGGCCAACACCTGGATCGCGCTGATCGTGCCGCCCCTGTTCAATTCGCTGGGGGTGCTCTTCATGCGCCAGGCTTTCTCGATGATGCCGGCCGAATTGTTCGACGCCGCCCGCGTCGAAGGCGTCAAGGAATGGCGCATCTTCCTGTTCGTGGCGCTGCCGCTGGCCCGCCCGATGCTGGCGGCGCTTGCGATCATCCTCTTCCTCGCCTCGTGGAACAATTATCTCTGGCCGCTGCTGATCAACAGCCAGCCGGGCGCGATGACCGCGCCGGTGGCGCTCGGCACGCTGATCGGTCTGACCAAGGTTTCGTGGGGCGGCATCATGGCCGGCGCCGTCATGCTGACGGTGCCGATGCTCATCGTCTTCGTGCTGTTGCAGCGCCATTTCATCGCCGGCATCGCCGCCGGCGCGGTCAAATAGGAAGCGCGAGATGCCTCGCCGACTGGGACACAGAATGATGCAACCTAACTACATCTCGCTCTAACATGGCGGCCGTCACCCTCACCAATGTCGTCAAACGCTTCGGCACCTTCGAAGTCGTCCATGGCGCCAACATCGATATCACCGACGGCGAGTTCGTCGTCTTCGTCGGCCCCTCCGGCTGCGGCAAGTCCACGTTGCTGAGGATGATTGCCGGGCTGGAGGACATCAGCGGCGGCGACATCGCCATCGGCGGCAAGGTGATGAACGATGTCGAGCCGGCTGACCGCGGCATCGCCATGGTGTTCCAGTCCTACGCGCTCTATCCGCATATGACCGTGGAGCAGAACCTCTCCTTCGGCCTCAGAATGAACGGCAATCCGAAGGCCGACACCGAGCGCCGGGTCAGGAAAGCCGCCGAGATCCTGCGCATCGACGAATTGATGCAGCGGCGGCCGAAGCAGCTCTCCGGCGGCCAGCGCCAGCGCGTTGCCATCGGCCGCGCCATCGTGCGCGAGCCGCAGGTCTTCCTGTTCGACGAGCCGCTCTCCAATCTCGACGCCGAGCTCAGGGTGCAGATGCGGGTCGAGATCTCGCGCCTGCACAAGGAGCTCGGCGTCACCATGATCTATGTGACGCACGACCAGACCGAGGCGATGACGCTGGCCGACCGCATCGTTGTGCTCAAAGCCGGCAATGTCGAGCAGATCGGCGCGCCGCTCGATCTCTATGACGACCCGGCCAACCGTTTCGTAGCCGGCTTCATCGGCTCGCCGAAGATGAATTTCCTCAGCGCCAAGGTTGTCGAGACGACGAACAGCGCCGCGATTATCGAGCTCGCCCATCACGGCGGCGCCAGATTGCGCAAGCCGCTTTGCGAGACTTTTCCCGCCATCGGCGCCGAGGTCGTGCTCGGCGTCAGGCCGGAGCATTTCTTCGAGGCCGGCGAGGGCGATTGCGACATCCCGGTCAAGGCCGACGTCGCCGAGCATCTGGGCTCGGTGAGCTATGTCTATGCCAATGCCGGACCCGAGGAGCTGATCGTCGAGCGCGAGGCTTCGCGCCAGCGCGCCAGCGGCGACCATTTCACGGTCTCGATCAAGGCGGAACGGGCGCTGCTCTTCGACAAGGCGGGTGCCAGGATCCGCTGACCCGCAAATTTTCTTTGCCGGCACGCCAGGCGTGGCGGCGACCCATGGAGAATTCGACATGACACCCTCATCCAGGAAAATCCGCTGGGGCATCCTCGGACCCGGCAGCATCGCCAAATCCTTTGCGGGCGGCGTGGCGGGGTCGCGCAACGGCGAGCTGGTCGCGCTCGGCGCCCGCAATCCCGCCAAGCCGGGCTTGGCGCAGAGCTTTCCGGGCGCGCGCATCCTTGACGGCTATGAGGCGCTGCTCGCCGACAAGCAAGTCGACGCCGTCTACATTTCGATCCCGCATCCTGGCCATGCCGAATGGGCGATCAAGGCCGCCGAGGCCGGCAAGCATGTCTTGTGCGAGAAGCCGCTGGCGCTGACCGCCTTCGAGGCCGACGCCATGATGCATGCGGCGCGCAAGGCCGGCACCTTTCTCGGCGAGGCCTTCATGTACCGGCTGCACCCGCAGACGCTGCAATTGGTCGAGCTGATCAAGTCGGGCGCCATCGGCGAGATCCGCATGATCAAGTCGAGCTTCGGCTTCGCCATGCCGGGCTTCATGCCGGAACATCGGCTCTATGCCAACGACATGGCCGGCGGCGGCATCCTCGATGTCGGCGGCTATCCGGTGTCGATGGCGCGGCTGATCGCGGGCGCCGCCGCCGGGCAGCCTTTCCTCGAGCCGGACAAGGTCGTGGGCGCTGCCCATCTCGGCCAATCGGGCGTCGATGAGTGGGCCTCGGCCCTGCTCACGTTCCCCAACGGCATCGTCGCCGAGATCTCCTGCAGCATCTCGCTCAACCAGGACAATGTGTTGCGCATCTTCGGCACCAAGGGTCAGATCGAGGTGCCCGATTTCTGGTTCGCCGGTGGCAACCGCGACGTCGGACCGGGCCGGATCGAAGTGATCCGGTCCGGGGCGGCTCGCGAGGTGATCAGCCTCGACGAGACCCGCCACCTCTACTCCTTCGAGGTCGATGCCGCCGGCGAGGCGATCCTGGCCGGACGGCAGGAGTTCGCCTGGCCGGGCATGGGCTGGGCCGACAGCCTCGGCACGCTGCGCGTCCTCGACAAATGGCGTGCCGCGGTCGGGCTGGAATATGACATCGAAAAGCCGGCTAAGCGCGTCAACACCCTCTCTGGCCGGCCGCTGCGGACCGATGGCAAGGCCATTGGCAAGCGCGCCATTCCCGGCCTGCCGCGCGCAGTGTCGCTTCTGGCGCTCGGCTTCGAGGATTTCCGCACCTTCTCCTCCGGCTCGATCCTGCTCGACGCCTATTTCGAGGCCGGCGGCAATCTGTTCGACACCGGCTTCGTCTATGGCGCCGGCTACACCGAGACGCTGCTTGGCCAATGGCTCAGGAATCGCGGCGTGCGCGAGCAGTCGGTGATCATCGCCAAGGGCGCGCATTCGCCGCTCTGTTATCCCGATGTGATTGCGAAGCAGCTGGCGCAGTCGCTCGACCGGCTGCAGACCGACCATGTCGACATCTATTTCATGCATCGCGACAATCCGGACGTGCCGGTCGGCGAGTTCGTCGACGCGATGGATCGCGAGGCCAAAGCCGGCCGCATCCGCGGCCTGTTCGGCGGCTCCAACTGGACGATGGAGCGCATGGATGCGGCCATTGCCTATGCCGAAAAGAACGGCAAGCAGAAGCCCGGCGCGCTCTCCAACAATTTCTCGTTGGCCGAGATGCTGGAGCCGATCTGGGCCGGTTGCGTCACCTCCTCCACGGATGCCTGGAAAGCCTGGCTGACGGCAAGGCAGATGCCCAACTTCGCCTGGTCGAGCCAGGGCCGCGGCTTCTTCACCGACCGCGCCGGCCGCGACCGGACCGAGAATGAGGAGCTGGTGCGGGTCTGGTATTCGGAAAAGAATTTCGGCCGCCGCGACCGCGCCATCGAACTGGCGCGCAAGCTCGGCAAGAGCCCGATCCATGTCGCGCTCGCCTATGTCCTGGCGCAACCCTTCCCCTCGGTGCCGCTGATCGGCCCACGCACGCTGGACGAGCTGGAGGACAGTCTTAGGGCGCTGGATATCAAGCTGACGCCGGAGGATGTGGCGTGGCTTGACGAGGGGCCGGAGAGACGGAGGGCTTGATCGGAGCGAGGAAAAACAAACGCCTCATTCCTTCGCCCCCCTCTCTGCCCTGCCGGGCATCTCCCCCTCAAGGGGGGAGATCAGATGTCACGCCGGCTTTCGCCAATCACCAATGCTGCAGAAAAGGCGCCGGCGTCGAAGCTGCCAATCTCCCCCCTTGAGGGGGAGATGTCCGGCAGGACAGAGAGGGGGGCCTCGCGCCAACATCTCAGACCCCCCGCCTACCGATCCACCCGTGTCGACAAAATAATCGACGACGACGTCCGCTCGACCCCCTCCATCGCCCCGATCCGGTCTAGCAGCGCGTCGAGGTCGCGGATCGATGGCGCGTCGACGATGACGATCATGTCGAAATTGCCGCTCACCGAATGCACCGTGCGCACCGGCGGCATCGCCGCGAGGCTGCGCACCACCTTCTCGGCGAGCTTCGGCGTCACGGTGAGCAGCACATGCGCCTTGACCAGCCCTTGCTCATAATCGGGCGACAGCCTGACCCCATAGCCGGTAATGATGCCGCGCTGCTCCAGCCGCTCGATGCGGCTCTGCACCGTGGTACGCGACACGCCAAGCTGGCGCGCGAGCTCGGCGGTCGAGGCGCGCGCGTTGGCGCGCAACAAGGTAAGCAGGGCTTGTTCGGCTTCACTGATCATTTCGACGAAACCTTTCGCCATATCGCTCAAAGTTCGGCGTCATATTGCCAGATTCCACGCTTCCCTTCGACAGGCAAGCTGCGAAGATTCCCGCCACATCGCAATCAGCATTGGCAGGGGAATTGGATCATGAAGAACATCGTTGTCGTCGGCGCCGGCAAGATCGGCTCGACCATAGCTGAAATGCTGAACGCCACGGGCGACTACCGCGTCACGCTGGTCGACCGCTCGGCGGCCCAGCTTGCCGCTGCCGAACTGCCGGCCGGCATCGCGACGCAGGAGCTCGATATCGCCGCTTCGGGCGAGCTCGAAAAGGTGCTCGCCGGCAAATTCGCCGTGCTCAGCGCCGCGCCCTTCCACCTCACCACGCGCATCGCCGAGGCGGCCGCCGCCACCGGCGTGCATTATCTCGATCTCACCGAGGACGTCGTCTCGACCCGCCGCGTCAAGGAGCTCGCGCGTGACGCCAAAAGCGCCTTCATCCCGCAATGCGGCCTGGCGCCAGGCTTCATCTCGATCGTCGCCAACGACCTCGCCAGCCGCTTCGACACTCTGGAAAGCGTGCGCATGCGCGTCGGCGCGCTGCCGCAATATCCGTCCAACGCGCTGAACTACAACCTCACCTGGAGCACCGACGGCGTCATCAACGAATATTGCGAACCCTGCGAAGCGATCGTCGAGGGCGAGCTGATCGAGGTGCCGCCGCTGGAGGAGCGCGAGGAATTCTCGCTCGACGGCGTCACCTATGAGGCCTTCAACACCTCCGGCGGTCTCGGCACGCTCGCCGAGACGCTGAAGGGCAAGGTGCGCACGCTGAACTACCGCACCATCCGCTATCCCGGGCACGCCGCGATCATGAAGGCGCTGCTCAACGACCTCGGCCTGCGTCATCGCCGCGACGTGCTCAAGGACATTTTCGAAAGCGCCCTGCCGGCGACGCTGCAGGACGTGGTCATCGTCTTCGTCACCGTCTCGGGCCGCCGCAACGGCCGCCTGCTGCAGGAGACCTACGCCAACAAGATCTATTCGCAGCGCGTCGGCAACATCGTGCGCAGCGCCATCCAGATCACCACCGCCTCAGGCATCTGCGCCGTGCTCGATATGCTGGCCGACGGCTCGCTGCCGGCGAAGGGCTTTGTCAAGCAGGAAGACATCGCCCTCGACGCCTTCCTCGCCAACCGCTTCGGCCGCGCCTATGCCCAGCACGAGATGGTAAGCCGGCTGGCGAGCTGAGGTCTCTTCCTTCTCCCCTTGTGGGAGAAGGTGGATCGGCGCGCAAGCGCCGAGACGGATGAGGGGTGTTCCAGCGGAGTGAGAGGCTTGCTTTCCCTGGAGCACCCCTCATCCGTCGCCTTCGGCGACACCTTCTCCCACAAGGGGAGAAGGGGGAGCTAAACATGCAGCGCGTGGCCCAGCGCCTTCAGCGCCGCTTCCTGAAAACCCTCGCCCTGCGTCGGATGCGCGTGGACCATGCCGGCGATGTCCTCCAGCCGTGCGCCCATCTCCAACGCCAGGCCAAATGCCGCCGACAGTTCCGACACGCCCTGCCCGACCGCCTGGATGCCCAGCACCAGATGGTTGTCGGCACGCGCCACGACCCGCACAAACCCGTCCTCGCCCTGTTTGGTCATGGCGCGGCCATTGGCGGCGAAGGGGAACTGGCCGATCTTGATCTCGCCGGCGAGCGCCTTCGCTTCTTCGGGCGACAGCCCGGCGGTGACCAGCTCCGGATCGGTGAAGCAGATCGCCGGAATGGCGCGCTTGTCCCAGCTTCTTTTGTGGCCGGCGACGATCTCGGCCACCATCTCGCCCTGCGCCATGGCACGGTGCGCCAGCATCGGCTCGCCGGTGACGTCGCCGATGGCAAAAATGCCGCGCATCGAGGTGCGGCACTGGTCGTCGATGCGGATGAATTTTCCCGCCATGTCGAGGTCGATCTGCTCCAGCCCCCAGCCTTCGGTCAGCGGCTTGCGGCCGACCGTGACCAGGATCCTGTCGGCGGCGATCTTGGCGTTCTTGCCGTCGGCCGTCTCGACCAGCAGCGCGTCGCCCTTGGCCGACAGGCCTTTGGCCTTCGCCCCTGTCATCACCTCGACGCCGAGCTCGCCGAGCCGTTTCAGCACCGATCTTGTCAGCTCGGCGTCATATTGCGCGAGCACCCGCGGCAAGGTCTCGACCACGGTGACCTTCGCACCCATCCTGGCGAAGGCCATGCCGAGCTCCAACCCGATATAGCCGCCGCCGACGACCGCGAGCTTGTTCGGCATTTCGCCGAGATCCAGCGCTTCGGTGGACGAGATCACCGGGCCGCCGAAAGGCAGGAAGGGCAATTCTACAGGCGCCGAACCAGTGGCGATGACGACGGTCTCGGCGCGGATCACCTGGGTTCCGGTTTCGGTCTCGACCTCGACGGTCTTGCCGTCCCGGAAGGTTGCCCAACCATGCACGGTCTTCACCCTGGCCTTCTTCAACAGGCCGGCCACGCCGCTGTTGAGCCGGCTAACGATCCCGTCCTTCCAGCCGACAGTTTTCGCAAGATCGAGCGTCGGCGCGGCGACCTTGATGCCCAGCTGATCCTTGCCGCCGGCCATATGCGCGACCTTCTCGAACGCCTCCGCGGCATGGATCAGCGCCTTCGACGGGATGCAGCCGACATTGAGGCAGGTGCCGCCCGGCTTGCCGAACTCGACGATGACCGTGTCGACGCCGAGCTGGCCGGCACGGATGGCGCAGACATAACCGCCCGGCCCGGCGCCGATGACGAGCAGCTTGCAGGAGATTTCTTTCATGACGGCTTGCTTCCTTTCGGCGGAGGCGGCGAGGCGCCTTTTCCTTCTCCCCTTGTGGGAGAAGGTGGATCGGCGCGACAGCGCCGAGACGGATGAGGGGTGTTTCAGGGAAAGCCAACGTCTCACTCCGCTGGAGCACCCCTCATCCGTCGCCTTCGGCGACACCTTCTCCCACAAGGGGAGAAGGGGGAGCGCGCATTTCGGCGCCGCGACGTTCGAGATCAACCCCATCTCCCTCAATCCACGAAGATCAGCGCCGGCGTTTCCAGCAGCGCCTTGATGCGCTGCACGAACACCGCGGCGTCCCAGCCGTCGATGACGCGGTGGTCGAAGCTGGAGGACAGGTTCATCATCTTGCGCGGGATGAACTGCGTGCCGTCCCACACCGGCCGCACCATCATCTTGTTGACGCCGACGATCGCCACTTCCGGGTAGTTGATGACCGGCGTCGTCGCCACGCCGCCCATGGCGCCGAGCGAGGTGATGGTGATGGTCGAGCCGGAAAGCTCCTCGCGGCTCGCCGTGCCGGCCTTGGCCGCATCGGCCAGCCGGTTGACTTCCGCAGCACTATCCCACAGGTCGCGCGCCTCGGCATGTTTCACCACCGGCACCACCAGCCCGTTGGGCGTCTGCGCGGCGATGCCGATATGGATGCCTTCATGCCGGTGGATGATGCCGGCATCGTCGTCGAACAAGGCGTTGAGGTTCGGCTGCTCGCCAATCGCCTTGACCATCGCCCGCATCAGGAATGGCAGCAGCGTCAGCTTGGGCCTTTCTGTCCCCTTGGCGCCGCGCTTCTCCTTGTTGAGCGTGGCGCGCAATTCTTCCAATGCGGTGACGTCGATCTCCTCGACATAAGTGATATGCGGGATGCGCGATTTCGCCAGCGCCATCTTTTCGGCGATCTTGCGCCGCAGCCCTACGACCTTGATGTCCTCGACGCCGTCCTTCCGGGCAAGTCCGGTGGCGCGGGCGACTTGCGGGCCGCGCGCGAGGAATGCGTCGATGTCCTCATGGCTGATGCGCCCGGCCGGACCGCTGCCCGGAACCTGGCGCAGATCGATGCCGGCTTCCTTGGCGCGCAGGCGGACGGCCGGCGAGGCAAGCGGCTTCTCGCCTTCCGCGCGCGGCGCGCCCGAAAGGCTGGGCATGGCGCGATCCTTCTTAACGCCGTCATCCTCGGGCTTGTCCCGAGGATCTGCCGACCTGCGTGGATGCGACGCCGCCGGTTCCGGCGAACCAGCGGATCCTCGGGACAAGCCCGAGGATGACGGCGCTGCGTTTTGCGCAGGGGGAAGACGATCGCCATGGCTCGCCCCAGCTGGGATGCCGTCGGCACCACTCTCACTTGACGGCGTGTTTTTCACATTGCCTTCGCCGGCCACTTTCAGCCGCACGATCGGCGAGCCGATCGCCACCGTGTCGCCGATCTCGGCGCCGAGCCACAGGATCTCGCCATCGACCGGCGACGGGATTTCGACCGTCGCCTTGTCGGTCATGACGGCGGCGAGAACCGTGTCCTCGCGCACGAGGTCGCCGACCTTGACGTGCCACTCGACAAGCTCTGCCTCGGCGACGCCTTCGCCGACATCGGGCAGCTTGATGACGTGCTCGCCCATCTCAGGCCTCCCCCACTCTAAGCTTCCAATGTTTCGATCAGCGCGCGCCCGACCCGCGCCGGGCCGGGGAAATAGTCCCATTCCTGCGCATGCGGATAGGGCGTGTCCCAGCCGGCGACCCGCGCCACCGGCGCTTCCAGATGGTAGAAGCAGTTCTCCTGCACCAGCGCCACCAGCTCGGCGCCGAAGCCGGAGGTGAGCGTCGCCTCGTGCACGACGACGCAGCGGCCGGTCTTCTTCACCGAGGCGACGATCGCCTCGAGATCGAGCGGCAGCAGCGTCCGGAGGTCGATGACCTCGGCATCGATGCCGGTCTCCTCGGCCGCCGCCTGCGCGACATAGACCATTGTGCCGTAAGCGAGCACGGTGACGGCCGATCCCGGCCGGCGGATCGCCGCCTTGCCGAGCGGGATCGTGTAGTGGCCGTCCGCCACCTCGCCCAACTCATGCTTTGACCACGGCGTCACCGGCTTGTCGTGATGCCCGTCGAACGGGCCGTTGTAGAGCCGCTTCGGCTCGAGGAAGATCACCGGGTCCGGATCCTCGATCGCCGCGATGAGCAACCCCTTGGCGTCATGCGGGTTGGACGGCACGATCACCTTCAGGCCGGAGACATGGGTGAACAGCGCTTCCGGGCTCTGGCTGTGCGTCTGGCCGCCGAAGATGCCGCCGCCGGTCGGCATGCGCACCACGATCGGGCAGGTGAAATCGCCGTTGGAGCGATAACGCAGCCGCGCCGCCTCCGACACGATCTGATCGTAAGCCGGATAAACATAATCGGCGAATTGCACCTCGACGCAGGGCTTCAGCCCATAGGCGGCCATGCCGATAGCCGAGCCGACGATGCCGGATTCGCTGATCGGCGCGTCGAAGCAGCGGCTTTTGCCGTATTTGGCCTGTAGGCCTTGCGTGGCGCGGAAGACGCCGCCGAAGAAGCCGACATCCTCGCCATAGACGATGACTTGGCTGTCGCGCCCCATCGACACGTCCATGGCGTCACGGATCGCCTCGATCATCGTGCGTCTCGGCATGGTCAGACCCCCGCCTGCTGGCGCTGACGCCTGAGATGCGGCGGCATCTCGGCATAGACGCCCTCGAACATGTCGCGTGTCGACGGCTTGCCGCCGGCATGCAGCGTGCCGTGGCTTTCGGCCTCCTTCTGCGCCGCGATCACCGTTTCGAGGATCTCGGCCTCCGCCTGGGTGTGTCGCTCCTCCGACCAGACTTCCTTGTGGATGAGGTGGTTCTTCAACCGGATCACCGGATCGCCGAGCGGCCAGGCATCGGATTCCGCCTTCGGCCGGTAGGCAGACGGATCGTCCGAGCTCGAATGCGCGCCGGCGCGGTAGGTGACATATTCGACCAGCGTCGGCCCGAGATTGGCGCGCGCCCGCTCCGCCGCCCATTTGGCCACCGCATGCACGGCGAGATAGTCGTTGCCATCGACGCGCAGCGACGGAATCCCGAAGCCGAGCCCGCGCGCGGCGAACGTGCCGGAGCCGCCGCGCGCGATGCCCTGGAAGGTCGAAATCGCCCACTGGTTGTTGACGACGTTGAGCACGACAGGCGCCTTGTAGGTGGAAGCAAACACCAGCGCCGCATGGAAATCGGACTCCGCCGTCGAGCCGTCGCCGATCCACGCTGCCGCAATCTTGGAATCATTGGAGATCGCCGAGGCCATCGCCCAGCCGACCGCCTGGATATATTGCGTGGCCAGATTGCCGGAGATCGAGAAGAAGCCGTGCTCCTTCGACGAATACATGATCGGCAATTGCCGGCCCTTCAGCGGATCGGCTTCGTTGGAATAGATCTGGTTCATCATCGTGACCATCGGATAGCCGTCGGCGATCAGAAGGCCGGCCTGCCGGTAGGTCGGGAAGTTCATGTCGCCCGGCTTGAGCGCCTTGCGGAAAGCGCAGCTCACCGCCTCTTCGCCCAGATGCTGCATGTAGAAGGAGGTCTTGCCCTGACGCTGCGCCATCTGCATGCGCGCATCGAAGGTCCTGAGCGTCATCATATGGCGCAGGCCCTCGAGCAGCTCCTCGTCGCTGAGCAGCCCGGCCCATGGCCCGACGGCCTCGCCGGCGCGGTTCAGCACACGGATGATGGAGAAAGCCATGTCGCGGATGCTGCGCGGATCGACCTCGATCTCCGGACGCGGCACCGAGCCCGCCTTGGGGATGGTCACATTCGAGAAGTCGGGCGTGCCGCCGGGCCGCACCTCGGGCTCGGGCACATGGAAGCGCAACAATCCAGCGTCGGCCATGAGCTCACATCCTCCAATGTTGCCGGTGCGATATTTGCACATCCGCGCCGCCAGACCAGTGCCAATTCGCCGGACCTCGGCACGGCCTTCCTCCCGGGCCGTCAGCTCGGCTGAGCAATGCGGCACGCAAGCGCCAAGATGCAGATATGGCGGCGAAATTTCTTTTCGATGTTTTCACGCCGCGCGCAATTTGGCGGAAGTTTGCGGGGCGATTGCCGCCAGAAAATGCGATTGGGAGGTGGAGCCGGGCGCGGCCTTCCCCTTCTCCCCTTGTGGGAGAAGGTGTCGCCGAAGGCGACGGATGAGGGGTGTTCCAGATGCCACCAGCGTCTCACTCCGCTGGAACACCCCTCATCCGTCTCGGCGCTGTCGCGCCGATCCACCTTCTCCCACATGGGGAGAAGGGGAAGACGCTAGTTCCGTCACCCCGCCCCGTGCTAACTCACCGGGCATGGCACAGAAGAAAGGATACGAGGTCGATTCGTGGCTGGCGAAGCCGGATCCGGCCATGGCAATCGTCCTGCTTTACGGCCCCGACCGCGGCCTTGTCGCCGAGCGGGCGAAGACCTTTGCCGCGAAAACCGGGCTGCCGCTCGATGACCCGTTCTCCGTCGTCAGGCTGGACGGCGCCGAAGTCGATCGCGACGAAGGCCGCCTGCTCGACGAAGCGCGCACCGTGCCGATGTTTTCCGACCGGCGGCTGCTTTGGGTGCGCAACGCCAGCGGCCAGAAGGCGCTGGCTGACGACATCAAGGCGCTGACCGCGGAGCCCGCGCGCGACGCCATCATCCTCATCGAAGCCGGCGACCTGAAGAAAGGCACGGGCCTCAGGGCCATCGTCGAGGCTGCGGGCAACGCGATCGCCTTGCCGTGCTACGCCGACGAAGCCCGCGACCTGGATTCGGTGATCGACGACGAATTGCGCAAGGCCGGCATGTCGATGACGCTGGACGCCCGCCAGGCGCTGCGCCGCAACCTCGGCGGCGATCGCCTCGCCTCGCGTGGCGAGATCGAGAAGCTGGTGCTCTACGCGCACGGCCACAAGGAGATCGGCATCGACGACGTCAACGCGCTGTCGGGCGACGTCTCCGGCGCTTCCTTCGACGCCGCTGTCGACGCCATGCTGGACGGCAAGGTCGGCGATTTCGACATCGCCTTCAACCGTCACTGCCAGTCCGGCGGCCATCCGTTCCTGGTTCTGTCATCGGCGATGCGGCAATTGCAGGCGATCCAGGCGATGCGCGGCCAGATGGAGACCGGCGGCCGCAACGCCGCTTCGGTCGTCGCCGGCGCCCGCCCCCCGGTCTTCTTCTCGCGCCGCAAGCTGGTGGAAAAGACGCTGGAGCGCTGGAACGTCGAGGCGCTCGCACGCGCGCTCGGCCGGCTGCAGACGGCGGTGCTGCAGACCCGCAAACGACCGGACCTGTCGGAAGCGCTGGCACGCCAGGCGCTGCTTGGCATTGCCATCGAGAGCGCGAGGCTGGGGCAAAGGTAGCTGCCTGCCGCTGCTCAATTCATCATCATAGCCGCCGGCTGAAAGGTCGGCAGCGCCTGGGGAAAGACCAGCACCACCGCGCCGTAAAGGAGCAGGGCGATGCCCGACACCTTGGCTATGCCCTTTCCCGCCGGGAAGGTCTTTTCCGCAAAGATCAGCAGCGTGACCACGGCCATTGCGGCGACATTCATGATCCCGAGCGGGAAAAGTGCCAGAAACAAGAGCCAGCAACAGCCCAGACAAAAGGCGCCGTGCTCGAGGCCCATGCGGACCGCGCCCCAAGAACCATCGCGCCAGGAGGTCAGGATGAAACCGATTGGCGTGCGGCATTTGGCCAGGCACAGATCCTTCAGCGGCGAGAGCTGGTAGGCGCCGGCAATGATCAGCAGGGCGCCGCCAATGCGCGCGGCCGTCGCCGTGGACAATCCCGCATGATCGGCAAGCGTCTCGGCTCCTGCGGCGCCGGCAAAAGCCAAAACGCCCACCGTGCCCCAAACCAGCATATAGCCTGCCACGAATACCCAGGTAGCGACAAAGGCCTCGCCGCGACCTCGTTTGCCGGCTTGGACCTGGTGGAAGGTCAGGATCATGGGCGCCGCCGTCGGAAACATCATGGCAATCATCATGATCATCCAGACGGCAAGAAACAGCGGCGCCGCCATGCCCATGGTGGGTGAGTACATCTGCATGCGCATGTCCGCGTCCATGCCGATCTGCTGCCGGATGAGCAAGACCCACGCCGCCGCGGCGACCGCGCCCAACAGGGCGAGAATGATGTTTCGCTGCAATGTCAGCGTCATGGGCGAGGCCGTTCCGACCATGCGTGCGGGACTATTGCTGGCCGGACCAATTGATCGGAGCGTAGTGTGCGTTCCGGCGGGAATTGTCCCAACTCATGCCATGGTCGCTGAAAGTATTGCCTTCCATTCCCATCGCCATACCGAGCCAGTCGGGATTGACGGGATGGCCGGAGGCCACCCACATCTCGCCGTCCTCGCGCATTGTCGGCAACGGTTCGACCGCCAGCTGCATCACGCCGGCAATCTCCACCGACCGCTTCTTGCCGTCGACCTGGTATCTGATCGGCACCTTCTTGGCTCCGAGATTGGTGCTGATCATCGGCGCGAAGGCGGCCATCGGCCCGCCCGCGGCGCCGGTGAAGATGGCGCCCAGCGCTTCGGTCTGCCTGTCATCCGCATGGTCGTCGATATAGGCGGCGGCCGTCCAATTGCCCTCCGCCATCGGGCCCGGCGTGTGAGCAACCATCGCGACATTGAGCCCGTCCAATCGAACGTCCCCGAAACTGCCCTTGTCGATATGAAAGACCAGAGCGACGTCGCAAACGCCTTTCGTCGGCTTCGACGTCAGCTGCGCCTGGGTGGACAGCAGGCAAGGACATACGACATCGCAGCTGCAGTTTTCGAAGTAGCTTCCAGACAACCGCCAACTGACTGCCATTTACACCTCCCCATTGTGTCAGGCGTGTCCGGCTTTGGCGAGGCGGTGCCGTTTCACGGAGAACGGCAGATAGCCCTCACCGCGACTGATCGGCACGCCGGGGCAGTAATTTAAGGTCAAGCTAATAGAGCGTACGCCGTTGCCGTGGACTGTCAAGCGGAGGGCGCTGGGGAGGGGCGCTGTCTCGCCGACATATCCTTCGTCATTCTAGGGCGGAGCAAGGAGCGAAGCGACGCGCGCAGACCCTAGAATCCATGCCATGGCATTGGCCGTAGAATGCTGCGGTCCAGAATAGGCGCCGATGGCTGCGCCAGCTAGGATCGCCAGATGACCGGCTATGTCTCATGACTGCTAGCCAGAAAGGGGGCACGATCTATATCGGTGTCACCAATGACCTTGCCCGCCGCATACCCGAGCACAAGAATGGCCAAGATTCCAGCTTCGCCAGCCGTTGCGGTGTGCAGCGTCTCCTCTGGTACGAGGAATATTTCGACATCGCTGATGCCACCCAGCGTGAGACGTCACTGAAACGCTGGCCACGGCGATGGAAGATTGAACTGATCGAAAAGAGCAATCCGGAATGGTTCGAGCTGTTTCGCGGAATTGGTTGGTGAGCGTTCTGCACCGTGGCGGCGCTCAGGCGTCACGGCATGGCAACTGTGTTCACGCGAATGCGGTTTTGTCGCGAATGATAGCGTTGAGGACGACCAGGAGCTT
>NZ_JAIUHJ010000023.1:0-95985 GCF_020165105.1 Mesorhizobium sp. CA5 | reverse complement strand
CTACCCCGTCGATCGGGGGAGAGGTGGCTCGGCGAAGCCGAGACGGAGTGGGGGTCGACCAGCGCTACATAAGACAACACATGCGCCAAGCTGCCATGCACCCTATCGCCAAACCGGCGCTTACTGGTCGCCGTTGTTGCCCTTGGTCAAGATATCGTCGGCGAGCGAGATCGCGGTCCGGCGATCGGCCTCGCCGGCCGCGGCGAAAGCCTCTTCCTGCATGTTGCGGATCCAGGGCTGGTCGGCCGCCGGAGCCCGCGCCAGCGCCGCGGTCATCATCGCCAGGCCGCGCACGACCTTGCCGCTCTGGAACAGTAGATTGCCGAGCGTCGCCTGCGCGCCGGCATGGCCCTTCTCGGCCGCGAGCTGCAGCCAGCGGCCTGCCTGCTTGACGCTGGCCTTCACGCCGCCCTCGCCCTTGAGGAACATCTGGCCGATCTCAAACTGGGCGTTTGGATTGCGGTAGTTGGCGGCGGCGCGCATATAATATTCCTGCGCCGCGACGTCGTTTTCCTCGACCGGGGTGCCGGGAATGCCCTTGCGAAGATAATCGCCGAGCGCCACCAGCGCGTCCGACACATAGCTTTCTTCCGGCGAGCCGGGCTCGACATCCTGATCGACGATTTCCGAGAAGAACTTGAAAGCGGCGTAATCGTCGCGCGTCACGCCGTCGCCTTCGGCATACATGCGCGCAAGCTTCCAAGTGGCGCCGATCTGGCCGTTCTCGGCGGCATATTTATAGGCTTCGACCGCCTGATCCTTATGGCCGCTCTTGTAGGCGGAGAACCCGAACTGGAACACCGCCCAGGGGCTCGACTGCGGCTTCACGCCGGTCTTGTCGTCGAACACCTTGTCGTCGAAGGCCATGGCCTGCCCGACGGCGCCCAAGGTCGCCAGAGCGACCAGTGCCGAAAAGACAGACGACCTCAACACCTCAGATGTCCGCATAGCAGTGCGTTTCTTTGGCGGCGCCCGGATGGGTCACCGCGCCGTCGCGGGCCGACCCGACGGCCTGCGCATATTTCCAGATCGCGCCGGACTGATAGTCGGTCTTGCGCGCCTTCCAACTCTTTGCCCGGGTCGCCAGTTCGGCATCCGACAGGGCCACCTCGATCGTGCCTTTCACGGCGTCGATCGAGATCACGTCGCCATCCCGGATCAGCCCGATCGGCCCGCCGACCGCCGCCTCGGGCCCGACATGGCCGATGCAGAAGCCGCGCGTGGCGCCGGAGAAGCGCCCGTCGGTGATCAGCGCCACCTTGCCGCCCATGCCCTGGCCGTAGAGCGCCGCCGTCGTCGACAGCATCTCGCGCATGCCCGGACCGCCGCGCGGCCCCTCGTAGCGAATGACGAGAACCTCGCCTTCCCGGTAGTTGCGCTGCGTGACCGCCTCGAAGCACTCTTCTTCCGAATCGAAGCAGCGCGCCGGACCGGAGAATTTCAGTTCCGACATGCCCGCGACCTTCACGATCGCGCCTTCGGGGGCAAGGTTGCCCTTCAAGCCCACAACGCCGCCTGTCTTGGTGATTGGCCGATTGGCGGGACGCACAACATCCTGGCTTTCATTCCAGGAAACGTGCTCCATATTTTCGGCCAAAGTGCGGCCAGTGACCGTCAAGCAGTCGCCATGCAGATAGCCGTGGTCGAGCAGCGTCTTCATCAGAAGCGGAATGCCGCCGGCCTCGAACATATCCTTGGCGACATATTTGCCGCCCGGCTTGAGGTCGGCGATATAGGGCGTCTTCTCGAAGATCGCCGCCACGTCGAACAGGTCGAACTTGATGCCGGCCTCGTGCGCGATCGCCGGCAGGTGCAGCGCCGCGTTGGTCGAGCCGCCGGTGGCCGACACCACGGTCGCCGCGTTCTCCAGCGCCTTGCGCGTGACGATGTCGCGCGGCCGGATGTTCCTGGCGATCAGCTCCATGACCTTTTCGCCGGAGGCGAAATTGAAGCGGTCGCGCATCTCGTATGGGGCCGGCGCGCCGCAGGAATAGGGCAGCGCAAGGCCGATCGCCTCGGCAACGGTCGCCATGGTGTTGGCGGTGAACTGGGCGCCGCAGGAACCGGCAGAAGGACAGGCCGCCTGCTCGATCTCGAGCAATTCGGCGTCGCTGATCGATCCGACCGAATGCTGGCCGACCGCCTCGAACACGTCCTGCACGGTGATCTGCCGGCCGCGATAGCTGCCGGGCAGGATCGAGCCGCCATAGATGAAGATCGACGGCACGTTGAGGCGCACCATCGCCATCATCATGCCGGGCAGCGACTTGTCGCAGCCGGCGAGCCCGACCAGCGCATCGTAGCAATGGCCGCGCATGGTGAGCTCGACCGAATCGGCGATGACCTCGCGCGACACCAGCGACGACTTCATGCCCTGGTGACCCATGGCGATGCCGTCGGTGACGGTGATGGTGCAGAACTCGCGCGGCGTGCCGTTGGCGGCCGCAACGCCCTTCTTGACCACCTGCGCCTGGCGCATCAGCGAGATGTTGCAGGGGGCAGCCTCGTTCCAGCAGCTGGCGACGCCGACCAGCGGCTGCGCGATCTCGGCCGCCGACAGGCCCATGGCATAGAGATAGGAACGATGCGGCGCCCGCGCCGGACCTTCGGTCACGTAGCGGCTGGGCAGCTTGGCCTTGGAGATTGCCTTGGCGTCCATCATCGTCCTTGCCGCACACCCCGCGGCCGGTCCCATCGCCGCGCCAACCTGGCACGCATCCCGGGACATATCTCGGGTGCTCCGGGTTTATGGCGGGAAATGGGCAGTTCCCCTCTCTCTGACTTCTACAGCAGGGGTTGTTCATAAACTGTTGCTGAAACGTCACAATCCTATCGGGGGGCCGGTGGTGCAGCGGATCTGCAACAGCGTGCGGGAGGGCGAAGCCATAGTGGCATTCACGCAATGAAAAAGGCCGGACATTGCCCGGCCTTTTTTATTGCATTTTCAGCAACTTAGAACTTGATCTTGATTCCGCCCGAAATCGCCGTGACCAGATCGTTACCGACGTCATATGTAGCGTCTTCGCCTGCGGTATAGCCATTCTCGTCGGTGAGTGTTCCAGAGTGGCCGCTGGTCATGACGCCGATAGCACCAGCCAAGCGTAGCTCGATGTTTGGCCGAGGCGTATAGGCGACGCCGCCGCCGAGCGTCCAGGTATCGGTTTGGACACCATAGCCATGTGAGGTGCCGCGATCCCAAGTGAGCTGACCAGCGGCACTCCATTGATCATTGAACTTGTGGCCGATACCGCCGGAAACGGTCCACCCGTCACGATACATCAGGTCAAGCGAAGTCGGTCTGACAGCCGGGTTCGTCACGCCGCTGTTACATGCCGCACCGAGCGCCTTCGATTGATCGGTACAAATCGGGACGATCTGGAGAACGCTCCAATTCACCCATTTGACCGAACCGAAAGCGAGCCAACCGGGCGCGATACCCGACTGCAGTTTGAACTCAAGCGTGTCCGGCATGGACTGGGTTGGAGCGTAGATCGGGGTGGAGACGACGCCCCCGATGTCCAAGGTGCCAGAAATGTTGTCGAGCTTCACCTGCGAGTTGTAAACAAGGCTAGCGCGCAAAGCGATGTCCGGGATTTCATACGCGATACCCGCGCGCCACCCCCAACCGCTACTGTCAAGATCGACACGCCCGACCATGGGGCCAAGCCCGATGTCCGTCAGACCTTCCTTGAAGCCATAGACCTTCTGGTAGAACACACCGCCGAGGAAGCGAAGCTGGCCCTTGCCCGCATCCATCTTGTAGGAGCAGGTCGCCGCATAATTGTCGCTCTTGATGTCGGTTTCGATGTTTGAAACCGCTCCGTTCCAAGTGCTGCCCGGGGCTGTATGTGCGCCCCACGGCTGCGAGTAGTCGAACATGCAGTCGACGCCTTGGACGACCTGGGCTTTGACGCCGATGCGCGGCACCCAATAAGGCTCCGCTCCATCGGCCGTAGAGCTAAAGCCCGGGCCCAGCGGAGCACCGCCTGGACCAAGTGCATTTTTGTACTTGCGATCCGGCATCACATATGTGGCTTCCGCTTCCGTCGCGACCGGCGCCGGATCGAACAGCAGATCGATGTCGTAGCCGCCGCGTTCGAGGCCGCCGGCATGCGCGGGATGCATCGCGCCGCCCATCAAAGCGATCGAAAAGCACCCTGCCCCCAGCAGCGCTTTGACTCGCAAAATGTTCATGGAAATCCCTCCCCAAAATACAAGTGGCTCAAGCTAGAACCAATTCGGGTTAATGACGCAACAACGATTTCAGGGGCTGTACATGTACATCTTGACAGCACCTATTTTTGCCATGGTCATCGACGCCGCAATCGGCGCCTAAGTCGCGCGAACCGGCCTCAAAAGATCGAAAAATCCGGGGAAACTGCCAAAAACGGGGCAAAAACAGCCGGTTTTGGGTCTGACGGCCCTCATTGTTACATTATGGCAACAATGGGGCGCAAACTTTCCGTTTACGTCAAAATTAACGTAGCGGCAGCCGCATTTTCGAGGCAGCTAACGTACCGGAAAGCGCCTTCGGAGCGGCGGCGAATCTTGCCGTTCAGCCGGCGTCGCGGACCCTGGTCAAAGCCACCGAAAGCTTCTCCTGCGCCTCGCGATATTCGGCAAGTTTCTCGCGCTCGGCCTCGACCACTTCTTCCGGCGCGTTGGCGACGAACTTTTCGTTCGAAAGCTTCTTGTGCAGGCGGGCGATCTCCTCGGTCACCTTGGCCAGTTCCTTCTGCAGCCGCGTGGCCTCGGCCTGGAGGTCGATCAGGCTGCCGAGCGGCAGGCTTACCGTCGCCTCGTTGATCACGATCTGCGCCGAACCTTGCGGCGGCGCATCGGCGAGCGCGATATCGCCGACACGCGCCAGCCGCTTGATCGCCTGCGCGTGGCGCTCCAGCCGCTCCTGCGTCAGCGTGTTGGCGCCGATCACCGTGAGCGGCGCGATTGCCGCCGGCGGCACATTCATCTCCGAGCGCACCGAGCGGACGCCCGAGACGAGATCGACCAGCCAGTTGATGTCGGCGGCGGCCTCCTCATCCTCGAAATCGGGCGACGGCCATGCGGCGTGGCAAAGCAGCGACGAGCGCTCCTTGCCCTCGCCCGCGGTCTGCGCCCAAAGCTCCTCGGTCATGAACGGCATCATCGGATGCAGGAGCTTGTAGATTTCGTCCAGCACGAAGGCGACGCAGGCCCGGCTCTCGGCCTTGGCAGCCTCGTCCGTGCCCATGAAAACCGGCTTCAACAGTTCCAGGTACCAGTCACAGAACAGGTTCCAGACGAAACGGTAGGCAGCACCCGCCGCTTCGTTGAAACGATAGCTGGTGATGCCTTCGGTGACCGCGCGCGCCGCCCGCGTCAGCTCGGTCAGGATCCAGCGATTGACCGGCAGCTTGGCGTCGTTCAGCCAGAACTCGTCGTTGCGCGCGACGTCGTTCATCTCGGCGAAGCGCGTCGCGTTCCACAGCTTGGTGCCGAAATTGCGGTAGCCGGCGATGCGCGCCGGATCGAGCTTCACGTCGCGGCCTTGCGCCGCCATGACGGTCAGCGTGAAGCGCAGCGCATCGGCGCCATATTCGTCGATCAGGTCGAGCGGATCGATGACGTTGCCTTTCGACTTCGACATCTTCTGCCCGTTCTTGTCGCGCACCAGCGCGTGTACATAGACGGTGTGGAACGGCTCCTCGTCCATGAAGTGCAGGCCCATCATCATCATGCGGGCGACCCAGAAGAAGATGATGTCGAAGCCGGTCACCAGCACGTCGGTCTGGTAATAGGTCTTGAGCTCCGGCGTCTGGTCGGGCCAGCCGAGCGTCGAGAACGGCCACAGCGCCGACGAGAACCAGGTGTCGAGCACGTCCTCGTCGCGGGTCAGGATCTCGCCGGGCTGGAAGTTCTCGAGCTTGTCCTCGACCCAGGCCTTCCACGGTCCTTCCAGCGCCAGGTAATATTCGATTGCCGCAGCGAGCGCCTCTTCCTCGGTCTTCTCGACGAAGACGTGCCCGTCCGGTCCGTACCAAGCCGGGATCTGGTGACCCCACCAGAGCTGGCGCGATATGCACCAGGGCTGGATGTTCTCCATCCAGTCGAAATAGGTCTTTTCCCAATTCTTCGGCACGAAGTTGGTTCGGCCCTCGCGCACTGAAGCGATCGCCGGCTTGGCGAGCTCGGCGGCGTTCACGTACCACTGATCGGTCAGGAACGGCTCGATCGGTACGCCGCCGCGGTCGCCATGCGGCACGCTATGACGATGGGCCTCGATCTTGTCGAGGAAGCCGCCGGCCTCCATCAGCTCGACGATCTTCTTGCGCGCCGTGAAGCGATCGAGCCCATCCAGCTCGTCCCATACCGCCTGGCGCTCCGGCGTGACCTCTAGGCCGGCCAGGAAGTCCTCATTGTCCTTCAGCTTGATGGCCGCTTCGACCGTCAGGATGTTGATCGCCGGCAGCTTGTGGCGCTTGCCGACCTCGAAGTCGTTGAAATCATGCGCCGGCGTGATCTTGACCGCGCCGGAGCCTTTTTCCGGATCGGAATACTCGTCGGCGACGATCGGTATCTTGCGGCCGACGATCGGCAGCACGACGTTGTGGCCGACCAGACCGGAGAAGCGCTCGTCATCGGGATGCACGGCCACGGCCGTGTCGCCGAGCATCGTCTCGGGACGCGTCGTGGCGACCGTGATGAAGGTCTTCGGGTTCTCAGGGTCGAACGCCTCGCCGTCGATCGGATAGCGGAAGTGCCAGAGATTGCCGTTCACCTCGTGCTGCTCGACCTCGAGGTCGGAAATGGCGGTGAGCAGCTTCGGGTCCCAGTTCACAAGGCGCTTGTCCTTGTAGATAAGGCCTTCCTTGTAGAGGGTGACGAAGACTTCGAGCACGGCCTTGGACAGCCCTTCGTCCATGGTGAAGCGTTCGCGCGACCAGTCGGCCGAGGCGCCGAGCCGCTTCAGCTGGTTGAAGATCGCGCCGCCGGATTCGGCCTTCCACTCCCAAACCTTCTCGATGAACTCTTCGCGCGTCAGATCGCGGCGGTGGATCTGCTTTTCCATGAGCTGACGCTCGACCACCATCTGCGTGGCGATGCCGGCGTGATCCATGCCGGGCTGCCAGAGCACGTTCTTGCCGCGCATGCGCTCGAAGCGCACCAGAATGTCCTGCAGCGTGTTGTTGAGCGCATGGCCCATATGCAGCGAGCCGGTGACGTTCGGCGGCGGGATGACGATGGTGAAGGCTTCGGCCCCTTCCTCCGCGCCGGCGCCGGCCCGGAAGGCGTCTGCCTCTTCCCAGATTTTGGCGATCTTCGGCTCGACGGCTTTGGCGTCGTAGGTCTTATCAAGCATGGAGGAGGTCCGAACTGTCGGGAACAAGCGTCCGGTGTAAATCGGAAGGTCTTGGCCGAGTCAACCGCGAGAGCAGCGATCGCTTCCACAGATAGGTCTGCCGCGGCCAGCGGCAATGCCGGCTAAGCCAGGACAGACGCGTTCATCCAGGCACCTTAAACAAAAGCGCCGCCCCAAGGCGGCGCTTGTCAGCCTGCATGTTGCGGCGGTTACTGCGCCCCGCGCGCCACGCGCTCGATCTCCTCGCGTACCAGCCTTTCGACCAGCGTCGGCAGGTTGTTGTCGAGCCAATCCTGCAGCATCGGCCGCAGCATCTCCTCGGCCATGTCGTCGAAGCTTTTCTTGCCGCGGCTGGCAAAAGCATCGGAAAGCTCGCCAAAGGCTGCTGCGACCTGCCGGCCCGTACGCTCGGAAAGGATCGCGGGCCGGGCCGGCTGCGCCTCCGGTTCGGAGGCCCGGGAGCCGCCGGCTTGCGCGGAAGCTTCCGCCGCCGACCGGACCTCTTCCTTTTCGGCCTCGACCTTCTCGATCTCGACCCGCGGCGCGGCTTCCGGCGCCCGGGCGGTCGGCTTCGCGGTGACCGTGCTGCCGCCCGCCGCGGCGATTTCCCGCCGCCAATCGGTGACGATGGTCTCCGCGGTCTGCGGCGCGTTTGCCGCGGCGGGCTTGCTGGCCGCCGGCGACACACTCGGCTGAGCAGCGCTGCGGGCCCCGAGCTCCGACAAGGTCGTCGGCGTGGATGTCGCCCTGACCGGCTCGTGGCGAGCCTCGGCACGCGCCGACGCGGGATCGGTCGCCGCAAGCTGGGCCTGGACCTCCGCCAGCGTCGGCGGCTTGCGGACGTCGGCATGCAATTCGGAACGAAAGGCATCCACCTCGACAGCCGGCACGCCAGCCGCGGCCGGCTCTAAATCCTGGCGCAGTTCGCCGGCCTCGGCCGGTTGCTTGCGCCCGGTGTCGCTGTCTTCGATGATCCTTCGGATGGAAGCCAGTATCTCTTCCATGGAAGGTTCGCGCTGCGCGCTGCTTGCCGTCGCCATCGTCACATCCGCCGCCCTAGTGACCTGTCCAAGAACTTGACCTGTTCCAGAACCGACCGTTCAAGAACTTGACCCGCCCAAGAATTCCGTCCTGCCCGGGCCGGAATTCGAATCAATGGAAACAGCGTAACCGACCGATCGTCATCCGAGAATCCCCAATCTGGGGACACGTTGGATTTCAACAGATTAGGCGGCACGCAGCCCGATGAGCCTCCCGGAAAGACAAACGCCGCGCGTCCATCGGACACGCGGCGCTCGCAGGAAGCATGCTGTCGGCAATCAGCGCCCGTCGGGCGTGCGCAGTCCGATCCACTTGTCCTTGACGGCGTTGTAGTGCTCTTCCGGCCGGTATTTGGCGACTGCCAGGCCAAGACGGTCGACCGACAGCCGGCCCATCGCCGACAGGATGGCATAGCTCGCCACCACCACGTCGCGCTCGGAACTGGCCTGGTTGATCTTGGCAGTGATGACCGCGTTCTGCGCGTTCAACACGTCCAGCGTCGTGCGCTGGCCGACATTGCGCTCCTCGATGACGCCGTTGAGCGCCAGTTGCGCGGCATCGATCACCTGCCTGTTGGCATCCACGCTCTGGCGCGCGGCGACATATTGCGTCCAGGCCGAGACCACGGCCTGGCGCACCTGGTCGCGGCTGACATCGACCTGGATGCGCGCCTCGCCCAGTGATTCCTTGCTCTGCCGCACCAGCGCCGAGGTCCGGCCACCCGAATAAATCGGAATGGTGAGCGAAGCGCCGATATTGGCCGATGTCGAACTACCGTTAGGACTGGTGATGGAACTGGGAACGGTGTGGGTGTAGTTGTCCGAAACGCCGGCGGAAGCCGTAAGCTGCGGCAGCAGCGCGCCTTCCGACGACTTCACCGCAAAAGCCGCGGCATCGACGAGGTGCTGTGTGGCAAGAATGGCGGGATGTTCGGCGGAAGCGATGGCCAAGGCGGAATCGACGCTACCCGGCAGCAGCTTGCCAAGCGGCGAGGCTGCCTTGAGCTTGCCCGGCTCGTCGCCGACGATCTGGTGATAGGTGGCGGCGCTCGCCAGCGCCGTCGCGCGGGCGGCGCTCAGCTGCGCCACGGCCGTCGCACGCGAGGCATCGGCCTGGGCCACGTCGGTGCGGGTGCCCTCGCCGACCTCGAAGCGCGAGCGGGCGGCGCGCGCCTGCTCGGTCAGGAACTGCAGGTTTTGCTCGGTCAACGCCGCGACCTGGCGGTCGCGAATCACGTCCATATAGGCGCTCGCCGCATTGAACAGGATATTCTCTTCGGTGTTGCGCAGGCTTTCGACCGAAGCCTTCACCTGCGATTCGGCGGCGGCGACATTGTTCTTGGTCTGAAACCCGTCGAACAGCGTCTGGTTGATCTGCACTCCGAAGCTGCCCGTCGTTAATCTCCGGCTGGTGCCAAAGCCATGTATGTTGGTGTAGTCGATGTTAGCCGAACCGGTGACGGTCGGGCGCCAGCCCGACTTGGCGATGGCCACGCCCTCATCGGTGACGCGAACGCCGGCGCGGGCCGCGTTGAGCTGCGAATTGTACTGATAGGCTTTGGCGAGCGCGCCCGTGATGGTTTCGGCGGAGGCGGCCAGCGGCGAAAGCGCGGTGGCCGAAACAAGGATAGCTACTAAAATACTCTTGCGTAGAGGCGGCACGTTATATCCCTCATTCGTTTTGCATGGGAACCACGCCACGCCAACCTATCCTTACGGATCGGCCAGCGCCGCGTTGTTTATCGTTCCCCCGCTGACGGCCTCCCAAAAACACCCGGTTAACCAAATCAGCAACGATTGTCAGGCGCAAGCGATCATGACAGCGCCTTCGCTGCAAGGCAAAAACGCTCAGAATTCAAATGCGTGAGCACGTTCGAAGCCCGGTAGTGGCTTAATTGCCGCATTAAAGGCACGCCTTCCGGTTACAACCCCCCCTGCCTTGACAAACAGCCGGGCCACGCCAGAGTTGCCACGCCCTTCGACCGCAACCAGGCGTCCATCTTCCGCGAGCTGGTCAAGCAATGCCTGCGGCACTTCCTCGACGCTGCCGCCAATGAAGATGACATTGTAGGGCCCTTTGGCGGCCTGCCCTTGCGGCAGCGGCCCGGTAACGACCGTGACGTTTTGGCAGCCAAGGCTGGAAAGTGTTGATTTCGCGGCCTCCGCCAGCGCTGCATCGCTCTCCAGCGCTACGACGGAACGCGCGAGCCTGGACAGCAACGCGGCGGAATAGCCGGTGCCGCAACCGACATCGAGCACCGAATCGCTCGCGTCGATCTCGGCCAGCTGCAAAAGCTTGGCGAGCGGCGACGGCTCCATCAGGTAGCGTGCGCCGCTGCCGTCAGCGCCGTCGGAAATGCGGATGTCTTCGTCGATATAGGCCAGATCCTGCTGTCCGGCGCCGACAAAGGCCTCGCGCGGAACGCTCAGCATCGCTTCGATGAGCGGCGCGCTGGTCACGTCTGTGGTGCGGATCTGGCCGTCGACCATTTTCACGCGGCGTTCGGAGAAATCAGCGTTCATGTCCCAACAATCCGCTCCCCGCGCCAGGCGCGCGGCCAAAACTTCAACCGGAACCCCGCTCCGGCGCGATTGCGCTGGAGCCCGCAAGCATCTGGAGGCCTCGCCCGGAATCGAACCGGGGTGCAAGGATTTGCAGTCCTCTGCGTAACCACTCCGCCACGAGGCCTCGCAATGCTCCCGGCGTTCCGAGCGAACTCATTATGTTGGCGCTCAAAGGTCGTCAAGCGCTCGCGCGTCATTCCCGGCGCTTTCGCATCGAGCGCCAAAGTGGTGATTACCAATCGGTTTCATGGGTCCGGAATCACTGCGGCGGAGGCCGCCCGTGCTCTCAGTCGGGCCGCCGCCGGCGTTCCCACCAGACGACGAAACGCCGCCGGTGGCGTCGGATCATGGCGAATTCATAGGATAGAACCAGGAGACCGAGCGGAATCATCCAGAAACCGAGAATCGGCAGAAAGCCCAGAAGCCCGCCGAGCGTAAGCAGCATGCCGATCGCGATTCGCCAGCCGCGCGAGCGCGGCATGGTGAACTCGCGGCCGAAGATCGAAATCTTCCGCGCTGGGGCGTTGTCATCATCCGCTGCGGTCATTCAAGCCAGATCCCATCTGCTGCCTAAGCCATATCAAGACGACAACCGGCCGCCTTGTTCCGCGCCGGTGTGAAGCCCTTCATATGTGGGCGCGCCGGACGATGGCACAAATAGCCGCATCAAAAACTGGAGAAAAATTGCGAAATGCTTCTTTGCAAAGCCGAAAGGTGTTTGCTATAGGCTGCGCCACTCACGTCAGAGCCTCCGTTCCCCGGTAGCTCAGTGGTAGAGCAACCGGCTGTTAACCGGTTGGTCGCTGGTTCGAATCCGGCCCGGGGAGCCAAGTTCCACTCGGAACGCCTTGTATCTCGACGTTTTCAAAGCCCGGCCTTTCCCAGCGGTCCACATTCCGGCACGCTCGAGGTTCAACCTCAAGGTAATGTCCGTCAAGCGCATCCACGACTGTGCCGAAACCGTCTGATTGTTGTCTGTTTCCAGATGCTGGCGATGCAGAATTGAGGGCAGGCGCCCGCCAAAAAAACCCGCCGCCCCATGGCAAGGCAGCGGGTTTTAAACGGCGGCCGCATCCATGCGGGATCGACCGCCTCAACCCGTCACCCGAGCGCATGGCGATTATTCGCTAGCGGGACAACGGTGTAACGGGCTCATAGAGGGGAGGCTTCAGCCTCCCATCTTCTTGGCCATCGCGCAGAAGTCCGCGTGCGCCTTGTTGATGGTTGCGTCGCCGCAGTCTTTCAAAATCGCTGTACGCTCATCCGGCTTCATGGCCATCCAGGCAGTCTTGAAATCCGCCTCGGTTCTCAATGTTTTCATGCCAGCGTCGGTGAAGAACGGCGACATCTTGGCCGGGTCATCGAGCGCGGACGTCCCGGTACTACTACCGGCCATCGCGGCACTACCCATCATTGCGAGCGCAACTGCGCTCATGCAGAGCATCTTGATTTTCATTTGAATATCCTCCGGTTAGGTCCCAATGAAATGTGACCGTGACGAAAGAACGCGCAGTCATTCGAGACGTTCCCACGCGTTGCAAACAACCAAGGCGGTTGCGCCCGAATTACAGTGACGGTGCAGCCTCACATTGCTCCAGGAGCGCTGGCTCTGATCATTAGCCACCGTAATTCCGCCAATCTGAAGCCTGGCATCTCGATTGCTCACCAATTGAACAACGCAGACAACGACGTTAGGCCCAACGGAATGGGGCATTCAGTCCAAATTGCTGGTCTTCACGCGGCCAAATAACCTCGTGAAGGAAAGGCAGGGGCAAATGGCCTGGAAACGAGCGATTGCTGTCAAAGACTGGTCTTGCGCCATGAGTGACGAGATTGGCCGCGTGGTCTTGGCCATAAACTCGACCGAAGGTGAAACGACCTACGTTCTGATGACAACCTTCCAGGCGGCGAAAATGGCTCAGGAGCTGCGGTCGCCGAAGATGGTCCCCCGATACGACATGTAGCCAGGCCAGCGGGGTTCCTAACGCATGATTGTTGAATTCGCAGGTCCGGCTGGGTCAGGGAAAACGACATTTGCGCATGCGCTTTATGAACAGTTGCGGGCTCACGGACACCCTGCACGGATCGTTCTCACTGACCGGCGGGTTGTTCACCGATCCATGCTGGACCCCGGCGGCATTGTCACTGCGATGTGTCGAGTCGCTCGCGCGGCTGCACGCTCGATTGGCATGGCCTGTCGCCCATCCGCTAATGCCGTCGACTTCAGAATTCGCGCAAACCTGGTGCAGACACTGCCTCCCAGAAACGTGATCTGGCGCATCAGGCTAAGTCAATACGTTCTCCGCCTTGCCCGCGCATGGCGCCAATCTGCCGCCAGCGAGGAAATTCTTATTTTCGACGAAGCCTTCGTTCAGGCGGTTTCAATGCTCGCCTGCTTCAGTGGAACAGCAGATGAGACGTGCCTTGCACATGCGCTGGATTTCATCCCGGAGTCGGACGTGGTGATTAGAATCGACGCCTGCGAGCAACTTCTCATCGAGCGGCTTGACCGGAGACAGAAGAGCCACACCTTTGCCGAGCGTTTGTTCGAAACCGGATTGGACAAAAGGCTTCAGTCGGCCACCGTCGTGGCGCGCGTATGCGGCTTGCTGACGGAGCGCGGCCGGTCGATCATTGACGTCGACGCCAACAATCAACGTGCACTAACGCTGGCGATCGATAAAATCGAAGAGGAAATCTTGGCGAGGTACAAACGCGGCTTGCACTCAGCAGCCTATCCGCCAATCCCGCTGGATTGATTGGCGGCCTACAACGGACTTCCAGTCACTGTCGGCGAAGACGGCTGCAGCCGCCAAACGTCTACACCCGCATGGGCAGTTCGGTCACCGTAGTTCCAGGAACAGCCGTCGGGACTTATTGGAAGGCGGGGTCTTGGTTCACACTGGCCGGCTAGGCATCCTCCATTTGTATGGCAAGAATCTTGGGTCGGACTGATAGGCTCGATCTCAGCCGGAGCGTTGCGAGCCTTGCTGGTCAGGCCCGGCCTGACTGGTTCTACCCCGCCAGCCTTGCCGGGCCGCTTCGCCGAGGTGACGACCCGCTGTCGTCGCCGGCTAGGCCTCGTCCTCTTCGATCCCATTGCTGTCCCGATCGCCACGGACCTTGTTCCGATCCCAGTCGTTGTTTTGTCGGGCGGCAGCATCTCGGATTTCGCATTGCTTATCCTTGCGCGGCTTGGGACCGGGCAGATCGCGCGATGATTTGGGGTCGATTGAGCTTATCCCTGCGGTCGAACGCCAAGGGCAGGCGGGCCCGAATATCCTGTTATGGGATGCAGCCGCCCGACTTGTAAGCGTTCGCCGCTGCTTGCCAGGGCCGGCGGCGCCGGCGCGAGGCTAGCAAGCCAGGTGGCTTGGCAGCGCGGCGGTTCGCCGTCGATATCCGTCGTCGCCTTCATTCAACAGTTCCAGCAGCGCGGTACAATCGATCAGATCGTGAAACTGGGCGCTTGGGTCAAGCCGAAGGCAGGAGCCGTAAGATCGCAGGCTTCGCAGCCCCTGCATTTTTTGCAGCCTCGCCCGACGTTCCGCTTCTCCCGGCAATGGCAAAGTTGAGCTTTTGTTCTTTTCCATCGGAGACTGCATGAGCAGCCCCTCCCTGAGGTTTCGGTCGCAGCAACGATCCTATAACTCGCGCAGCAACGCTGCCATCATCTATTTGCAGGCCAACGCCTCCGGCGGGACTGAGGAGAACCCGGCATCCGGCGACAGGAACCTTTGCGGAAAACACCCGTTGACCCTGCTGCGAGAGGGGTCGACGATATCTGGGGTCCGTTGCCTTGGACGCAAAAACTGACAGAAAAGAGCGCAAAACCGCTCCCGCCGAAGAATCGCGTGCTCAGCCGCGGTCCGATCGGCAGCAACGCCCGCCGGGCGACGACAAGCGCGTCGAAGACAGACCCGTAGAAGACAAGCGCGACGACGAGCAGGCGCAAGACAGGCAGGCGAATGACGGTTCGTCCGACGGCAACAAGCCCGGCCTCATCAGACGCCATCCCTATATAGCGGCGATCGTCGCCATCCTAATCCTGTTGGTCATCGCGGCCGTAGTCATCTGGTGGATCAACGCTCGGCACTATGAATGGACCGACGACGCCTTCATCGACGCGCGAACGGTAACGGTCGGCGCGGAAATTGCCGGGCGCATCACCGACGTTGCCGTGACCGACAACCAGCCGGTCGAGGCCGGCGCCGTGCTTCTGCGCATCGACGACAGCGACTACCAGGCCTCGCTCAAACAGGCACAAGCCGGCGTGGCGGCGGCGCAGGCCGAGATCGCCAACGTCCAGGCCCAGACCCAGGCGCAGAACGCCAAGATCGATGTCGCCGGAAAGCAGGTGGCCCAGGCGCAGGCCGCGTTCGAATTCGCCAAATCCGAGGACCAGCGCAACCGCGAGCTGCTCGTCAAGGGCACGGCGACGCAACAACAGGCACAGCAGGCCGCTTCGACCTTGCGCCAGGACCAGGCAGCGCTCGATGCCGCCAACGCCAATGCCGAGGCGGCGAAAAGCCAGGTTGCGGTTCTGCAGGCACAAGGCAAGAGCGCCGAGGCCAAGCTTCGGCAGGCTGAAGCCACCGAGGATCAGGCCAGGACCACTCTCGCCCGCACGATGATCACGGCGCCCGTGGCGGGCCACGCCACCAACATCACGGTGGCGAAAGGCACCTATGCGCAGCCCGGCCAGGTGCTGATGATGTTCGTGCCCAAGGACGTCTGGGTGAAAGCGAATTTCAAGGAGACGCAGCTCGACCTGATGCGGCCGGGCCAGCCCGTCGACATCGCCATCGACGCCTATCCGGAAAAGACCTTCCATGGTCATGTCGACAGCGTCCAGGCCGGCAGCGGCACGGCGTTCAGCCTGCTCCCGGCCGAAAACGCCACCGGCAATTTCGTCAAGGTGGTGCAGCGCGTGCCGGTCAAGATCATCTTCGACCAGCCGCCCGGCGTCTATCTCGGTCCCGGCATGTCTGTGGTGCCGACGGTCAAGGTCAGATGAGCGATGCCGCAACAGTCCAGGGCGACCAAAGCCGGTCGGCGGCCGGCGGGCGTAATCCCTGGCTCATCGCGATCGTCGTCTCGATCGCCACCTTCATGCTGGTGCTCGACACCTCGATCGCCAATGTCGCGCTGCGCAACATTGCCGGCAGCCTGGCCGCCGGCATGGATGAAAGCACATGGGTGATCACCACCTATCTCGTCGCCAACTCCGTCATCATCCCGGTCAGCGGCTGGCTCGCCAGCGTCATCGGCCGCAAGCGCTATTACATGATCTGCGTGGCCACGTTCACGCTCGCATCGCTGCTGTGCGGGCTGGCCCCCAATCTGCCGACGCTGATCGCCTTCCGCATCCTGCAGGGACTCGGCGGCGGCGGCATGGCGCCGAGCGAGCAGTCGATCCTCGCCGACACTTTTCCGCCGGAGAAGCGCTCCCAGGCTTTTGCCCTCTATGGCATTGCGGTCATCGTTGCGCCAACGGTCGGCCCGACCATCGGCGGCTGGCTGACGGACAATTTTTCGTGGCACTGGATCTTCTTCATCAATGTGCCGTTCGGCATCATGTCGCTGGCGCTCGTGCAATGGCTGGTCATCGAGCCCGACATTCTCGAGCGCGAGCGCCGCGAGCGGCTGAGCAAGGGGCTGAAGGTCGACTGGATCGGCTTCATCCTGGTGGCGATGGCGCTCGGTTGCCTTGAAGTCTTTCTCGATGAGGGCCAGCGCAACGACTGGTTCGCCTCGACCTTCATCACCATCTTCGCCGTGATCTCGGCGGTGTCGTTCCTGCTGCTTGTTCCTTGGGAGTGGACGAGGCGCGACCCGATCGTCGATATCCGCCTGCTTTTCAGCCGTCAGTTCGGCATGTCGTTCCTGGTCATGATGGCGGTGGGCGCGGTGCTCTTCAGCACCACCCAGCTTTTGCCGCAGCTGCAGCAGACGACCTTCGACTACACCGCCACCCTATCCGGCCTGTCGATGATGCCGGGCGGCATCGCCATGCTGATGCTGATGCCGATTTCGGGCTTTGCCGCCGGTATCGTTCAGCCGCGCTATCTCATCATGCTGGGCATGTCGGTGGTCGCGGTCGCGCTCTGGCACACGACTTCGCTGACGCCCGATGCCAGCTTCGGTTTCTTCGCCTATGCGCGCGTCTATATGATGATCGGCCTGCCGTTCCTGTTCATCCCGATCTCGACCGCCGCCTATGTCGGTCTACCGCCGCAGAAGACCGATCAGGCGTCCTCGCTGATCAATGTCGCGCGCAACCTCGGCGGCAGCATCGGCGTGTCGCTGTCCAACACGGTGATTGCCCAGAACGCCCAGCTCCATCAGTCGGTGCTGGTCAGCCACACTGCACAATCGAGCGACACCTATCAGCAGACGCTTCGCCAGATAACCGACCATTTCGTCGCCGAAGGCTCACCGCTGGCCGAGGCCAGGCAACAGGCCGTGGGTTGGATCGGCCAGGAGATCGGCCGCCAGGCTTCGCTGCTCGCCTATGTCGATGTCTTCTTCTATTGCGCGGTAGCGACGGCGCTGCTCGTGCCGCTCGCCCTGCTGTTGCGGCCGCCGAAGTCCGGGACAGCCAAACGGCAGGACAGCCCCGCTGTGTGACAGAGCCGCTTGCAAAAGGATGCTTGTGCGTCAATGTCGGGCGATGGTGCGGCAATTTGGAGGGGACTATGCGCAACATCACAATACCGGCACTGCTGGCGATAGCCGCCGTCTACGCGACTGCGGCCAACGCTTTGGACAGCGGCAACACGCCGGTCGTGGTGACGCCGCTGGCGGCGAAGACGACGACCGCATCGGGCCAGCCGATCACGCTGCCGCAAAAGAATGTCGAGGTTCAAGTCTCGTCATACCAGATAGCCCCCGGCGCTACCCTGCCGGTGCACAAGCACCCCTTCCCGCGCTATGCCTATGTCGAGCAAGGCACGCTCAGGGTCGCCAATGTCGAGACCGGTGCCGCCAACACCTACAAGACCGGCGACTTCATCGTCGAGATGATCGGCCAGTGGCACCAGGCCACCAATATCGGCACCGATCCGGTGAAGCTGCTGGTGATCGATCAGGTCGAGCAAGGCGCCAAGAACACGATCCTGAAACAATAGCCGGCGAGAGGCCCGCTTCAGAGCGGGCGCCCTCCTTCCACCTTATCTCCAGGCGCCCACGGGTTGCCGCGTGGTGGCGTTCAGGCGGTTGAACGCATTGATCAGCGCGATCTGGATCACCAGGGCGGCGAGCGCCTTGTCGTCATAGTGACGCGCGGCCTCGTCCCAGACGTCGTCCGGCACCGCGTCGGAGCGGTCGGCCATGCGCGTCGCGGCTTCGGCAAGCGCAAGCGCCGCGCGTTCGGCTGCGGTGAAATAAGGCGTCTCCCGCCATGCCGACACGGCGAAGATCCGCTCGTCCTTCTCGCCGGCCTTCTTCAATTCACGCGCATGCATGTCGACGCAGACGGCACAGGCATTGATCTGGCTGGCACGCAGATGAACGAGCTTGCGCGTCACATAAGGCAAGCCGCCGGCTTCGGTCGACTTGTCGAGCGCCAGCAGCGCCTGCAGCGCGCCGGGAATGAGCATCACCGGGTTCTTCAATCTTGCTTCCATCGTCGGTCTCCTTCAGACGTTTTTCTGCGAGCCCTGGATGCAGACGCATCAGGGGACTTGCACCACATGCCGGCGCAAATGTCGGGATCAGCCCGGCCGGGCGGCAACCTGCTCAAGCCGCTCCAGGATGCGCGGCCAACCGCTTCCCATGCCTTTGTAGCCAGGCTCGTCCTGCGGCCTGAAGCCGGATTGCTCCATCCGTACCCGGGTGGCATCGCCTTCTGGCGTCAACGACCATGTCACCACCGTCTTCAGGCCACTGTCGGACTCGCTTCCGTCGCCCCAGCTGTAGGCGAGCAGCCTTGGCGGTTCGACCCTCAGCACCACACAGTTCGTCACGCCCGACCAGCCGGGCACGGGCTTTGCGCGAAAGGTGAAGCGATGGCCTTCGACCGGCGCGAAGTCGTTCTCCATCAGCCATTCGGCAACGAGATGCGGAAACGTCAGCGCACGCCAAACCTTGTCGGCGCCGTGTGGAATGAGCCGCTCGACAACGATCGATTTGGTTTCATCCTTCGTCGGATCTTTGGCGATATCGTCCATGGCATCCTCCTTGTCCAATTGTTCCAACAATTTCTGCAAAGCCGCGAGACAGCGCTTCCAGTGACGGCTGGCGCGTCGATAGCTCTGCGCATCCCGCGGTCTGAAGCCCGATTGTTCCACGCGCAGATGGGTGCCGGTTTCGGTCGGCGTCAGCGTCCAGGTGACGACAGTACCCAGGCCGGTCTTTGTGCGATCCTCTTCACCATCTCCAGGCGGCACGCCGTCCTTCCCATTACATCAATAACTCACCAGCTATGGGTCATCTATAACCTGACAGTTATGAATGTCAACGGCATTCTGCACCAAGCCCCGATAATCACCGCCGGACCCTGGATCGATCGTTGCGGCTTTCGCGGCAATCGCCGCGATGCTAGGGCTGGCGATCTGTTGAAATATGGATGGACATTGGTGACCCACGCCCGACTCCCCCTGATCGAAATTTGCGTCGAAGGCATTGACGGGCTGCTCGCCGCGCAGGCCGCCGGCGCCGACCGGGTCGAGCTCTGCGCCAGCCTGATCGAAGGCGGCATCACACCGAGCCTGGGCACGGTGCGCGCCGCGCTCGAAAGCGCGACCATTCCCTTCCATGTCATCGTGCGCCCGCGCGGCGGCGACTTCCTCTACAGCGAGGCCGAATACCGCTCGATGCTCACCGATGTCGAAGCGCTGCGCGAGCTCGGCGTGGCCGGGGTCGTCGTCGGATGCCTGACCGCCGACGGCGCCATCGACGAGGCGCGCATGAGCGCATTGGTTGAGGCCGCCGGCCCGCTCAACGTCACCTGCCACCGCGCCTTCGACATGACGCGCGATCCGGCCGAGGCGCTCGAAGCCTTGATCCGCTGCAAGGTCGGCCGCGTGCTGACCAGCGGCCAACGCGACACGGCGGTCGAAGGCGTCGGGCTTCTGGCGGAACTCGTTCGCCAGGCCGGCTCGCGCATAATCATACTCGGCTGTGGCGCACTCGCCCCCGACACGATTGGCGAGGTCCGCAGGCGTACGGGACTGACCGAGATGCATTTTGCAGCACTTGCGGACGTGCCGAGCGCCATGCGCTACCGCAACCCGAATGTCGGCATGGGCGGCACCGACCTCGACCGCGAATACCGCAACACGGTGACCGATCAAGCCAAGGTGGCTGCGACGATCGCGGCCGCGAGAGCTTGATGGCGCAAGTGATGAGCAAGGAATTGTTGCCGATCGAACGCGTCTCACCCGCCGACGAGCCCGCGATCCTCGCGCTCAACAACCAGCATGCGGCGGAGCTGTCCTGGCTCGAGCCGGAACGGCTTTCCTTCCTGCTCGGCGAGGCTTTCTACACCCGCCGGATCGGCGCGCTCGAAGCCTTCATCCTATGCTTCGACCAAGACGCAAGCTACGACAGTCCGAACTTCCTCTGGTTCCGCGAGCGCTATACGCGCTTTGTCTATGTCGACCGTGTGGTGGTTGCGGCCGGGGCGCGCGGCCGTGGCCACGCCCGACGACTTTACGAGGATCTGTTCGAGCATGCCCGGCGCGCCGGCCAAGCAATCGTCACCTGCGAGGTCAACGCTGATCCGCCCAATCCGGCTTCCGACGCCTTCCACGCAGCGCTCGGCTTCGCCGAAGTCGGCGATGCGGTGATCCACGGCGGCAAGAAGTCGGTGCGCTATTGGGCGAAGCCCGTCGCCTGAAGGAGAGCCTGCGTAGTGTCTCACGCGGGCAATGGCGGCTGGCGTTTCGCAGACGCTTTGGTCGATGGACGATCTGTGCGAGAAGATGGAAGCCATTGCGCCTAAGCCAGGAAAGCGTGGTCCCTATCAGAAGCAGGAACAGCGAGTTTCATGAAAGCGGAGTATAAGGGTCATAGGATTGTGGACGCCGATAAACTCGCGTTCGATCTCTCTACATGGCGTCCGTCCGATCCAACTGATTTTTCGGTCACCATTGATTTCTACGCGGGAGAAGAGGGCAAAGAAGGGTCGGATGCTTTCACGGCCACGGTGTGTTCGCCGACATGGTTTCTTCGGTCCCACACAGAAGCGGTATTTTCTGGTGAAAGCGTGATTTTCATGCGGACGTTCGATCACCTTCAACTGGAAAAATTTCTCGTCGCTCGATGTGCTTCGGCTAAGGGCAATAGCTGGAATGAGATAGCCTTTGAGCTTTCGCGGGTCGGGCTATGGGAATTCGAATACAAGCTCTGAATTTCAAACTGAGACACTACCAGAGCCTGAGCCCGCTGGTCAGCAAAACAAGCAACAGCTAATATAGCCGCTCCGCTGTTTGGGGACGACATCATGGCGAGCAATGTCTTCCGCTTCGACGAGAGCTGGGACATCCCGGAAGGCACCCCGCAGGAAGTGTGGGACGTGCTGTCGGACGCGCAGCTTCTGCCGCTCTGGTGGGGCGATGCCTATAAGGAGGTCGAGCCGCTCGACAGGAAGGGCAAGGGCGTCGTCGGTGCGCGCGCCAAAGCGAGAGCGCGGGGCGCCCTGCCCTATGAGCTGAACTTCATCATCGAGGCGGCCGAGCTCGACTCCGGCCGGCTGGTGGTGGTGAAGACCTTCGGCGATTTCGACGGCTTGTGGCGGGCGGAGCTGTCGCCGTCCGGAGGAGGCACCCATGTCGATCTTACCTGGCAGGTCACGGTCGAGCGGCCGCTCCTCAAGCTGCTGGCGCCGATTCTGAGACCAGCCTTCGCCTGGAATCATCGCTGGACCACGCCGCGCGGCGAAGCCGGGCTTCGCCGCTATCTCGCCGCGCAGAAGGCGGCCACGCCAGGCTGAGAGCGCTCACCAATTGCGGTTGAGCCACCCGCGCGCGGGCTTTTCAACGATGTAGTAGCTCGCGAGCGCGCAGGCGAACGCGGCCGCCAGCATCGGGATTGTCGCGCTGCCGCGCTCATCGACGAATTTGTAGAAAGGCTGCTGCCACAGATAAAGCGAATAGGACCAGAGCCCCAGCATCACCATCGGCCGCGACGACAACGGCCCCGTCAGGTAGCCCCCCGCCAAGTCGAGCGTGTTGACGGCGAGCGCCAGCAGCGGCACGCCGACAAGATAGTGGATCGTGGTCGGCACCGGATCGAGGAACAGCAACACGCCGCCAACCGCCGCCGCAAGCGCCACATGCTGGTTTTGCAGGAAAGCCGGCAGCCGCCCGTCGGCCTTGAGCAGGCAGATCGCGGCCGATAGCAGGATCGAGGCGATATGCACGTCCGTGCGCCAGTAGGTAGTCTCGTAGCCCATGCCGAGAACCCCGTACGAAATGGCGCCGTTGGCCATCGCCAGCAGCGCCAGCACCACCAGCAGCCGCACGACATTCGCCCGACCGGTAACCACCACGCTGATCAGCGCCAAAAGGATATAGGAATGCTCCTCGACGCAGAGCGACCAGATGTGGTCGAGCGCGCCGGCGCGGGTGATCAGGACGCCGGCGTAATTGTAGGTGAAGGTCAGCGCCGTCAGCGCCGCTTTCCACTTGAAGGCGATGAAGGTTCCGGTCAGGCCGATCATGGCGGCAATCACGAAGATTAGCAGCGCTGGATAGATGCGCGAGAAGCGGCGCTTGAAGAATTTCTTCAGCGGAAAGCGCTCGATGAACAGGATTTCACCCATCAGCCGGCCGCTCAGCACGAAGAAGAACTCGACGCCGAGCACGCCGAGATTGAGCCCTGGGACCGGAAAGAAATGGCCGACCAGCACCATGGCGATCGACAGGCCTCGCCAACCGTCGAGATAGGCCAGTCTTGCCCTGGCTTCCCTGTCGGTCGCGGCCCGCGGCAGGACAACGGCTGCGGAGATGTCGGTCATACCGTGCCTTCGCGACTCGAGGTCCGCATGCGAGACATTGCCCGCAGCCTGGACCATCTGGTATTCCCGCCGGATTCATTTTGCAGTGCGGGATAACTTTGTGCAAGTGCGAAGCCGCAATTCGACAGGCGTTTGCGCCTAAACCATTGCCGCGGCGAAAGAAAAAGGGGCCGCGAGGCCCCTTCTTTCATGCATGGCGTCGCCGTTCAGGCGTTGGCTGCGGCCACGGCGCGCTTGGCCATCACCGCGATCAAATTGGCGCGGTAATCGGCGGAAGCATGGATATCGCTCATCAGCCCCTTTGCCGACACTTTGAGGTCGCCGAGCGCCGCGACATCGAAATTCTTCGCCAGCGCTGCCTCGATTTCCTTGGAGCGGAAGACGCCGTCCTCGCCGGCGCCTGTCACTGCCGCCCTCACCCCGTCCTTGCCCTTGGTCACGAACACGCCGACGATGGCGTAGCGCGAAGCCGGGTTGCGGAATTTCTGGTAGGCCGCCTTGGCGGGAGCGGTAAAGCTCACCGCCGTGACGATCTCGCCGTCCTTCAGCGCTGTCTCGAACAGGCCCTTGAAGAATTTGTCCGCCACGATCTCGCGCTTGTTGGTGACGATCGTCGCGCCCAGCGCCAGCAATGCCGCCGGATAGTCGGCCGCCGGATCGTTGTTGGCGATCGAGCCGCCGATCGTGCCCTTGTAACGCACCGCCGGGTCGCCGATCAGCGATGCCATATGTGCAAGCGCCGGGCAGGCCTTCCTCAGCTTCTCGTCGGTGGAGACGTCGTAATGCGTCGTCGCGGCACCTATGGTCACGGTCTTGCCGGACACCTTGACGCCCTGCAGGTCCTTCAGCCGCGAGACGTCGACGAGGTCCGACGGTGCCGCGAGCCGCGTCTTCATCGCCGGGATCAGCGTCATGCCGCCGGAGAGCAGCTTGGCGTCGCCGTTCTTCAGCAGCCTTGCGGCGTCGGCGACGGAGGAAGCGCGATGGTAGTTGACGGAATACATGTCTCTTTTCTCCCTTCGGGGAAAAGCGAATAGGGAGTAGCGAATAGCGAGTAGGATTACTTATTCGCCGCATCGCTCTCCTCTTCCCTGTTCGCTACTCCCTATTCGCTATTCGCTTTTCAATGCTTCGCCCGAATGGCCGACCACACCGTGGCGGGCGACGCCGGCATGGCGATGTCGACGACGCCGAGCGCATCGGTGATGGCGTTGATGACCGCCGGCGGCGAACCGATGGCGCCGGCCTCGCCGCAGCCTTTGACGCCGAGCGGATTGCCCGGGCACGGTGTGTTCGAGGTCGAGACCTTGAAGGACGGCAGGTCGGCCGCACGCGGCATGGTGTAGTCCATGTAGCTTGCCGTCAGGAGTTGGCCGCTGGCGTCGTAATGCGCGCCTTCCAGCAACGCCTGGCCGACGCCCTGGGCGATGCCGCCATGCACCTGCCCTTCGACGATCATCGGATTGATGATGTTGCCGAAATCGTCGGCCGCGACGAACTGGATGATCTCCGTCATACCGGTTTCCGGATCGATCTCGACCTCGCAGATGTAGCAGCCAGCCGGGAAGGTGAAGTTGGACGGATCGTAGAAGGCCGTCTCCTTTAGCCCTGGCTCCATGCCCGCCGGCAAATTGTGGGCGGTGTAGGAGGCAAGCGCCACCTGGAACCAGGGCAGGCTCTTGTCGGTGCCCGCGACCTTGACCTCGCCATTCTCGATGACGATGTCGCCCTCGTCAGCCTCCAGCAGATGCGCGGCGATCTTCTTGGCCTTGGCCTCGACCTTGTCGAGCGCCTTGACGATGGCCGACATGCCGACGGCGCCGGAACGCGAGCCGTAAGTGCCCATGCCCATCTGCACCTTGTCGGTGTCGCCATGCACGATCGAGACGGAGTCGATCGGCACGCCGAAGCGCTGGGTGACCAGTTGCGCGAATGTCGTCTCATGGCCCTGGCCATGGCTGTGCGAGCCGGTGAGCACCTCGATCGTGCCGGCGGCATTGACGCGCACCTCCGCCGATTCCCAGAGGCCGACGCCGGCGCCGAGCGAGCCGACCGCCGATGACGGCGCCAGGCCGCAGGCCTCGATATAGCAGCTCATGCCGATGCCGCGCAGCTTGCCCTGGTTGGCGGCGTCGGCGCGACGCTTGGTGAAGCCGGCATAGTCGGCGGCTTTCATCGCCCCATCGAGCGAAGCGTTATAATCGCCGGCGTCATAGTTCATGATCACCGGCGTCTGGTGCGGGAAGGACGTGATGAAGTTGCGGCGTCGGAGTTCCGCCGGCGACACGCCAAGCTCGCGCGCCGCGGTCTCCATCGTGCGCTCGAGCACATAGGTGGCCTCCGGCCGCCCAGCTCCGCGATAGGCATCGACAGGCGCCGTGTTGGTGTAGACGGCGCGCACATTGGCGTGGATCGCCGGGATGTCGTACTGGCCCGACAGCAGCGTCGCGTAGAGATAGGTCGGCACGCAGGACGAGAACAGCGACATGTAGGCGCCGAGATTGGCTATCGTATCGACCTTGAGAGCGGTGATGCGGTTGTCCTTGTCGAAGGCCATCTCGACGGTCGAGACATGGTCGCGGCCATGCGTGTCCGACAGGAAGCTCTCGGTGCGGTCGGCGACCCATTTGACCGGAACGCCGGTCTTCTTCGATGCCCACAGGCAGACGATCTCTTCCGGATAGATGTAGATCTTGGAGCCGAAGCCGCCGCCGACATCCGGCGCTATCACGCGCAGCTTGTTTTCCGGCGCGACATTGTAGAAGGCGCTCATCACCAGTCGCGCGACATGCGGGTTTTGCGACGTCGTCCAGCAGGTATAGTGGTCTTCCGCCTTGTCGTAGTGCCCGAGCGCCGCGCGCGGCTCCATCGCATTCGGCACCAGTCGGTTGTTGACGATCTTCATGCGCGTGACATGGGCCGCGGACTTGATCGCCGCGTCGGTCGCCTTGGCGTCGCCGAGCTCCCAGTCGAAGATCAGATTGTTCTCGGCCTCGGCATGGATCTGCGGCGCGCCGGGTTGGATCGCCTTCGTGGCATCAACCACGGCCTTCAGTTCCTTATAGGTGATCTCGACCGCTTCGGCCGCATCCCGCGCCTGGCCCTTGGTCTCGGCGACGACGACCACCACGGCGTCGCCGACATAGCGCACCTTGTCGACAGCGAGCGGCGACCACGCGCCCATCTTCATCGGCGTGCCGTCCTTGGAATGGATCATCCAGCCGCAGATCAGATTGCCGATGCCGTCGGCCTTGAGCTCCTTGCCCGTCAGGACGCCGATGACGCCCGGCATGGCCTGCGCCTTCTTCACGTCGATCTTCTTGATCTGCGCATGCGCGTGCGGGCTGCGCACGAATACCGCATGCTTCATGCCGGGGACCACCATGTCGTCGACATAGCGGCCGCCGCCGGTGATGAACCTCTTGTCTTCCTTGCGCGCCACGCGGGCGCCGACGCCTTCGATACCCATTGCGGAAATTCCTCCGGAATTTAGGGGAGTAGTGAGTAGCGAATAGTGAGTAGGAAAAGATTGGAGTAGAGGTCGGTCACAGAGACGCCGACCATTCGCTACTCACTATTCGCTACCCACTACTCACTCATCTCACGCTGCCTGCTTCGCCTTGCCCTTGGCGCCCTTCGACATCGCCTCCGATGCGGCGAGGATCGCCTTCACGATGTTGTGGTAGCCCGTGCAGCGGCAGATATTGCCGTCGAGCTCGGCGCGCACAATCGCTTCGTCGAGGCCTTGCGGGTGACGCGCGATCATGTCGGTCGCGGCCATGATCATGCCCGGCGTGCAGAAGCCGCATTGCAGCCCGTGATGCTCCTTGAACGCGGCCTGCACCGGATGCAGCTCGGCGCCGTCGGCCAACCCTTCGATGGTGACGATGCTCGAGCCCGAAGCCTGAACGGCGAGCATGGTGCAGGACTTCACCGCCCGGCCGTCGACATGCACGACGCAGGCGCCGCATTGCGAGGTATCGCAGCCGACATGCGTTCCGGTGAGGCCGAGATGTTCTCGCAGGAAATGCACCAGCAACGTTCGGTCTTCGGTACTACCGCTGACCCGTTTCCCATTCACAGTCAACGACACGTCCGACATGCAGCCTCCCTGGGTATTAACCTTGGTCCTCGCCTTGCCGATGCCGCGCCTGTGCTTCGGCAGCGCGCTATTTGCGTACCGTACAACGGGCAAAACAGTGCTGCCAGCGCTGCGCCCCTTGTACTTTCGGTCATGGCCGACAAGCTGTTGAGCATGCCGCCCGGCCCATTGCCAAATCAGGGATTGAGGGCAAAGATGCCCTCGACGCGAAGCGTGCCTGACACGCATAAGAAAAGACACGCATAATCAGCGTTGGAGGAAATTGCGGAGAAGGCGGCTGGCCAGTTCTAGCACACGCTATGCATCGGGCCTTTCGGCGCTCACCACGGATGAGCCCGATCCGAATGTTTTTGCCCGGGCCATCGCGGCCGAAGCGGCGATCGTCGACGCCGGCTTCGCGCTTTTGTTCTTCTCCCAGAGCCTGGTCGACGCGGCGGCGCTCGCGCAGGCGTTGAAGGTACACGCTCCGTCGCTTGCCTATGCCGGCTGCTCGACCGCCGGCGAGATCACGCCGCAGGGGCTGGAGGAAGGACATGTCCTTGCCCTGCTTCTGCCGTCGGCATCGTTTTCGACCGTCGCCACCATGGTCGAGAACCTCTCCTCGTCGGGCATGGACCGGATCACCGGCGAGGTCGCCTCGCTGCGGCGCCTGCTGCGCGGGCGCGTCGGCCAGGATCGGGCCAAGAACATATTCGCGCTCTGCTTCATCGATGGGCTGTCCTATGCCGAGGAAGCGGTTACCTCGGCCATCCACTGGGGGCTGGACGACATTCCGCTGATTGGCGGCTCGGCCGGCGACGACCTGAAATTCGAGACGACGAGGCTGATCGCCAACGGCACGGTCGCGTCCGACAGCGCCATCGTCGTGCTGGTCGCGACCGAGATCCCCTTCCACGTCTTCAAGACCGATAATTTCATTCCGACCGACGAGAAGCTGGTGGTGACGGCGTCCGACCCGGACCATCGTGTCGTGCGCGAGTTCAACGCCACCAACGCGGCGGAAGAATATGCCGCCTCCGTCGGCATCGTGCCGCAGACGCTGACGCCGCTGAGCTTTGCCTCGCACCCCGTGGTGGTGAAGGTCGGCGGCGAATATTATTGCCGCTCGATCCAGCGCATGCACCCTGACGGCTCGCTGTCCTTCTTCTGCGCCATCGACGACGGCGTGGTGCTTTCCATCGCCCAGCCCAAGAACATGGTCGAAGCGACGCGCACCGCGCTCCAGGATGTCGAGCATCGTCTCGGCGGCATCGACATGATCCTCGGTTTCGACTGCGTGCTACGCCGGCTCGACGCGCGCAACCGCCAGGTTTTTCGCGATATCTCCGAGCTCTACCGGACCAACAAGGTCATCGGCTTCGGCACCTATGGCGAGCAGTATCGTTCGATGCATCTCAACCAGACCTTTACCGGCATCGCCTTCGGCGAGCGCCAGGCAGCCGAGTGAGTGCAGATGCCGCTTCGCGACATCGACGACCTCGAAAGGCTGAAGAAGATCAACGCCGCGCTGGTCAGCCGCGTCGAGCGCTCGATGGACCAGCAGGGCAACGCCTTCTCGCTGTTCCAGACCGCGATCTCGCTGGAAAACCGGGTGCGCAACCGTACCGAGGAACTGCACGCGACGCTGCGCCGGCTCGAACAGTCGAACATCGACCTCAGCGCGGCTAAGGAGAGCGCCGAGCTGGCGAACCTCTCCAAGACCAGGTTTCTCGCCGCCGCCAGCCACGATGTGCTGCAGCCGCTGAATGCCGCGCATCTGTCGGTCTCGGCGCTGGCAGAGGTCCAGGCCAGCGATGAAGGCAGGAAGCTGGTGCGCCAGGTCGAGCGCTCGCTGGAGACCATGGAAGATCTGCTGCGCACGCTGCTCGACATCTCCAAGCTCGACGCCGGCGTGGTGCAGCCCGAGATCGGCGACGTCAGCCTGGAGGCGCTGTTCTCCTCGCTGCGCTCGGATTTCCTCCCGGAAGCGGCAAAGAAAGGCCTGTCGCTTAAATTCCGCCCCGTCAATGTCGCGGTGCGTTCCGACCGCACGCTGCTCAGGCGTATCCTGCAGAACATCCTCTCCAACGCGCTGCGCTACACCCGCTCCGGCGGCGTGCTGGTCGGCACAAGGCATCGCGGCGACACCATCCGCATCGACGTCGCCGACACTGGCTGCGGCATCCCCGAGGACCAGCGCGAGGCGGTGTTCGAGGAATTCCACCGCGGCACGTCCACGCTTGCCGACGCCGGGCTCGCCGGCGGGCTCGGGCTCGGCCTCGCGATCGTGCGCCGCATGGCGGCCGCCCTCGGCCACCCTGTGACCTTTTCCTCCAAGGTCGGGCGCGGCACCATCTTCCATATCGACGTGCCGGTCGGCATGGCCGCGGCCGAGCCGGCGATGGCTGCCGCCGACATGGAGCGGCCGCGCGGCTACGGCCTGTTCGGCACCAAGGTGCTCTTGGTCGAGAACGACGCAGACGTGCTCTCGGCAATGACCTCGCTGCTCGAGCGCTGGCAATGCCTGGTGCGCGCCGCGACCTCGACAGACGATGCGCTCGACCTGCTCGGCGATACCGCCTGGGTGCCCGACATCGTCATCGCCGACCAGCATCTCGATGGCGGCGACCTCGGCACGTCAACGATAGCCGAAGTGCGCGATTATCTCGGCCGGACCGTGCCGGCGCTGATCGTCACCGCCGACGGCTCCGAGCCCGTCGCCAAGGCCGCCCGCGCCGCCGGCATAGAGCTGATGCGCAAGCCGCTGAAGCCGGCGCAACTACGCGCGCTGCTGGCGCATTTGCTGGCTTAGGGCCACTGCCCTCTTCTGTCGCTGGAAAACAAAAGAACCATCGGCGTTCGAAGATAGTGCGTAGCCAGGCCGCTATATAAGTCTCGGACGCACGACAATTTGGCCGAAGCCGCATCGCACCTGCCTATGCATTTTGACGCCAAAAATTAAAGTTGTAGATAAGGCGTCAAAGACAAGTTTCCGTTGTATTCGGTTGATGGCGCCAAGCTAAATGTAAGAAACACGGATCGGGGGATTTCATGAAGCGGTTCCTTTTTGGCGCGGCTCTGCTTGCCGCTGGCGTTTTTGGTGCGGATGTTTCTTTCGTCTCTTATATTAGCAGAAGTGCAGATTCGGTAGCCTTCGCGCAAGGGACGCAAAGTCCCGCTGCCGGCTTCGACAATGGCGGCGCGGCGCTCGGATCGGGCGGCCAGGCGGGCGGACCGGCAACATCTGCCGACTCGCCTTCAGGCGGCGGCTCCGGGACCACGCAAGCCACCGGCAGCCCGGATGCGGCATCCAAGGTCGGCGCCAAACCGGACAATGCCAACTATGCTGATGGCAATGCCACGGATGGCAGCAAGGCCGCTGATAGCAAGACGACAGGCGCGGATAAAACTGGCAAGGCGGCCAAGACCGGCGAAACCGAGGCTGCACCCGAAGAGCCGGCGGCGCAAACGGTGGCAACCGCAGCCGCCACGACGACAACAACCACGAGCGGCGATCCTGAAGCGATCGGCACGCCGAAGGTCGATCTGCCCAAGGCCGCCGGCAACGGCAATCTCGGCTATTCGATTGCCATCGACGTGCCCGCCTTCCATGGCATCGAGCCGCAGATTGCGCTCAACTACAATTCCTCGCGCAAGACCAAGCTCGGCGGCCTCTACCAGGGTTGGCTGGGCTATGCCTGGGGTCTGGACGGCATCGATGTCATCGAGCGGGCCACGCCCGGCTACGGCATGCCGGCCTACGATGCCAACGACATCTTCCTGCTCGACGGTCAGGCGATGGTGGCGTGTGTCGCCGGCATGGTCTCGCCGTCCTGCTCGACCGGCGGCACGCATGCGACGGAGAATGAGAGCTATCGCCGCATTGCGCTCAACGGCTCAACCAATGAATGGAAGGTGACGGACCGGGATGGCACAGTCTCGACCTTCCGCTCGGTCGGCGCCATCGCCAACCTCAATCCGGCAGCCGGCACGCCGGCCTATGACCTGGCCTTCAGCTATCGTTGGCTGTTGACCTCGGTCACCGACACCAACGGCAACACGGTCTCTTACAGCTACACATGTCCGGCAGGCCCGACCTGCTATCCGTCAAGCATCACCTATAACGGCGCCAGCATCAGCTTCTACTACGAGACCCGTCCGGACCTGATCCTGATGGGCAATGGCCGCGACATCTCCGAGACCAGCCAGCGCATCAAGACGATCGGCATCACGGTCTCCGGCGCGGTGCGCGGCGCCTACAAGCTCACCTATGACCAGGCGCCGTTCTCCAATGCCTCGCGGCTGACCCAGGTCACCCGCTACGGCACCGACGCGGCAATCGCCCCAGACGGCACCATCACCGGCGGGACATCCAAGGTCATCGCCCAGATGACCTATCAGAACACCGATGGGGTGTATGGGACGGTGGCTGGCGCGCCCTCTAAGTTCGGACCAGGACAGGTCGGCGATTTGAATTTCGACGGCCGCGACGAAATCTTTGGCGATCGTATCCAGAACGTAATCATCGGGTCGCAACAGAATGGTACCAATGGACTGCTACGGACAAAGTACGTTCACAAATTCAACACCAACGGCTCCGTTGGCAGCACGGTGTCACTTCCGCTTGAAACGTTAACCGGGTCCAACACCGATTCAAATCCGCCGCTATATTTTTCGCAACCCGGTCGCTTTCTGGCCTCCAAGAATACGATGGATTTTGCCGACTCGGCGATCCAACCATATGTCAACGGCGCTACCGGTAGAGTTACCTACACAGCGATCAAATGGATCATCACGACGGATGCTGCGCTGGGGCTGACCAAAGCCGGATGCCCACCGACCGGTTATCAGGCCGTTTGCGATGCCCTGCCGATTGCCCCAGGTTTTAGTTTTTCGGCATCTGATGCGGCCACTGTGGCTGATGCGGATGGCGATGGCATCGGTGCCCTCAATGCCAATACAAGCCCAAATCTCGGCGTGGGCGATTTTCTCGGCAATGGCCGTCAATTGCCTTTGTTGGTGGCTAGCTCGTCCATAAAGAAGGGCGTGCTTTCGAACGGCAAATGGCAGCCGGGCGGGACCGCGTTCTCCATTGCATGCTCCACCGGCGCCTACGATGGTGGCCCAGGCAGTTGCGTGCTCGCCGACGTCAATGGTGATGGCGCGACCGACGTGGTCCTCTACAACGGCACCAGCGGCAATACCCAAGTCTGGCTTTCGACCGGGGTTGGTTTCAAGAGCTATACCGTGGGGTCGATAACGGGCACCTCTGCTGTCGTGCGCGATTTCGACAACGATGGACGTATCGACGTCATCACCATTGGTGGCACGATCACGTCGCAGTCGGGTAGAACCGGCACGGTGAGAGTGTTCTCGCTGCGCCCCTCGTCGACATCGATGACGCCGGTTCAATTCAATATGCCGGTTTCGCTGACGGCGGGCACTGTTGTCGGCGACTTCAACGGGGACGGCCTGCCGGACTTCACCAACTACAGCAGCATGTTCATCTCGAATGCAGGGACGGGCAATCCGAACCTTGTGAAGCAGATCGTGACGGAGCCCGGCGGCACGGTGGCGGTCGAGTACGCGCCGTCATCGACCTGGACGAACAACTACCTGCCGCAGCTGGTGCATGCGGTGACAAAACTGTCGGTGAGCGACGGCCGCGGCCAGACGTCGGTGAGCACGTACCAATATGCCGGCGGCAAATACGATCCTGCGGCGCGCAAGTTCTTAGGGTTTGCCTCGATCGTCGAGACGAAGCCGCTGGCCAATGGCGAGACGGCGGCACCGACGGTGACGACCAGCTATCGCCAGGACCTGGCGAGCTACGGCCTGCCGTCGCTGACGGTGTGGAAGGATGGCGCGGGTGTCGTGCGCAGGCAGGTCGCCGAGACCTATGCCGTCAATACGGCATCAAAACCCTACACCGTGCAGAACACGGCAACCGACACGACGCTGAACGAGAATGTCACGCGCACGCTGCGGGTCGAGCGCGGCTTCGACGCCTACAACAACATCGTCAGCCTGAAGGACTATGGCCGCACCGATGTCAGCGGCGACGAGACCTGGACGGAGCGCTTCTTCTCGCCCAACACGTCGGCCTACATCGTCTCTGCACTGATTGCCGAGCGGACGCATGCCGGGCTCACCGGCAGCGATCCCTACGTCAGCTACAAGCATAACTATTATGACGGCAACACCGATGTCTGGGCCGTGCCGACCAAGGGTAATCTGACCTGGGTGAAGACTTTCAGCGATGCCACAACGGGCAGCGCCACCGACCAGTATTTTGCCTATGACAGTTTTGGCAACAAAATCTCGGCCGCCAACAGCCTCGGCCACAAGACCGAGTGGGATTATGACGCGACCTACCATCTCTATCCGGTGACGGAGCGGGCGCCGCGCTATTTTGCCACCGGCGGCCAGGCTGCCGATACCCGCTTCGTCTCGAGCGCCACCTTCAACGCGATCTGCGGGCAGCCCTCGACCAGGACCGACCCCAACGGCCTGGTGAAGACGTTTGTCTACGATCCCTTCTGCCGGCCCTACCAGGTCTCGCAGAGCGTCACCGGCGCCTATGCCAAGACGCGGTTCGAGAACGAGGGCAATCCGGCAAGTCAGGCGCTGGTCAAATACACCCCGCTGCCGAACGGCGCCGGCGAGGACTTCACCCGCTCCTATTATGACGGGCTCGGCCGGGTCTACCGGGTCGAGACGCCCGGAGAGACGGCGGCTGGTCCAAGGCGCATTGCCGACACCGACTACGATCAGCGCTCCAATGTGCTGCGCACCGCCTTCCCAAGGTTCGTCGGCGATGCCGCACAGTGGACCACCAACTCCTATGACTGGGCCGACCGGCTGGTGGCGACGGTCAATCCGGATGCCAGCCAACGGACTTACCTGCACTATCTCGCCACCGCGACAGGCACCTTCAATCCGTGGCTTTTTGGCGTGGTGCTTACCGACGAGCTTGGCCACCAGACCGAGACCGTAACCTCGACGCGCGGCGATACCACAGCAGTGGTGCGTGACGTGGTTGGCATGGCGCTGACCGAGTACCGCAATTACGACGTGCTCGGCCGGCTGATCGGGGTCACCGACCCCGGCGGCTCGACCTGGTCCTACAGCTACGACATGCTCGGCAACAGGCTGTCGGCGACCGATCCCGATCTCGGCACCTGGGCTTACGTCTACGATGCCGCCAACCGGCTCGTCAGCCAGACCGACGCCAGGGGCACCGTCACCAATCTGAGCTACGACCAGATGGACCGGCTGACGCTGAAGACGGCAACGGCCTCGGGCGGCAGCGCGGTGACGCTGACCCAGAACACCTACGATCAGGCATCTGCCGGTTCCTACAACATCGGCCAGCTCACCACCTCGACCAATCCGGCCGCCACGCAAAGCTACAAGTATGACGGCTTCGGCAAGGTGGCGCGCCAGGATGCCACCATCGGCACGCTTACCCACACCACCATCACCTCTCGCGATGCCTCCGGCCAGCCGATCGCCACGCAATATCTGCCGGTGCAACTCGACTTCGGCACGGCCGCAGCGCCGCTGCAATACACAGCCGGCAACAAGCTCGCCTCCGCATCCGGCTTCATCACCTCGACGCTCTATGAGGCCGATGGGCAAACCAAGGAGATCAACTACGCCAACGGGGTAAAAACCGCCTTCACCTATTCGCCAACCCGGCGCTGGGTGACGCGCGTCACCACGTCGAGGGGCGCAACCATCCTTCTCGATGATCAATATGCCCGCGACAACCTTGGCCGCATCACCGGCACGACGGGGCTCACTGCCTCCGACAGTTGGGCCTATGGCTATGACAATGCTAGCCGCCTGACGTCGTCCGACAATCTCGGCAACAACACGCTCGACGAGACGTTTGTTTACGCGGCCAACGACAATCTCACCTCACGCAGCCGTGTTGTCGGCACCTATATCTATCCGGCGGCGACAGCGCCAAGGCCGCATGCGCCAACATCGGTCGGCGCCAAGACACTAGCCTATGACGCCAACGGCAATCTCACCTCCGACGGCAGCAGAACGCTGACGTGGGACGAAGCCAACCGGCTGAAGACGGTCAGTCTCGCCTCCAACACCGTCAACCTGACCTATGGTCCTGACGGCGCGCGGGCGAAAAAGGCCTCATCCTTCGCCACGACGCTCTATCCCGACGCTTCCGTCGAGATCGACCCGGCGATCCCGGGTTCGGAAATCTACACCCGCTATCCGCATCCCGACATCAAGGTGGTTGGCGCGACAAAATACTTCCTGCACCGCGATCACCTGGCCTCGGTGCGCATGGTCACCGACAGCTCCGGCGCCATCGCCGAAGCCACCAGCTACGCCACATATGGCGAGCGCCTCAACTCAGGCTTCCAGACCCAGAAGAGCTACATCGGCGAGCGCTTCGATCCCGAGACAGGACTCCTCTACCTCAACGCCAGATACATGGATCCAGTGCTGGGCAGGTTCATCTCGCCGGATGATTGGGATCCGACCAAGGATGGCGTTGGCACCAATAGGTATGCATATGCCCAGAACGATCCGGTCAATAAAAGTGATCCGAATGGGCATTCTCTATCTCCACGAGACTCCGATGCCGATGCCCCGACAGCACAACTTGGAGGAGGCGGCAATCAAACGAGCCCTGCCAATGGCCAAAACGCTGATTCGCAGAGACAAGCCAGCCATGCTCAAGAAAGCCTGACGGGCACCGCCAAGGACAAGAAAAAAGCGGACGGAACCTATCAGGTAGCCGAAGACGGTATCGACATGCCGGCAGGTTACGTATCACCCAATAGCGGGCTTCTTGCTCCAGGTGCTGCGCCAATTTGTGGTGGCGGTTGTGTGCCTCCCGGATTGGAGATGGGGCCTGGGCCATATGCCCAAGAAATGCCTGGAGGCTTCACGAATGTCCCAGCTGAAGGACCGCCTACGACACAGGTTCCCAAAGGAGGCACATATTCGCTAAGAAATAGCGCTGGTGAGGTTGTGAGGACGGGGCGGACAAACGATCTTGCCAGACGTGCTGCTGAGCATGCCCGCGCTGACGCAACCAAAGGCCTCACATTCACACAAGAGCATCTCACTGACGCACTGAAGGAGCAGAGAGGGCTGGAGCAAATGCTACATGAAAGCTACAATCCTTCCATGAACAAGGTATCGCCGATAAGCCAGAGAAACCCAAATCTAAATTCCTATATGAATGCCGCCCGCGATTTTCTAAGTAGGCAATTGAGTGGAGAGTAGGAGGTTTATTTATGAGAAAAATGCCATACAGAGAAGGTACGTTATTTGCTATTCCTTTGAAATCTGGCGGCTACGGAGTTGGCTTGGTGGCTCGCGCGACTCCAACCGGAAAGATTATTCTAGTATATTTATTTGGGCCCAGGCGCTTGGAATTACCGACGGTGGACGAATTAGATATGATGAGTCCGCACGATGCGATCAGATGTCTACGGTGCGGTGATCTCGGCTTAATTAATGGAAATTGGCCAATTATTGGGCAACTGAAAAGATGGGAGCGAGAGAAATGGCCTACCCCCCCCTTCGTGCACAAAGAAAGTCTTTCCGGCCGAATTCTCATTCGAAAATACTCTGATTCTGATCCATCAAAGCTAGAGGGCCAGGCTATTGTAGATTCGGCAGTTGATTTAGAGCCAGACGGATTACACGGGTATGAGATGGTCGAATTAATTCTGACAGAGCAGTTGAAACCGCACTAGCCGAAGAATGTCAACCTCAGCATTTCTTTCATCACTCCAGCCGGATCAGCCGCGAAGAACAGCTGAAAGATTCTAGTGAAGGAGCGAGATATAAGATTGTGGAATTTAAAGTCAACTAACGAAAGCGGGTATTTCTGTTAGAAATTTTAGAATGTTGTACGATATAGTGGTCGAATCGGTATATTCAAGAATTACGGTGACAGTGCACTAATTTTGGCGCGCCAGCTGATCCGCCTCAAAACCCAGCCTGATCTCGAAACAACTCCGCATTGTCGAGCTTCGACACCTCGATCACCGCCTGCGTCCTGCTATACACGTTGAGCTTGCGCAATATCTCCGAGACATGCGCTTTCACGGTGGTCTCGCCCACCTGCAGCTCATAGGCGATCTGCTTGTTGAGCATGCCCTGGCGCAGCATCTGCAGGACTCTCAGCTGCTGCGGCGTCAGCTTGGCCAGACGCTGCACCATGTCGGCGCGGTCGGTGCTGTCGGGGTCGGGCGGCTGGCTTTCGTAGTTTTCCGGCACGTAGACGGCGCCATCCATCACCGAGCGGATGGCGGCGGCGAGATCGCTCTTGCGGGCCGATTTCGGGATGAATCCGGCGGCGCCGTAGGAAAGCGCCTCGGAGATGATCTTCGGCTCCTCGTAGCCGGACACGATCACCACCGGCAGCCGCGGATAGCGGGTCCTCAGCTGCAACAGCCCCTCGAAGCCATGCACGTCGGGCATGCTCAAATCGAGCAGCGCGAGGTCGAACGGCTTGGCGTCGGCAAGAAGCTCGATCGCTTCCCCGATCGAGCGCGCCTCGACCGTGTCGACGTCCGGGTAGGCCATCTGCACGGCGCTGTGCAGCGCCTCGCGAAACAGCGGGTGGTCGTCGATGATCAGGAAGCGGGCGCGATCGTTGACTGCGGTCATTGCTCAGGATCAGGCATCGGTTCGGTTTCGGCCGGCACAGGATAGTCTCGTGACCATGGTCAGATTATTGGCAAATAGTATATCGCCCAATGGTATACGGCATTGTCGGTGAAGCGACAGGGCCAACATGTTCGCGGCCATAGAGCCTTGCTCGCCCGTCGAAATCGGCTGAAGGTGCGAACGATTCATGCCAGCACGGAGACCGCCCATGCCAGAGTTCGTCCTTCCGCCCCCGGCGATTGCTTCGGTTGCCGTCGCAGGCTCGGTGGAGCGGTTTGCCGTGCGCCGCATCTTCTGCGTCGGCCGCAATTACGCTGCGCATGCGCGCGAGCTCGGCAACGACGAGCGCGACCCGCCCTTCTTCTTCACCAAGCCGGCCGACGCGGTGGTCGACAGCGGCGCCGAGATCCCCTACCCGCCGCTGACCTCGAACCTGCACCACGAGATCGAGCTGGTTGTGGCCGTCGGCAAGGCCGGCTTCCGCGTTCCGCGCGAAGACGCGCTCGCCCATGTCTGGGGCTATGGCGTCGGCGTCGATCTGACCCGCCGCGACCTGCAGGATCAGGCCAAGAAGGCGGCGCGGCCCTGGGATTGGTCGAAGGCGTTCGACCAATCCGCGCCTTGCGGGCCGCTGGTTCAGGCCGCGAAATCGGGACATCCGCAGAAAGGCCGCATCTGGCTCGCCGTCAACGGCGCGGTGAAGCAGGACGGCGACCTGGCCGAGCTGATCTGGCCGATTGCCGACATCGTCGCGATCTGCAGCGAGGCGGTTGAGCTGCAACCCGGCGACCTGATCTTCACCGGCACGCCGGCCGGCGTCGGCGCGGTCCAGGCCGGCGACAGGATCACCGGCGGCGTCGACGGCATCGGCGAGATCGCGGTGACCATCGGGCAGCCGAGGCCATGAGCGACCTCGTCCTTCATAACTACTACCGCTCCTCCACCTCCTACCGGGTGCGGATCGCGCTGGAGATGAAGGGCCTGAGCTACACTTATGTGCCGCACCACTTGCGCCATGGCGAGCATCTCGAGCCCGCCTATCGCGCCGTCAACCCGCAAGGGCTGGTGCCGGCGCTGGTTCTGGACGGCGGCACGCTTTTGACCCAGTCGCTGGCGATCATCGAATATCTCGACGAGATACAGCCTGAGCCGCCGCTGCTGCCGGAAAATGCGCTGGGTCGGGCCCGCGTCAGGATGCTGGCGCAGATGATCGCCTGCGACATCCACCCGGTGAACAATCTGCGCGTGCTGACCTCCCTTCGTAGCTTGTTCGGCGCCGGTGACGAGGATGTCGTCAACTGGTTCCGGCACTGGGTGAACGAAGGTTTCCAGCCGCTTGAGAAGATTCTGGCTTCGTCGCCTGAGACCGGCACCTTCTGCCACGGTGACGCGCCTGGCCTTGCCGACATCTGCCTTGCCGCGCAGGTCGCCAACAATGCTCGCTTCGGCGTCGACATGGCGCCCTATCCGGTGATTGCGCGCATCAACGCCGCCTGCATGGCGCTGCCAGCGTTCCAGAAGGCTGCGCCGCAGAACCAGATCGATGCCGAATAACGAACTGAAGGACTCCCCATGAAAGCTGTCGTCTTTGAAAAATTCGGCGAGGCGCCGACGATCCAGACCGTTCCCGATCCGAAGCCCGCCCCAGACGGCGTGGTCATCAAGGTCGAGGCTACCGGCCTGTGCCGCAGCGACTGGCACGGCTGGATGGGCCATGATGACGGCATCACGCTGCCGCACGTCCCCGGACATGAACTGGCTGGCGTCGTCGTCGCCGCCGGCAAGCAGGTCGGCCGCTGGAAGGCCGGCGATCGCGTCACGGTCCCCTTCGCCGTCGGCTGCGGCCGCTGCTTCGAATGCACTTCGGGCAACCATCAGGTCTGCGAGCATCAGACACAGCCGGGCTTCACCGGCTGGGGCTCATTCGCCGAATATGTCGGCATCGAGCATGCCGACACCAACCTCGTGCGCCTGCCGGAGGAGATGGAATTCGCCACCGCAGCCAGCCTGGGCTGCCGCTTCGTCACTTCGTTCCGCGCCATCGTCGACCAGGGCCGGGTGACGCCGGGCGAATGGGTGGCGGTGCATGGCTGCGGCGGCGTCGGCCTCTCGGCGATCATGATCGCCAGCGCCATGGGCGCCAATGTGATCGCCATCGACCTCACCGACGAGAAGCTGGAATTCGCTAAAAAGATCGGCGCGGTCGCGACCATCAATGCCTCGACGACGCCGAACGTCGTCAAGGCCGTCAAGCAGATCACCAATGGCGGCGCGCATATGTCGATGGACGCGCTCGGACACCCGACCACCTCGTTCAACTCGATCGCCAATCTGCGCCGCCGCGGCCGTCATGTTCAGGTCGGCTTGATGCTGGGCGAGCATGCCCGGCCGCAGGTGCCGATGGACAAGGTGATCGCCTTCGAGCTCGAAATCCTCGGCAGCCACGGCATGCAGGCCTACCGCTACAACGCGATGATGGAGATGATCCGCACCGGCAAGCTGAAGCCCGAATTGCTGGTCGGCAAGAAGATCAGCCTCGAGGAAGCGCCCGCCGCCCTGATGGCGATGGGTGGCTTCGAGGGCATCGGCATCGGGGTGGTGACGAAGTTCTGAGCAATTCCAGGAAAAGTGTGAAACGGTTTTCCGTCCGGAATTGCGTCAAAACAAATCAGTAGGCGCTTTACCGCGCGAACTTCTTCGCCCCGAACACGCAGGCCACCACGCCGAGCGTCACGAGCACCATCAGCGGGCTGACTTGCTCATGCAACAGGCTCGCCGCCAGCGCCAGGCCGAAGAAGGGCTGCAGCAGCTGCAGCTGCCCGACGGCGGCGATGCCGCCTTGTGCCAGGCCGCGATACCAGAACACGAAACCGATCAGCATGCTGAACAGCGAGACATAGCCGAGACCGATCCAGGCGCCCGAACCGATGGCGGCGAAGGATGGCGGCAGTGTCGCGAAGCTCAACGCCAGCATCACCGGCAGCGACAGCGCCAAGGCCCAGCAGATCACCTGCCAGCCGCCGAGCTTGCGCGACAGCTTGGCGCCTTCCGCATAGCCCAGACCGCAGACGATGATGGCGCCGAGCATCAGGCCGTCGCCGACCGGCGACGCGGTCACGCCTTGCGCCAGAGCGAAGCCCGCCACTAAAGCGCTTCCCAGGCACGAGAACAGCCAGAAAGCCGGGCGCGGACGGTCGCCGCCGCGCAGCACGCCGAAGATCGCAGTCGCCAGCGGCAGCAGGCCGACGAAGATGATGGAATGCGCCGAGGTGACATGTTTCAGCGCCAGCGCCGTCAGCAACGGGAAGCCGACCACGACACCCAGCGCCACGACGACGAGCGAGATCAAGTCGCTGCGCTCCGGACGCTTCTCGCGAAACAGCAGCAGCATCGCAATCCCGAGCAGACCGGCAATCGCCGCCCGGGCCGCCGTCAGGAAGGTCGGGTCGAAATCCATCACCGCCACCCGCGTCGCCGGCAGCGATCCGCTGAAGATCAGCACACCGATGAAGCCGCTGAGCCAGCCGTCAAAACTCTTTTCCATCATATGCTCCGTTTGCGCTTTCGTACCGGTGCGGGCCATGGTGTTGCCAGAGACAATGAGGTACAATTCTACAAAACTGTAATGGCCGGCAGGGAAGTACAGATGGACGCATCAGGCCCAAATGGAAGCGGCGCCACCCTTGTCGAAACCGTCATGGCGGCAATCCGCCAGCGCATCGCGGCGCGCACGCTGACGCCCGGAGCCCGCCTGCAGTCGATACGAGCCATGGCCAGATCCATGCAGGTTTCAAAATCGACCGTGGTCGAAGCCTATGAGCGCCTTGCGGCGGAAGGCACGATCCGTTCGCGGCCTGGCTCCGGCTTCTACGCCGCCGGCCAGCTCGCACCATTGTCGCTCGCCGAGATCGGCCCACGGCTGGACCGAGCCGTCGACCCGCTCTGGGTGTCGCGGCAATCGCTCGAAGCCGGCGAGGAGATGCTGAAACCCGGCTGCGGCTGGCTGCCGGCGTCCTGGATGCCGCTGGCCGCCTTGCGCCGGGCGCTGCGCGCTGCTGCCCATGCGGACGACGTGACGCTTGCGGACTATGGCACGCCGCTTGGCCTGCCGCCGTTGCGCCAATTGCTGGCAAGGCGCATGGCCGAGCATGGCGTCGAGGTCTCGCCGGACCAGATCATGCTGACCGATTGCGGCACCCAGGCGATCGACCTTCTGTGCCGCTTCCTCATCGAGCCCGGCGATGCGGTCCTGGTCGACGACCCCTGCTACTTCAACTTCCATGCGCTGCTGCGCGCCCATCAAGCCAAGGTGGTTGGCGTGCCTTATACGCCTTCGGGGCCGGACATCGAGCTATTCGCTGAGGCGCTCGCCGAGCACCGGCCGCGCCTCTACATCACCAATTCCGCCATCCACAACCCGACCGGAGCGATCCTGTCGCCGGTCACCGCGCATCGGCTCCTGAAGCTCGCCGACCAGGCGGATCTCACCATCGTCGAGGACGACATCTTCGCCGACTTCGAGCACAGCCCCACTCCGAGGCTCGCGGCCTTCGACGGGCTGCAGCGCGTCGTCCAGATCGGCTCCTTCTCCAAGACGCTGTCGGCCTCGGTGCGCTGCGGCTTCATCGCCGCGCCCCGCGACTGGATGGAGGGGCTTACCGATCTCAAGATCGCCACGACATTCGGCGGCGCGCGGCTATCCGCCGAGCTGGTGCTGACCCTGTTGAAGGACGGCAGCTACCGCAAGCATGTCGAGCAGTTGCGCACGCGCCTGTCGCGCGCCATGGCCGAGACCGGCGGCAGGCTGAAGGCGATGGGCATCGTTCCCTGGATCGACCAGCCAGCCGGCATGTTCCTATGGTGCCGGCTGCCCGACGGCATCGACGCTGCCGATATCGCCCGCCATGCGCTCTCGGACAATGTCGTGCTGGCGCCCGGCAATGCCTTCAGCCTGTCGCACACCGCCGGCCGCTTCATGCGCTTCAACGTCGCGCAATGCGAAGACCAGCGCATTTTCCGGGTGCTCGAAAAGGCGATAGCCGCGTCTCGTCGCAAGGCCGCGTAGTCCAGTCTCGGCAGGCCTTACGCCCCTGCCCGTTTGCGGCGCTCATACATCATCACCAGCGTTTCGGCGGTCAGCGCCGGCTTCTGCTCGCCTTCGATCTCGACGGTGTTGGCCGCCTTCATCAGATACTGGCCGGGACCCCGGTCCTCCATGGAAAGCAGCGTGGTGCGCAGCCTGATCCGCGCGCCGGCCTTGACCGGCGCCAGGAAGCGCACCTTGTCGAAGCCGTAGTTGAAGGCGGCCTGGGTGTTTTCCGGCACGATGCCCATCTCCAGCGCCAGCGCGCCGATGATCGACAAGGTCAGGTAGCCATGCGCGATCGTGGTGCGGAACGGGCTCTGCCGTTTCGCCCTTTCCGGATCGACATGGATCCACTGGTGGTCGCCCGTGCATTCGGCGAACTGGTCGATGCGCTGCTGGTCGACCGTCGTCCAGTCGGACACGCCGAGCTCCTGCCCGGACATCGTGCGCAACTGTTCGAAGGTCGGCGGCGTTCTCGGCCGTGTTTCCGTCATTCCGGCTTTCCCATCACTCTTGCCTGTCTCCCGACCATGAAGCGGCGGCCTCTGTCAATTCGCCGCCCCGCGATTTTCGCCGGTAGAGTTGATGCTTTGGGGCAGGCCGAGAACGCTCGGACACCTGCGCCGGTTGCATCGCATGTCGGTCGGTGATGGGGTCCGAAATCGCCAGGTAGCCTATTTCTTTTCGTAGCCGGCGCGGATTTCCGCCATCGCATCCCGGATCCGGTCGCGCAGGATCTCGACCGATTCGGTGCTGGATTTGCGCACAAGGTCGGCCACTTCGCTGGCATTCTTCAGCGTCGTCTCGAACGACCTGCGGGCAAACTCCGCCTGCTTGCTCATCAGGTCCTGCGGATTGCCGGGCGTCTGATAGTTCTGCGCCATCCGCGTGATCTCATGCATGGCATTCTGGACCATCTCATGCTGCCTCGCCAGCACCGAGGATGCGCCGGCCGCACTTGCCCTCGCCGATTTTTCCAGGGCTTCGAGGTTTTTGCGGTGATGGTCGAGGATCGCCTGGACGTCGACATTCGGCAGCTTGAGGTCGCGGCCGAACCTGCTGAACATGTCGAGGAACGAGTCCGGTTCCGGTTGTCTTGCCATGCCCTGCCTCCCTGCCGGCCGCCATAGGGCGCCCTTGAACGAGAATAGTGCTCCTTGGGCCCGCGTCAATTGACGAGGAACAGCCGCTCCGCCGTATGGAGCGCCAGCCCGGCAAGCCCGCCGACGATCATGCCGTTGAAGCGGATATATTGCAGGTCCCTGCCGATATTGGTCTCGATCAGCCGCGTCAGCTGCGCCAGGTCCCAGCGCTTGACCTGGTCGGCGATGAACGTCGACACCCCGCTCTTCTGGCTTTCCACGAACGAAGCCAGCGCCACGACAAAACCCTGGTTCATGTCGGCCCTGATCTGGGCGTCGTCGGCCAGATGCCTGCCGACCTCGACGAACATGTTGGCGAGGTGCTCGCGGATCGTCGAATTCGGCGCATTGACGTCCTGCTCGATGAACAGGCGCAGGCTCGTCCACGCATCGCCGGCCAGCGCCCGCACTTCCGGACGGCCGAGGAAATCGCGCTTCAGCTTCTCGGCGCGCCTTGCATATTGTTTCGAGGTCCTGAGCCGCTCGATGAAGCCAAGCACGAAACCGTCGAATTCGGCACGCATCGAATGGTTGGGATCGGCCCGCACCTCGTCGAGCAGCGAGCCTGCCGAAGCGACGATCTTCTTCAGAAGATAGGCGTCGGCGCGAAACAGGTTGAACAGCGACGGCAGTTCCTCGCGGATCTTTTCACGCATCGTTATCAGCGCCTGCTCGTCATTGAGGAAACGTCCGACGACCCGGATGAACTCGTCGAACAGCTTTTGGTGGCGGCGATCGTCGGTCAGCGCTGACAAAAGCTCCGCCGCGAGCGGCGCCAGCGGCACCTTTTCGATCTGCTCCAGCATGCGGCTGGTGACGAAGTCACGGAGACCTGATTGTTCCACCGCCGTCAATGTCTGTGGCACCAGGCGTACGACGAATCGCGACAGATCGGAGGCGCGTTCGGCGTCGGCCAGCCAGTCGGCGACCAAAGCGGCGAAATCGACCTCGGCGAGCTTCTCGCGCACCGGCTCCGGTGCCAGGAAATTGGCCTCGATGAAGCGGCCGAGATTGTCGGCGATCCGGTGCTGGTTCTCCGGAATGATGGCCGTGTGCGGGATCGGCAGCCCGAGCGGCCGCCGGAACAGCGCCACCACGGCATACCAGTCGGCGAGGCCGCCGATGGTCGCCGCCTCGGCGAAGGCCGCGACGAAGCCGAGCCACGGATGGCCGCCCTCGAAGGACTTGGCGAGCGCAAAGACGAGGATGCACAGCGCGAGCGCCGCGGCAGCGACGAACTTGGTCCGCCGCAACGCCGAGAGCTTCGCCTTGGCATCGGCGTCGAATCGAACCGGCGCGAGGGCCGAAGCTGACTGTGGCATGGAAAAGCCGTTTCCTGTTTGCACCCGCTTCTATCTAGTGGCTGCGCCGGCAAAACGCTCGTTCGAAGCGCGGGAGCACCAATCTGCGCCGGCATGCACAAAAAGTTGACACGATTATTCAGCTATGTGCCGGTCCAGTCTGGAATTGTTCCAAACTATGGGCCATATTCGGCTTCAAGCTAATATTTCGCGAGGATATCATGCGGCTCACGCGCCAGACCAATTATGCGATGCGCATTCTGATGTACTGCGCCGCTAACACCGAAAGGCTGAGCCGCATCCCCGAGATCGCCGCCGCCTATTCGGTGTCCGAGCTGTTCCTCTTCAAGATCCTGCAGCCGCTGGTCGAGGCCGGCCTGGTCGAGACCGTGCGCGGCCGCAACGGCGGGGTGCGGCTCGGCCGCGCGGCGGAACAGATCAACCTGTTCGATGTCGTGCGCGTCACCGAAGAGAGTTTCGCCATGGCCGAATGCTTCGAGAACGACGCAGCCGAATGCCCGCTGGTCGACAGCTGCGCCCTGAATTCGGCGCTGCGCGAGGCGCTCAACGCCTTCTTCGCCGTGCTTTCCCGCTACACGATCGCCGACCTCGTCGCCGCGCGCCCGAATGTGCGCAGCCTGCTCGGCATCGACCTTCTCGAGCAGCGCGCCCCAGCGGCGTGATCGGGCCCTGGCGGCTTGGTTCTCGAGGAAGGCTCGTCAACTTCGTCATCCACGGGCAGAGCGGGAGCGAAGCGGACGCGGCGACCCGAGGATCCATTCCGTTACATCGAACAAAGAATACAGCGATCCAGAAGAGGCACTGGCTCTTTAGGGTCGCTATTTCTGCATCGTCGCGGCGCACGAAGGTCACGGAATGGATTCTAGGGTCTGCGCGCGTCGCTGCGCTCCTTGCTCCGCCCTAGAATGACGAAGTCATGAGCGATGGCGCCCCTCTCGCCGCCAAGCCTAAGCCGCCGACTGCGGCAGCACGAACGGCACGCTGCCGGCGGGCAGAGCACCAACCTTCAGCCTGCAGTCAAACACCTTTTCGATCATCTCGTCGTTCAGCACGTCCGCCGGCGACCCCGCGGCCGCCAGCTGGCCGCCATGCAGCACAAAAATTCGGTTGGCATACATGGCCGTCAGATTGAGGTCGTGCAGGATCGCTACCACGCCGCCGCCGCGCCGGGCAAAATCGCGCGCGATGTCCATGATGATGAGCTGGTGCTTGATGTCGAGGCTGGAGACCGGCTCGTCGAGGAACAGATAGCGCGGCCGCCCTTCGAGCACCGGCGCCCAGACCTGGCAGAGCACGCGGGCAAGCTGCACGCGCTGCTGCTCGCCCCCGGAAAGCTCCTGGTAGAAGCGGCCGACAAAGCCGTCGAGATCCACCCGCGCCAGCGCCCGCTCGGGCAAACGCGCATCCTCGCCGGGCAGCACGCCGGAGCGTCCGCCGATCAGGCCGAGGCGAACGATCTCGCGCACGGTGAACGGGAAGGACAGCGTCGTGGCCTGCGGCAGCACCGCGCGCAGCGTGGCTGCCTCGGCCGGCTTCATGACCGACAGGTCGCGGCCGTTGAGGGTGACGGTGCCGGTATAGGCGAGCTCGCCCGTCAGCGCCTTGAGCAAAGTCGTCTTGCCGGATCCGTTCGGTCCGACGATGGCCGTCACCTCGCCGGGCCGCGCCGTGAAGTCGACATGGGAGACGACGCGCTTGCCGCTGATCGCCACCGAAATATCGCGCGCTTCGATCATGGCGAACTCATAGATCAACGATGCCGCGCTTGCGCAGCAGGATCCAAAGGAAGAACGGCGCGCCGGCGACCGCGGTGACGATGCCGATCGGCAGTTCGGCTGGCGCGACGATGGTGCGGGCGACCGCGTCGGCGATGAGAAGCAGCGATGCGCCGAGCAGGGCCGAGGCCGGCAGCAGATAACGGTTGTCCGGCCCGATCGCCAGCCGCAGCACATGCGGCACGACAATGCCGATGAAACCGATGCCGCCGCTGACCGCGACCGAAGCCCCGACCGCCGCCGACACCGCGACAACAGCCGTGTATTTCAGCCGCTGCACCGCAATGCCGAGATGGCCCGCGGTCGCTTCGCCCAGCGCCAGCGCGTTGAGGCCGCGCGACAGGAACGGCGTCGCCGATAGCGCCAGCGCGATCACCGGCCCCACCGTGCCGATCTTCGGCCATGTCGCGCCCGCAAGCGAGCCGAGCTGCCAGAAGGTCAGGTCGCGCAGTTGTCGGTCGTCGGCCATGAAGATGAGGATGCCCGTCAGCGCCATGGCAAGAGCGCTGATGGCGATGCCGGCAAGCAGCATCGTGGCGACCGACGTCCTGCCCTCGCGCGTGGCGATGGCGTAAAGCAGCAACGTCACCGCGAGCCCGCCGCAGAATGCCGCGAGTGGCAAAGCGAGCGTGCCCAGGGCAAGCGTGACGGGCGCAAGCCAGGTCGTGCCGACCACGATGATCGCCACCGCACCGAGACTGGAGCCGGCGGAGACGCCGATAAGGCCGGGATCGGCAAGCGGGTTGCGGAACAGCCCCTGCATCACCGCGCCGCAGACGGCGAGCGCCGCGCCAATCAGCACACCGAGCAGCACGCGCGGCATGCGGATGTCATAGACGATCAGCCGGTCGCGCGCCGCAAGCGCCGCGTCGGCAGGCATGGTGCTCGTAAACCAATCGCGGATGACGCGGACTGCGGAGGCGTCGGAGGCGCCCGATGTCAGCGACAGGAATACGGAAAGGGCCAGCGCCAGGCACAAGAGCGCTATGACGAACCTTGCCCGGGCCGAGCGGTCGCCATCGACCGCCATCACCCTGCCCGCCCCGGCAATGGACTGTTCGGCCATCGCCACTCAGTCCGCGACCTGGTTGCCATAAAGCGAAACGGCAAGATCATGGATGGCTTCGGCGGTGCGCGGCCCGAAGCCGAGCAGGTAACCGCCCGCCATGCTGATCATCTTGCGGTCGGCGCCCGCCGGTGTTGAAGCGACGGCCGGGTTGGCAAACAGCTCCTCTTCCGAGATCGGCAGTCCGCCGCCCTTCATCGTCAGGATGACGTCCGGCCTGGCGCTGACGATCGCCTCGTCGGTCATCGACTTGTAGCCGGAAAAACTCTCGACCGCATTGACCGCGCCGGCCATCTTGACGATGCCGTCGGCCGCCGTGTCGCTGCCGGCGGCAAGGATCTTGCCGCCCTGCGTCGACAGCACGAACAGCACGCGCTTGCGATCTTTGATCGCAGCCGTCTGCTTTTCGGCCGCCGTCAGCTTCGCGTCCGTCTCGGCGGCGAGCTTCTCCGCCTTGGCCTCGACCCCTAGCGCTTTTCCCACGACGCGGATCTTTTCGAGAATGCCCTCATGATTGTAGTGGTCCGGCACCTCGACGAAAGGCACGCTCGACTTCTTCAGCACGTCGACCGCTTCTTTCGGGCCGCTGCCCTGCAGCGCCAGGATCCCGGTCGGATTGACAGACAGGACACCCTCGGGCGACAGCGCGCGCATATAGCCGACATCCGGCAGCTTCGCCGCCGCCTCGGGATAGCTGCTGGTCGAGTCGCGGGCGACGAGGCGGCCTTCCTCGCCGAGCGCATAGACGATCTCGGTGATCGAGCCGCCTATGGAAGCGATCCGCGAGCTGTCCGAAAAGACTGTCATGCCTTCGTCCGCCTTGGCCGGCTGCAGGGCGACGGCAAGCAGGACGCCGAGCATCGGCGCGAGCGCTGCCCGGAAACTGAGAGCAAAGCGCATTGGGTGCTACCTCCTCACGCAGCGGTCGGATTAGGAATGCGGGGCAGGTTCTCGGCGAGAAAACGCCAGTCTTCCCGCTCGCCTTCGCCTTCATGGCGCTTGCCGAAGAACTGGATGATCATGCCGCCATTGGCGTCATAGGCCTCCAGCGAGGTGACATGGCCGTCCTTGGTGGGTTTGCGCACCGCCCAGACTTCGCGGATGTGGTCGGTCCTCAGATGCAGATGGAAAGTCTCGTCGAGCACGTTGAGCCACGGACTCATCGGCTTGACCGACTTGATCGGGCCGGAATGGATCTGGATGCAGCCGCGGTTGCCGACGAAGCACATGATCGGCATCTCGCTTGCCGCAGCGTGGTGGAACATGGCGATGACCGCATCATTGTCGAGCAGCCAGGCATAGTCCTGGCCCACCATGCGCACGGCCTCGCGGCGGCTGAGCTTCAACGTCTTCAGCATGCCGAAGAACTGATGCACGTCGGTAAGCCGGCTCCAGCGGTCGCGCAGATCGCCGATCGAGGCAGCCGCGCCCTGCTCTTCATCCTCTCCTTCCGCGGCGCTTGGAAGGATCGCGACGGTCGGTTCCTGGTTCGACGATTCGAGGCTCGCCACCAATTTCTGGTAAGCGTAGAGATTGGATGCGGGCTTCAGATGCACCTTGTGCACTGCCTCGCCCGCCGCGTCGAAGAACTGCAGGCTGCGGCGGATCTCGCCGCCGTTGCGCTTTTCGACGGCAAAGCCATGCGCCCAGGCCTTCGGGAAGATGCGCAGGTCGATGTTCTCGCCAAGCACCATGGCGTTGTGGTTGCCGGTGACGACCTTGTCGTAGACGCCGATCTTCTCGTGCACAGCGCTTTCGTTCCGGGTCAGCGCCATCACCTCGCCGACCGCCTCGAGGCCGGTCAAAAGGTCGTTGACGCGCGGCTCGACACGGACAGTGCCGAAGCCGCAGTGCGCTGCAACCAGTTCCGCTTCCGAAATGCCCAATTGCGCCGAGAGATCGCGCTCCCGCATTTTCGGATTTTCTTCTCGCGCCCGCCGGATTTCCTCCGGCGACGGCTTAACGCGCTGGTCCATTTCGTCCACCCGTATTGTCTGATGTCTGCTCGCCCGCCGGTTCCGATCACTTGTTGAGGATCAGCTTGCCCTGGCGGGTGATCTTCAGGCGGTAGAGAGCGCCATGATGCTCGATGCCGATCTCGTGCTCGCCCTGGAACAGCGTGTTGCTGGAGAGCGTCCTCACCGCCAACGGTACCCTTTCGTAATGCATCTGCGTGTCTTCCGGGCGGCGGACGCGATAGCGGAAATCGTTGGGATTGTGCGTGTTCATCGGGTCGGTCCTTTCCTCTGACGGCCACCTTGGCCGCAGCCTCATAAAATGCCGATTCAATTCTTGACTATAATAGTCATGTTTACTAGTCGTGCATTACCGGAGTAAATGAGTCAAGATTTAAGACGCCGGACGTGATCAAAAATGCGAGCGAGCCACCGGCCAGCCAGCTGCGAGCCTGAAATCTGGAGTTGGGGCAATGGGGTTGGCGACTTGGGGACGGACAGGCCTTGCAGGCAATAGTGCGGGGCCGGGCTTTCGATCGATTGCAAAGACAATCGCCGCATTGATGGCCGGAGCGGCGGCGATCGCGCTCAGCGCGCACGCCGCCAAAGCGCAGCAAGCCGCGCAGCCGGTCAACCAGCAGCAGGCCGATCAGAAAAAGAAGGCTGACGAGAAGGCCGCGGCCGAAGGGACGCTGCTCGACAAGATCCTCGTCATCAGCCGCACCGGCGAAACCGCGATCCAGTCGCTGGCTTCCGCCAGCCATGTCGACCAGGAGCAGCTCGACCGCCGCATGGCGACGACGCCGAACGAGATGCTGCTCGGCGTGCCCGGTGTCACCGTGCAGGCCGACGCGCGGCGTGTCTCTTCGAGCATCAACATCCGCGGCCTCCAGGATTTCGGCCGCGTCGCGGTGATCGTCGACGGCGCAAGGCAGGACTTCCAGCGCTCGGACCACGGCACGCAGTCGACCTTCTATGTCGATCCCGAGCTCATCAAGTCCGTCGACGTCATCCGCGGCCCGGTTGCCAACACGTATGGCTCCGGCGCCATCGGCGGCGTCGTCTTCTTCGACACCAAGGACGCGGCCGATTTCCTCAAGCCGGATGAGACTTGGGCCGGCTCGCTGACCGGGCGCTATGAAAGCAACGGCAAGGGCTGGACCACCAGTGCGACCGGCGTTTACCGGATCAACGAGAACTGGGATGTTCTCGGCAACATCGTCTACCGCGACTACGACGACTATAAGAACGGCGGCGGCGACACCGTTGCCGGCACCGGTTTCAATGTGCTGAGCGGCCTGCTCAAGACCACCATACGCCCAACCGAAAACAGCGAATTGAAGCTCGGCTGGGTTGGCTCCAAGGACGGCTGGACCGAGACCAGCGGCGGCGTGCCGGCGAATGACGTCGACCTCAAGTCGAACACTTTCACAGCTCGCTACAACATCACCGACGATGCCAGGAGTTGGCTCGACCTCCACATCAACGCCTCCTACAACAGAACCAATCTCGACCTGACGACGCTTACTGCGCAGAACCGCTTCGATCCGGTGACCGGCCTGCCCGTGCTGCTGCCCGCCGGCTCGCTGTCGACCTTCGATGTCGGCACGACCGGCATCGACATCTGGAACACGTCGCGCTTCGAGACGGCGAGCGTCGCCCACGAACTGACCTATGGCGGTGACTGGGTCGGCGACGACGTCGATACCGGCGGCACAGCCGGCGGCGACTCCTTCTACACGCCGTCGGGCAAGCGCAACGTCTCCGGCGCCTACATCCAGGACAAGCTGACTTGGGAGTGGCTCGAGGTCATTGGCGGCCTGCGCTACGACCATTACAGTCTGGAGGACGACACGAATGAGACCTCCGGCGACCGAGTATCGCCGCGCATCACGGTCGGCGTCTCGCCCTTCGAAAGCGCCGGCCTGGCCGGCCTGCAGTTCTACGGCACCTACGCCGAAGGCTACCGCTCGCCCTCGCTGACCGAGACGCTGATCAGCGGCAACCATCCGGCCGGGGTCAGCTTCCCGTTCCTGCCCAATCCGAACCTCAAGCCCGAGACCGGCAAGACAGTCGAGTTCGGCGTCAACTACCAGCAGAACGACATCATCGAGGGCGGCGACGCGCTGCGGCTCAAGGCAGCCTACTTCCACAACAATGTCGACGATTACATCGACGGCGTGACGCTCTCGCCCTTCGATCCAACCAGCGGCTGCCCGTTCGGTCCGGGCATTCCAATCTGCTTCCAATACCAGAACTTCGCCAAGGCCAAGATCAATGGTTTCGAGCTGGAAAGCGTCTATGACGCCGGCTGGGGCTATGCCGGCCTGTCGGCCTCCATCATCGACGGCCACACCATCTCCTATGAAGGCGAGCGCGCCGACCTCGCGACCATCCCCTCCTCGCAGGTGACGGCCCAGCTCGGCCTGCGCTTCCTCCAGGACAAACTGACCGTCGGCGGCGAGGTTCAGTACAACGGCAAGCCGAAGGGCAATCCGGTTGCCAAGGATTTTACACTGGTCAACGCCTTCGCCAGCTACCAGGCGACTGATAATCTCAAGCTCGACTTCCGCGCCGACAATCTGTTCGACGTCAAATACACCAACCCGCTCAACGGAAGCACGACCGCCATCCTCTATGAGCCTGGCGTCACGCTGAAGCTGGCGGCAACCATGCGTTTTGGCGGCTGAGGAATGGAAAGCTTGACGGCATCGCCTCGCCTGCTGACCTCGGCGCTGGCGATGTCGCTCGGCCTGGCGCCGGCGTGGGCCCAGTCCGCGCCGACTCCGGCCCGAGGCGCTTTCGGCGTATAGGGATGGGATTGCATCCGGCCATTCCGCATGGCGCCGTGGCGTGGCCTGCCTCCGGTCCAGCGCCATGGGCGGCAACCGATCTTGATTTGACAATTCCTTCTCGCGTGCGGCAGGTCTCGGCGCCAGACATGCAGGACATCAATCACCCTTCCGATGCAGGCAATGAACCGGCGATCAAGCCGGACGCGCCGCTCATGCAGACGCGGCAATCCGCGGGAGACCGCAGATGGGCAGTGGCGATCATCGCCTCCGGCCTGCTCCATGGCGCCGCCGCGGCAGCGTTTCTGATCGCACCCGCGGGGACATTCGTTTCCGCGGACGCGATCAGGGCCGAGGGCGCCGACCAGTCCGGCGCCAACGTCATCGGCAGCGCCTTGGACGACCAGGCGTCCGGCGCGGTGGATGTTACCCTGGTCCCGAATCCGCAGCCGGTGAAGCGCCAGGCCGCGAAACCCGCTCCGCCGGCCGAGGCGACGCAGCCGGCAAGTGAGCAAGTGGCGCGCCAGCCTCCGCCGGAAGCCGTCAACGAGCCGGCCTCGGATATCCTGGCGGCCGCCACACCGCGCCAGGATGATCAGAGCGTCTCCACGGACAGCAAGCCGACGCCTGCGATCGAGCCGCAAAGCCCCCAAGCGCCTCCTGCCGAGCCCGAGCAATCGCCGGTCCCGAGCGCGACATCGAGCGCATCAGCCGCGCCGGCGGGGCCAAGCGAAACCGTTGAACCGCGAGGCACGGCGGATGGCGATACGCGCGACGCGCCGGTCGTCGCCAGCAAGGGCAAGAAACACGCCGCCGGCAATGCTCTGGAATCCCGCTACAGTGGTGAAATCCAGAAGAAGCTTGCCCGCGCCAACCGTCGCGTTTCCAAATCGATCCAGGCCAAGGCTCGCAACAATGCCCGGGTGGTTTTCGTCGTCGCGGCCGACGGCACCGTAAGCGACCTGCAGCTCGCCGAAAGTTCAGGATCCGCCGAGCTCGATCAGTTCGCCTTGACGCTGGTGCGCAAACAGGCACCGTTCCCTCCCATTCCACCCGAGACCGGAAAATCGAGCTGGGTGTTCAAGGCGCGGATCGGCCCTTTTTAAAACTTTCGCCATCTCAAGAATTCGTGCATTTCGAAAGGAAACCAATGTATATCGCCATGAACCGCTTCAAGGTCCAGAACGGCTCGGAAGAAGCCTTCGAGAATGTCTGGAAGAACCGCGATTCAAGCCTCTCCGGAATGCAGGGTTTCAGGGAATTCCACCTGCTGCGCGGCCCGGTCAACGAGACCGAGGGCTACACGCTGTTCGCCTCGCACACGGTCTGGGCAAGCCAGGAGGATTTCGTCGCCTGGACGAAATCGGAGAACTTCCGCGCCGCCCATCGCAATGCCGGCGGCTCGAAGGTGCACTATCTGGGCCACCCGCAGTTCGAAGGATTCTCGGTCGTCGAAGGCGCCTGAAACGCGCCTCCGCCAAAAGAGCCCGTCTCGAGCTGACTATGCCGCGGCGAGCAAACTGGCGTTCCCGCCCGCCGCCGTGGTGTCGACGCAGACCGCGCGTTCATGCGCGTAGGCCGCCGGGTTGAGCACCTCGCTGACCAGCGGGACGATCGGCCCGGAGCGCTCGGCAATCACCTTGCGCACGATGCGCGCCGCCTCCGGCGTGCCGGAGAAGGCGACGACATCGACGCGCAGCGAACGCGCCTCGACCGGATCGGGCCGGCCGTCGATCGCCGCCAGCGGCAGACCCTTGCCGGTCAGCGCCGATAGCGCCGCCGGCGCGCCCGGCGCCACGGCCAGCACCGCATTGCCGGCCGCAAGCGCCTGGATCGTCTGGGAAAGCAGCGTCTCGGCATCGGGGCCTAGACACAGCACTCGGCCACGCGGTGCCAGCGACAGCGTGTTGGCCTCGCCGGTCGGTCCCGGCAGGTCGACCTGGCCGAAATCGAGGCTGGCGGCTGCGGCGATTGCCGCCGCGCCCTTGCCGCGCAGATGCTTCCTCAGGATCGCCACGCGGTCCGGCCGCGTCGACCAGCCGCCCAGCGTCGGATCCGGCAGATTGCCGGCAAGCTCGGTCGCGGTCACCTTGTGGCCTTCCCCAACCTCGGTGCCGGCCTCAGGCCCCTTGCGGAAGCGGCGCAGATAATGCGGTCCGCCGGCCTTCGGGCCGGTGCCTGAAAGCCCCTCGCCGCCGAAGGGCTGCGAGCCGACGACGGCGCCGATCTGATTGCGGTTGACATAGATGTTGCCAGCATGGATGCCGTCGACGAAATGCTGGACGCGGCCTTCGATGCGGGTGTGCAGGCCGAAGGTCAGCCCATAGCCCTTGCGGTTGATGGCGGCAATCACTGCGTCGATCTCGTCAGCATCGAAGGTCGCGACATGCAGCACCGGGCCGAACACCTCGCGCTCCATTTCCTCGATACCCTTGACCCGGAAGACATGCGGCGCGACGAAACGGCCGGTTGCCGGCGCTTCGAATCTCGCGATCAGCCTGCCTTCCAGCCCCTTCTTCTTGCAATAATCGCTGATCGACGCTTGCGCCTCATCGTCGATGACAGGGCCGACATCGGTCGAGATGGCCCAGGGATTGCCGACATTGAGCGCTTCCATCGCGCCCTTCAGCATCTCCAGCATTTTCTTCTCGACGTCCTTCTGGACATAGAGAACGCGCAACGCCGAGCAGCGCTGGCCGGCGCTCTGGAAGGCCGAGGCGAGGATGTCGCGCACCGCCTGTTCCGGCAGCGCGGTGGAATCGACGATCATCGCATTCAATCCGCCGGTCTCGGCGATCAGCATCGCATCGGGCGCCGCGGTCTCGGCCAATTGCTTCTCGATCAGCTTGGCGACCTCGGTCGAGCCGGTGAAGCAGACGCCGGCGATGCGCGGATCGGCCGTCAGCGGCGCACCGACCGAGGCGCCATCGCCCGGCAAAAGCTGAATGACGTCTTCCGGCACGCCGGCCTCGCGCAGCATCTCGACGGCGCGGAAGGCGATTAGCGGCGTCTGCTCCGCCGGCTTCGCGATCACCGAATTGCCGGTAACCAAAGCCGCCGCGATCTGGCCGGTGAAGATCGCCAGCGGAAAATTCCACGGCGAGATGCACACGATCGCGCCGCGCGCTTGCGTGCCCGCTTCGGCATTGGCCGCCTCGGCGGCGTAGTAGCGCAGGAAGTCGACCGCCTCGCGCACTTCGGCGACGCCGTCGGCCAGCGATTTGCCGGCCTCGCGGGCGGCGAGAGCGAAGAACTCGACCGCATTGGCCTCGTAGAGGTCGGCGGCGCGATTGAGGATCGCGGCGCGCTCGGCAACCGGACGCTTCGCCCAGGCGGGTTGCGCGTCGACGGCGATGCGCACGGCGGTCGCCACCTGCTTGGCTGCCGCCTCATGCACCGTGCCGACGATCTCGTCGGGCTTGGCCGGATTGACGATCTGGCGCGGCTGGCCGTAGCCCGCGGCGCGCGTCACCGGCTTGGCGTGCCAGCGATCCGCGCCGGCGAACGCCGTCCTCGCCTTCTCGATGGCCGCGAGCGTCACCGGATCGGTGATGTCGAAGCCCTTGGAATTGCGGCGCCCGGCGCCGAAGATCGCGGCGGGACGGGCGATCGCCGGATTGGCGGCCGGCCCCTGCGTCTCGACCACCGCGAGCGGATCGCGCGCGATCTCCTCGGGCTCGACCTCCTCGTCGGTCAACTGGTGAACGAATGAGGAGTTGGCGCCGTTTTCCAGCAGACGGCGCACCAGATAGGCGAGAAGGTCCGAATGCGCGCCGACCGGCGCATAGATGCGACAGCGCGTGCCCTCGGCCTGCCGCACCGTCTCGTGCAGCGCCTCGCCCATGCCGTGCAGGCGCTGGAACTCGAAGCTGTCGGGGTCCTTCGCCATCGATAGGATGGCGGCAACCGTGTGCGCGTTATGTGTGGCGAATTGCGGATAGATGCGGTCGGTCATCGACAGCAGCTTCTTCGCGCAGGCGAGATACGAAACATCGGTGTTAGCCTTGCGGGTGAAGACGGGATAACCGGACAAGCCAAGCGTCTGCGCCCGCTTGATCTCGGTGTCCCAATAGGCGCCCTTCACCAGCCGCACCATGATTTTGCGATCGTATTTCCTGGCAAGCGCATAGAGCCAGTCGATGGCGAAGGCCGCGCGCGGGCCATAGGCCTGGATGACGACGCCGAAACCGTCCCAGCCGGCAAGCTCCGGCTCGGCCAGCACGCGTTCGATGACGTCGAGCGACAGGTCGAGCCGGTCCGCCTCCTCGGCATCGATGTTGAGGCCCATGCGCGAATGCCGGGCGGCAAGCGCCAAGGACAGCAGCCGCTCGGCCATCACCGGCAGCATCGTCTCGCGCTGCGCCACCTCGTAGCGCGGATGCAGCGCCGAGAGCTTGACCGAAATGCCGTGATTGTAACGGATGTCGGGACCGTTCGACCCTGCATCGAGCGAGGAGATCGCGTCGGCATAGGCGCGGTGGTAGCGCAGCGCGTCGGCTTCGGTGCGGGCCGCCTCGCCCAACATGTCGAAGGAATAGAGGTAGCCCTTCTGCGTCATCGGCCGGCCGCGCCTGACGGCCTCGGCGATGGTGCGGCCGAGCACGAACTGCTCGCCCATCTCGCGCATTGCCGCGGCGACCGCCTTGCGGATCACCGGTTCGCCCAGCCTGCGCACCATGGCGCGCAGCGTGCCTTCGATGCCGCCCTCGCCCTCGTCGAGCACGCGGCCGGTCAGCATCAGCGCCCAGGTCGAGGCGTTGACGAAGATGGAGCTCGAGCCGCCCGAATGCGCCGACCAGTCATGCGGCGCGATCTTGTCGGCGATGAGATCGTCCATCGTCTCGGCATCGGGCACGCGCAGCAGCGCTTCGGCCAGGCACATCAGCGCCACGCCTTCCTTGGTCGACAGGCCGTAGGCCGAGAGAAAGACCTCCATCAGCCGTGGATCGGTGGATCCGCGCACCGCACGCACCAGATCGGCCGCGCGCGCCGAGATCGCCTTGCGCTCTTCCGCCGAAAGCCCGGCCGCCGCTGACAGGCGCTTCACCGCCTCGTCTTCGTCGGGCAAATAATTGGCGCGGATCTGCTGGCGGATGGCGTCGAGCGGCATGTCGGGGTCCATGAAAGCGAGCGTGAGCGAACGGTCTGGCGGTCGCCGGACCGAATGGCGCAAGCTAGCACAGCTGCAGATTCCAGTCGGTCCAAAGAATTCGACATGGCAGACTGATCGATCTAACATATAGCGACTAGTCCCATCATTTCGACTGCAATTTTGATGACCGAAGACCAATTGGACCGCATTGACCGCAACATCCTGTCCGCGCTCGGGCGCGACGGTCGGCTTTCGATGTCTGAACTGGCTTTGAAGGTCGGCTTGTCGAAGACGCCGGTGCAGGCGCGCGTGAAACGGCTGGAGAAGGACGGCTATATCAGAGGCTACCGCGCCGTCATCGACCGCGAGCGCATGGGCGAAGGCCACGTCGCCTTCGTCCAGGTGAAGCTGTCAGACACCCGCTCGGCGGCGCTCGACGCCTTCAACCGCGCGGTGCAGGGCGTGCCCGAGATCGAGCAATGCCACATGATGGCGTCGAGCTTCGATTATCTGCTGAAGGTCCGCACCACCGACATCGCCGCCTACCGCCGGGTGCTCGGCGAGCGCATCTCCGCCCTGCCCCACGTCGCCCAGACGTCGACCTTCGTGGCGATGGAGACGGTGAAGGATCGCTAACCTACTCGGACAAGGTCTTGAGGAAAGCCACCAGCGCGGCCCGCTCGCGCTCGGACAGGTCGAGCGGGTGCACTTCGGAGACCCCTTCCACGCTGGGCGGCGCCTTCGAATAATGCGCCACCACCTCCTCGAGTGTCGCGAACTGGCCGGCATGCATGTAGGGCGGCCGGCTTGCGGCCCCCCTGAGCGACGGCGTCTTGTAGGCACGCATGATTTGCGGACCGTCCTTGACCATGAAACGCAGCTCGCGGCAGGCGCTCTCGTCGCCGTCGCGGAACTTGCCGAAGCAGTTGAAAGGATCGGCCCCGACCTGCGCCACGGCATCGACGCGCCCGCGGTCAGGCGGCAGGCCGTCGACCGGCGGCACGCCGGTGTTGTGGAAGGAGTTGTCGGTGAAGCGCGGGCCGTTGTGGCAGGTCACGCAATTGGACTTGCCGATGAACAGCTTCAGCCCAAGGACTTCCTCCGGCGAGAATGCCGCTTCCCCTTCCGGCTTGGCGCCGGTCGCCAGATCGATGGCGAAGCGGTCGAAGCGCGTCTGCTCAGGCTCGATCGATCGCTCGAAGGCGGCGATCGCCTTGCCGATATTGGCGAAGACGCGGTTGACGTCGTCTTGCCGGCCGGCGGGCATGGCGTTCCACGCCGCCTTCTCGGCATCGCTGCCGAGTGGGGTGGCATTGGCCGGCACGCCGGAAAGGTCCGGCAACGGTCCGAAGATGCGCTCATAGCGCTCGCCGAACCGCTTCTTGATGTAGTGCGCGAAGGCGGCCCGGTTGCCGGCCTGCTCCAGCGGGTTTTCAAGCGGCGTCAGCGCCTGCGCCCACAGGCTGTCGCGCCTTCCGTCCCAGAACAACCATGGATCGCGCGCCACGCCCGCCAGCGGCATCGTGCGGCGGTTGGTGTGGCCGACGCCGACCGCCTGCGGCAGGTCGTCCTGGAACTGGCGGTCGATCTTGTGGCAGGTCGAGCAGGACACCGTACCGTCGCGGCTCATGCCGGCATCGAAGAACAGGGTCGAGCCGAGCGCGGCAGCCGCCGGCACATCCGCATACTGGTTCGTGGTGTCGGGTTTCAATGACGGCAGCGTGTTCAGCACCAAAGATGCAATGGTCTTCTTCTCGGCGTCGCTGAACTGCGGCTCACCGCAGCCGCCCAAGGCGAGAGCGGCTAAAGCCAAGAGGCTCGCAACGCTGATCAGCCGCCTCATCGCCCGCTCACAACACGATATTGAAGACGACGGAATCGGAGCCCGCCGCCGCCGAAATACCGAAGTGCAGCTGCCACCAGCCGCTCATCGTGAACTTCACGCCGTCGATGCGATAGCGCCCCTGGCCCAAATAGTCGGTCGCCTGCGGACTGGTCGGCAGGCCGTGATCGTGCCGCGGCATCCCGCCGGAAACGGTGATGGCCGCTCCTTCCACCGGCGCGCCGGCGGCGGTCTTCAGCGTCAGCAGCCAGGACTGCAGCTCGCCCTGCCGGACGACGCCGCGCTCCGGCTCGAAGCTCGCGACGAACAGGCCGTTCGCCGTCTTTTTCGAGCGCGACAGGTCCGGTCCGGGCGCCGATTGCGGCAGCGTCAGATAGACTGCGGCCACGATGCCGACCAGCAGCACGGCAAGACCGAGACCCGCAAGAATGTAACGCCATATCGATGCCAAGCCCGTTCCTCTTCGGCTGCTAACGTCGCGGGCCGCTTGTCGCGTCCCGCCCTGCCTGTGGGAAATCGCTTCTGGCGCAAAATTCGCCGGTAGCTAAGCATGGCGCTGCCGGCCGCAAAAAGCTACAGCAACAATATCTTAGGAAGGGATAAGCCCGCATGGCCAATGGTATCGCGTCGATCGGCGAATGCATGCTGGAATTGTCGGGCCAGGCCGGCCCGAACTGGCGGATGGGTTTTGCCGGCGATACCTTCAACACGCTCTGGGCATTGCACGCCTTGAGCCCGGATCGGCCCGCGACCTATGTGACGGCCTTCGGCGACGATCCCTTCTCGCACGACCAGATCGCTTTCTTTGCCGAGAACGGCATCGGCATAGGCAACAGCCCGGTCATTGCCGGCGCGCGCCCCGGCCTTTACGCCATAACGCTTACAGGAGCCGAGCGCGCCTTCACCTACTGGCGAAGCGACGCGGCCGCGCGCCAGCTCGCCTCGGATCCGGCAGCACTGGCAAAAGGCCTTGAAAACCAGGCGCTTGTCTATTTTTCCGGAATCACCCTGGCGATTCTGGACGCGGCGGCGCGCCAAACCCTCCTCTCGGCCGTGGCGACTGCCCGCAAGGCCGGCTCGCTCGTCGCCTTCGACCCGAATTACCGGCCGCGTCTGTGGCCGAGCCGCGAAGCGGCGCAGGCCGCGATCCTGGAAGCGCTTGCGGTGGCCGATATCGCGCTTCCGACTTTTCCGGACGAGCAGATGCTGTTCGGCGACGCGACGCCGCAGGCAACGGCGGAACGCCTTGGCAAGCTGATCGGCGAGGTCGTGGTCAAGAACGGCGAACAGCCGGCTCTGATTGCGCTGAACGGCGCTTCGCAGACCGTTGACGCGCTGCATGTGGCTGCCCCCGTCGACACAACGGGCGCCGGCGATTCCTTCAACGGCGGCTATCTCGCCGCCCGGCTTGCCGGCCGCGCGCCTGCCGACGCGACACGCCGGGCGCACAAAGTCGCCGCCGCGGTGGTGCAGGTTCGCGGTGCGCTGGCGCCGTTTGAGACCTTGCGGACCGCCTTCGACAGTTAAGCGCTATCGAAGCTTGGGTGGACTTCACTTCAATATTGGAAAACTTTAGGGCAAGCGGAACCGATATTCCGTCACCTGATGATAGATCTGCCCGGGCCACAGCGTCGCCTGCGGGAAATAAGGCCGGTTCGGCGCGTCCGGCCATGTCTGAGCTTCGAGGCAGAGGCCTGAAAACGCCTTGTAGCGGCGGCCGTCGAGCCCCGGCGATGTCGGCGCGACGAACTGACCGCTATAGAGCTGCAGTCCCGGTTCGGTGGTCCAGACTTCCATCTCGACGCCGGAATTGGCGCCTTGCACCCAGGCAGCCTGGTGCAGCGGCCCGCGGCTGGAGGCCAGGCAGTAATTCAGGTCGTAGCGAAGCTGCTCGCCTTCCATTTCCATGCGCAGCGGCCGCGCCTGCCGGAAATCGTAGGGCGTGCCGTCGACCGGCTTCACGACACCTGTGGGGATCATCTCATCATCGACCGGCGTGTAGGCGCCGGCGTTGAGCATCAGCCGGTGGTCGAGGATGTCGCCGGCGCCGCCGTCGTCGAGATTGAAATAGGAATGCTGCGCGAGGTTGCAGAGCGTCGGCTCCTCGCAGGTCGCGGTCAGCTCCATGCTGAGCGTGCCTGGGATCTTCAGCCGATACGTGCAGGTGACGTCGAGCGCGCCGGGAAAGCCCATCGCGCCGTCCGGATCGTGCAGCGTCAGCGTCACGAAATCGCGGCCATGCAGCGAGACCGTCCACGGCCGGCGGAAAAAGCCTTCCGAGCCGCCATGCAGCGTGTGCTTGCCGAGAAAATTCTGCTCGGTCTGGAAGCGGTTGCCGGCGATGGTGAAGCGGCCGCCGCCGATGCGGTTGGCGAAGCGGCCGACGATGGCGCCAAAGAAGGCGCGGTCGGTCTCGTAGGGCTCGAATCGGTCGTAGCCAAGCACCAGCGGCGCGTCATGGCCGCTCAGCCTGAGGTCCTGAATGATGGCGCCGAGCCCGATGATGTTGGCCGTGATGCCGCCGCCGCGGATGGTGAAGCGGCGCACGGCCTCGCCCGCCTGCGTCGTGCCGAAGACCTCGCCGTCTTTCATCGCCATGCCCGAAATGTCATTACCGATCCGTGGATTTTGGCCGGCTGCGTATCATCCGGCAAGCGCAGGCTAAAGCAATTCCAGGAAAAGTGCGCAGCGGCTTTGCGCCAAGACAAGGCGATAGAGCAGTCCACCGTTGTCTGAAACGGTGGACTGCTGGGTGCGCCTGCCCCTGTTCCGGGGATCGATATCAGAGCCCTAGGCCGCCGAAGCAGGCATATTTGGTGTCGAGATAGTCCTCGATGCCCTGATGCCCGCCTTCGCGGCCGAGACCGGATTCCTTGACGCCGCCGAACGGCGCCTCGGGCGTGGTGATCAGGCCTTCATTGACGCCGACCATGCCGTATTTCAGGCCTTCCATCACCCGGAAGGCGCGGCCGAGATCGCCGGTGTAGAAATAAGCGGCAAGGCCGAACTCGGTGTCGTTGGCCAGCGCGATCGCCTCTTCTTCGGTCTCGAACTTGAACACAGGCGCGATCGGCCCAAAAATCTCTTCCTTCATGAAGCGCATGTTCGGCGTGGCGCCGGAGATCACCGTCGGCTGGAAGAACGAACCGCCGAGCGCATGGCGCTTGCCGCCGGCGACGACCTTGCCACCCTTCGACGTCGCATCGGCGATGAATTCTTCGACCTTCTCGACCGCTTTCTCGTCGATCAGCGGCCCCTGCTGCACGCCTTCCTCGAGGCCCGAGCCGACCTTGAGATTGTTGCTGGCGGCAGCCAGCTTCTCGACGAACTTGTCGTAGATGCCGGCCTGCACCAGGAAGCGGTTGGTGCACACGCAGGTCTGGCCGGAATTGCGGTACTTGGCCGTGATGGCGCCAGCGACGGCGCGATCGACATCGGCGTCGTCGAAGACCAGGAACGGCGCGTTGCCGCCAAGCTCCATCGACACTTTCTTGACCGTCGCGGCCGACTTCTGGATCAGGATCTTGCCGACCTCGGTCGAGCCGGTGAAGGTGATCTTCTTGACCAGCGGGTTGGCGCAGATCTCGTCGCCGATCTCGCCGGCCGAACCGGTGACAACGTTGACGACGCCTTTCGGGAAACCGACCTCCTCGACAAGCGCGCCCCAGGCGAGGCCCGAGTAAGGCGTCTGCGAGGCGGGCTTGACCACCGCGGTGCAGCCGGCGGCCAAAGCCGGGCCGATCTTGCGGGCGAGCATCGAGGACGGGAAATTCCACGGCGTGATGGCGGCGATGACACCGACCGGCTCCTTGGTCACCAGGATGCGGCGGTCGCCCCATGGCGACGGAACGATGTCGCCATAGACGCGGCGGCCTTCCTCCGCGAACCAGAGGATATAGCTGGCGGCCGAGCCGATCTCGCCTTTGGATTCGGTGAGCGACTTGCCCTGCTCGATGGTCAAGAGCTCGGCCAGCACATCCTGATTGTCCATCATCGCGTCATGCAGCTTGCGCAGGAGCTTCGAGCGCTCGAGCGCGGTGGTCTTGCGCCAGCCCTTGAAGGCTTCCTCGGCGGCTTCGATCGCGCGGCGGGTCTCGGCCTTGCCGGCCTTAGGCACGGTGCCGATCTTGAGGCCGGTCGCCGGATTGTTGACGTCGATGGTCTGGCCGCTGTCGGCCTGCACCCATTCACCATTGATGAGGTTGGCCTGGCGCATGAAATGGCTGGTTTTCTGAAGCATGGTCTGGCCTCCGTTCGGCGCGCTGATCGGCCGTTTTTCTGGATATCCGTTGAGGCGTGCTTCAAGAGCCGCACGCCGGCGCATTGCTCTTACCTAGGGAAAGGCGGGCAAGCAATCACAAGATGGCATATAGGGGTTGGGCCAGCAAAAGCGAGCCGCCTTCAGCGGCTCTATCCGAAGACGTGGATCACCACCGTCAGCCAGAACGACGTGGTTACCACCGCGCTTGCGGTGGCAAGCGTCATCTGGTTCGAGGCCAGCGCCTGGCCGGTGTTGAACTGGACGGCGATCAGATAGGAGTTGATGCCCGAAGGCAGTGCCGCAACCACCACCGCGACCTTGGCCGTCAGCGGCGGCAGGCCGAGCAGCCAGACGAAGGCCAGCACCAGCGCCGGCATCACGAACAGTTTCAGCACCGACAGCGCCAGCGCCGGCCTGATATTGCCTGAGATGCCGAAGCGGCGCAGGCTGAGCCCCATGGCGAACAGCGCCACCGGACCGGCCGTGTCCGCGAGCGTATTGACCAACCGTTCGACCAGGTCCGGCAGCGGCGCGCCGGTGAGGCGCCAGGCGAGCCCCACCAGGATGCCGATGATCAGCGGATTGAGGAACAGGCGCCTGAGGAAGTTTTTGACGACGCGCAGCGGATGCACCGTCTCGCCGCTGCCGCGCCCGAACATCTCGAACAGCACGATCGAGGCCATCATCATGATTGGCAGGTGGACCGAGACCAGCAGCGACAGCACCTCGAATCCTCTGGCGCCGAATATGCCGAGGACGAAGGGCGCGCCGAGCAGCACCACATTGGAATAAGCCGAGGACACGCCGCCGACGATGCCGGCGCGTGCATCTCGCTTGAAAACGCGCGTCATCATCAGATGGCCCGTGGTCCAGGTGATGGCGGCGGCCGCAAAATAGGCGCCCCACAGCGACCAGGGCGTTACGCCATGGAAATCCGATTTGACCATGGTCCGGAAGAGCAGCAGCGGCATCGCCACGCTGACGGCGAATTCCGAAATGCCCTCCCCGCTCGCCGGCTTCAGATAGAAGGTGAGCCCGGTCAGATAGCCGAGCGCCACAAGGCTGAAGACGAAGAGGACGGTTTCGGTAAGCGGCGTCATTTCTTGGGCGGAGACATTTTTCCCGTGATAGGCGGGCCTTGACTGCGGCGCAATCGCACCGAACGGAACGGCGCTCCATTTGCTCTGCTGCCCCGCTGCTTGTCTTTCAGCCTGCTTTGCGGTCCCTATATGCCAATCACCTCCTTGCCTTTGCGGGCTGCCATAGGACTTCCGATGCTGCGACTTGCCCTGGCGCTCTTCCTGCTTGCCGTTCCCACCCTGGCCCACGCGACCGACGCGGGCTGGGCGTTGCTGCGCGACGGCGGCCATGTCGTTCTGCTTCGCCATGCCTTCGTCACCGGAGCTGCCGACCCGGCCAATTTCGACATCGGCAATTGCGCCACGCAGCTCAACCTGTCGGAGCGCGGCAAGCAGCAGGCAAGCCGCATCGGCGCGCTGTTCGCGGCGCGCTCGGCGCCGATCGATCACGTACTCTCCAGCCGCTACTGCCGCTGCCTCGATACTGCCCGCATCGCTTTCGAATCCGAGCCGCAGCCCTTCGCGCCCCTCGACCTGCTGAAAACCGACCCGGCCGAAAAGGCCGCGCAAATGGCCGCGATCATGAAGGAGATCCGTGGCTATTCCGGCTCCGATAATCTGGTGCTGGTCACGCATGTGGAGAACATCGAGGCGCTCACCGGCGTAGCGCCGCGCGAGGGCGAGGCCGTGGTGGTGGCGCCGGACGGTGATGGTCTCAAGGTGCTCGGCCGCGTGACTTTTTGAGTCAAGCCGGACTGGCCGCCCCATTCTTCGACAGCCAGGCGTTGATGCCTATCTTCCAGCTTTCGATCATATCGACGAAGGCGTCCTCCGTCAGCTCTGACAGATATGATTGTCCGGTCTCGCCCAGAGCCGTGAACGTATAGGCAATCGACGCCTGCGTGCTCTCGCCGCCAGTGTCTCGGCAGGTCACCTCGACAAATCCGAAACGCGATCCCGGCGTCACCCTTGCATAACGCACGCGATGCTCGCTAGGCTGCCAGTCGGTGCAGGCCCACAGCGTAGTCTCGTCGCCGTGGCTCGTCCGGAAGACCATCCCCTCCTGTGTTTCGCCGCCGCGCGGATGGAGGAATTCGGGATCCCAGCCCTCGACCCACAAGGTCTCTCCGATCGGCGTGAACAAGGGGAAGACGCGATCGATGGGGCCGGCAAGGTCGATGCTGTGGCAGTGCTCAAGATGGTTCGTCATTTGCTTTCTCCGTCGTTTCCACAAGCCGGTGGCTGTCGGCCGCGCCGAGTTCCAAGCCGTAGATGCGCTTCAACTGCCCGATCGTTTCGAGCGTCCCGGGCGAAAACGGCGTTTGCCCCTCGAAGGCATGCAGCACGATGCCTTCGATCAGATCGCCAAGACTGATGTCTTGATGCTCAGCCAAAGCCTTGAGCACCTTCACCAGCCGCTTTTCCAGCCGCACACCGGTCTGCACACGTTCTATCGTCACGTGTTCAATGTACCATGGTACATTGGTACATTGAAGCCTGGGATGTGATCGGCGCCACTGTTGCCGAAACGGCACAATGGAAAGAAGCCGCAAATCCGCCGCGACAATGCCGCTTGCGACAACCCGTCGCAGGGTCTATAGGCGCGCTCCCGGTCACGAAAACCGAAGCGAGCACAACGGTTGGAGCTTTCGTCTCCGCCCGCGCAGCCGGCTCTGCCGCGCTGTGTACGGCGCCGTTTCGGGTGTTGGGATCGCCGATGTAGCTCAGAGGTTAGAGCGCCGGATTTAGGTCCGGAGGTCGAGGGTTCGAGTCCCTTCATCAGCACCACGGATAGCTCAGTTTGGTTAGAGCATCAGATTTGTCATCTGACTGTCGAAGGTTCGATTCCTTCTCCAACGGCCTGATAAGCCGACACCTTCAGGTGGTGTTATCCAAAACGGTCCGGGGACCGGAATGCGAGGATTTCACGGACGGCAAGGCTTCGGCCTCGCCGGGCGGTGACGTTCTGCGCCATCGGCTCGCGGCCAGGCTCGCGGTGACGATCAAGGCGCGGCGCGGCCGGCAAAGGAAGCTTCGGCTTCCGGCGCCCGCTTCGCCGCCCCGCGATCCGCTCCCGAGGGCCCGCCGCGGATCGATGCCACCGATCCCCGGATCATTCGTGCCCGGGAGACGAAGTACGACGTGAAACGAGAAACGAAAGGATGATCGACGCATGACGTGACGCCTCACATGGGGCCATGCCCGACAGGAGTAAGACAATGAAGACCATTCTCGAAAAGCTTCTTGGACGCCAGCGCGTCCTCGTGAAGGAAAATGAACGTGCCGTCGCCCTCTACAAGGGTGAGATCCGGGCGATCCTGATGCCGGGCGAGCATTGGCTCGCCAACCGGCGCGGCAACCTGGAAATCTCCAGGCACGACCTGAAGAACCCGGAATTCGTTTCGGCTTACGAGAAGGCGTTGTTCGACAAGCTCCCGGATGTGGCCGCGCGTCACCTCACCGTCATCCGCACCGGGCGTACCGACGTCGCCGTCGTCGAGCGCGACGGCGCCTTGCATGCCGTGCTCAACCCGGATCGCAAGCTCGTGCTGTGGACGGATGCCGGCCCGTGGAAGGTCACGTCCGTCGACACGGCGGCCGATCTCGCCGTCGATCCGGCCTTGATGCGCCGGATCGGCCAGGCCCGGAAGACGGAACATGTGTTCCTCTATCCGGTCGTGGACGGCCAGGTCGGGTTGCTGTTCGTGGATGGCGTCTACACCCGCACGCTTGCCGCGGGTGTGCACGCCTTCTGGAATGTCGGGCGCATGGTCCAGGTGAAGGTCGTCGACGTCAAGCGCCAGTCGCTCGATGTCGCCGGGCAGGAAATGCTGACCAAGGATCGCGTGACGATCCGCGTCAACATCGCCGCCGAATACCGGGTCGTCGATCCGGTGACGGCGGTGAGCACGGTGAAGGACTTCTCCGAAGCCCTCTACCGCGCCCTGCAGTATGCCTTCCGCAAGACGCTTGGCGCGCTCACGCTCGACCAGATCCTCGACAAGAAGGTCACGGTCGACGAGGACTCGGCTGCCAAGGTGCGCGACGACATGGCCGTGATCGGCGTCGAGGTCAGCGATATCGCTCTCAAGGATGTGATCCTGCCGGGCGACATGCGCGAGATCCTCAACCAGGTGGTTTCGGCCGAGAAGCAGGCCGAGGCCAACGTCATCCGCCGCCGCGAGGAGACGAACGCCACCCGTTCGCTGCTCAACACGGCCAAGGTGATGGCCGAGAACCCGGTGATGCTGCGACTGAAGGAGCTCGAGGCTCTCGAGGCCATCGCCGGCAAGGTCGAGCGGCTCACCGTCCACAACGGGACGGGCGGGTTGCTCAACGACCTGGTCAAGCTCCGCGGCCGATGCATGTCGCCCAACGTGGTTCCGGCTTTGGGAAGACGGCATGCGACACAAAGCTGACGCGGCGTTAAATGGGAGGGGCCGCAGGGCAAGCCGGCGGCCCTTCTTGCGCTCCCAAAGCCCACATCCCATCTGCGTCGGCGCGTCAGGCCTTTTCCTGCCGGGAAAAACCGATTAGACAGCGCCCAAACAAAGATGCGGACAGATTCCGCCCGCAACCGAAGGAAGAGCCCTTGTCCACCACGTTCGAGAAAGTCGCCAAGATTATTGCCGACACCAGCGAGATCGATATCGACACCATCACGCCCGAGAGCCACACGATCGACGATCTCGGCATCGACAGCCTCGATTTCCTCGACATCGTCTTTGCCATCGACAAGGAATTCGGCATCAAGGTGCCGCTCGAGAAGTGGACGCAGGAGGTCAATGACGGCAAGGCCTCGACCGACGACTACTTCGTCATGAAGAACCTGTGCGCCAAGATCGACGCGCTGGTCGCGGCCAAGGCCGCCTGAGCCGGCTCGGGCGCGGTCTTGACGCGCCCCGCCAGCTGACCCACAACAGCCGCCCATGAGTTCTCACGACGTCGTCATCACCGGCATCGGCCTGGTCTCTTCGCTTGGAGAGGGTCCTGATGCGCATTGGCAGAAGCTCACCCGACCGGGCCTTGAGCCGGTGCTCGAGGCAGAGCGCTTCGCGCCCTACACCATCCATCCCCTGCCCGAGATCGACTGGAACCTGCAGATCGCCAAGCGCGGCGACCAGCGTCAGATGGAAACCTGGCAGCGTCTCGGCACCTATACCGCCGGCCTGGCGCTCGACGATGCCGGCATCAAGGGCAATGACGAGCTTTGCACCACCATGGACATGGTGGTGGCGGCCGGCGGCGGCGAACGCGACGAAGCCGTCGATGCCGCGATCCTTGCAGCCTCCGAAAGCCGCAACGACCGCGACGTGCTGCTCAACGAGAAGCTGACGACGGAACTGCGGCCGACTTTGTTCCTCGCCCAGCTCTCCAACCTGCTCGCCGGCAACATCTCGATCGTCCACAAGGTCACCGGTTCGTCGCGCACCTTCATGGGCGAGGAAGGCGCCGGCGTCTCGGCCGTCGAGACGGCGGCCGCGCGCATCCGCTCGGGACAGTCGACCCATGTTCTGGTCGGCGGCGCCTTCCAGACCGAGCATTCCGACATGCTGCTCGGCTATGAGCTTGCCGGCTACCTGCATCGCGGCCCATGGAAGCCGGTCTGGCAACGCCAGGGCTTAGAAGGCGGCGGTGTGGTGACGGGGTCCGGCGGCGCATTCCTGGTGCTCGAGCAGCGCGAGCACGCAAAAAACCGCGGCCGCAAGATCTACGCCGAGCTTGGCCCCGTCGTCTCCGGCCGCGCCAGGCGCCGGCAAGGCGAGTTGAATTCAGAGATTGCTGCGCTGCTGAAGCAGGCTGCCCTTCCCGACGGGGATCTGCTCACGATTTCCGCCGCCTCCGGCGCCCACGCCGCGACGGCGGCTGAGAAGGCCGTTCTCGATGCCAATTCGGCTTTGGCCGTGCGCGCCTTCTCGACGCTGACCGGCCATATGAAGGAGGCTCAATTCCCCTTTGCGGTTGCGCTCGCGGCAATGGCTGTCGACCGCGGGGCCGGTTATCCTGCCTTCGATGCCACGATGGAGCGCTCATTTGAAGGCGCCCCCAATTCCGTTCTTGCAACCGCGATCGGCTATCACCAATTCGAGGGCCTGGGGCTGGTTAAAGCCGCTTAGATCGGTTTTTCGCAATTCCCGGGCGGAAAACCGCTACACACCTTTCCTGGAATCGCTCGATAACGAGGCAGACAAAGCATGGCCAATCTTCGCGACCACATGGGCAGGCCTATCGTCGCCGTTACCGGCATCGGCGTGGTGACCTCGCTCGGCGTCGGCAAGGCCGACAATTGGGCGGCGCTGACCTCGGGCAGATCCGGCATCCATCCGATCACCCGCTTTCCGGTCGACCACCTCAACACCCGCATTTCCGGCATGGTCGACTTCCTGCCCTCGAGCTCGAAGGGCGCCAGCCACCTCACCTACGAACTGGCCGAGACGGCGGCCCAGGAGGCCGTCTCGGAAGCTGGTTTGGAGTCCGGCGATTTCGGCGGCCCGCTGTTCCTGGCCTCGCCGCCGGTCGAGCTCGACTGGATCGACCGCTTCTCGCTCTATAATTCCGACAAGCAGGACGCCGGTGCCGAAAGGTTGCTGCGCGTGGCGCGCGGGCTGAAGGAGCTGGATGTGTTCGAGACCACGCAGTTCGGCTCGATCGCCGATCGCCTGGCCGACCGCTTCGGCACGCGTGGTCTGCCGATCACGCTGTCGACCGCCTGCGCCTCGGGCGCCACCGCCATCCAGCTCGGGGTCGAGGCGATCCGGCGCGGCGAGTGTGACAAGGCGCTGTCGATCGGCGCCGACGGCTCGGCCACCGCCGAAGCGCTGATCCGCTTCTCGCTGCTCTCGGCCCTTTCCACCCACAATGATATCCCCGAAAAGGCCTCAAAGCCCTTCTCCAAGGATCGCGACGGCTTCGTGCTGGCTGAAGGCTCCGGCGCGCTGGTGCTGGAATCGCTGGAAGGCGCCCTTGCGCGGGGCGCGACAATCCTCGGCATCATGCGCGGCTGCGGCGAGAAGGCCGACGATTTTCACCGCACCCGCTCCAAGCCCGACGGCTCGCCTGCGATCGCGGCGGTGCGCGCCGCTCTTGCCGATGCGGGCCTCGGGGAAGACGAGATCGACTACGTCAATGCGCACGGCACCTCGACGCCCGAGAACGACAAGATGGAGCACCTGTCGCTGTCCACCGTCTTCGGCGAGCGCATCGGCTCGATGCCGATCTCGTCGAACAAGTCGATGATCGGCCACACCCTGTCGGCCGCCGGCGCGGTGGAGGCCGCCTTCTCGCTGATGACCATGCGCGAAAGCGTCATCCCGCCGACGATCAATTACGACAATCCAGATCCGGCCATCGTGCTCGACGTCGTGCCGAACAAGAAGCGCAATGCCGAAGTGGGCACGGTTTTGTCGAATTCCTTCGGCTTCGGCGGCCAGAACACCTGCCTTGTCATGGCGCGGGAACCGGTCTAAGCGGACTTTTCCGCTCTTACAGACCCGACAGGCCACATGCGCGCATTGCAACTTATCGAGGACCGCCGCCTTGAAACGGTGGACCTGCCGCCTCCCCCGCCGCCTTCGCTGGGCGAAGTGACGCTCCGCATCAAGGCGGTGGCGCTCAACCATATCGACGTCTGGGGTTGGCGCGGCATGGCGTTTGCCAAGCGCAAGCTGCCGCTGGTCGTCGGCGCCGAGGCCGCCGGCGAGGTCGAGGCGGTCGGCCCCGGCGTCTCCAACCTGCTGCCGGGACAATTGGTGTCGATCTACGGCGCGCGCACCTGCGGGCTTTGCCGCGCCTGCCGCGAAGGCCGCGATAATCTCTGCGAGCATGTTTCCGGCGTGCATGGCTTCCATCTCGACGGCTTTGCCCAGGAAAAGATCAACCTGCCGGCGCGTCTTCTGGTGCCCGCGCCTCCCGGCGTCACCGAGATCGGCGCGGCGGTCGCGCCTGTCACCTTCGGCACGGTCGAGCACATGCTGTTCGACAACGCCAGGCTGGAACCAGGCGAAACCATCCTCGTCCATGCCGGCGGCTCCGGAATCGGCTCCGCTGCCATCCAGCTCGCAAAGAAGATGGGCTGCACTGTCATCACCACGGTCGGCTCGAACAACAAGATCGACAAGGCCAAGGCGCTTGGTGCCGACCATGTCATCAACTACCGCGAGGACCGTTTCGAAGGCGTTGTGCGCAAGCTGACCAGGAAGAAGGGTGTCGATGTGGTGTTCGAGCATGTCGGCGCCGACACCTTCGCCGGTTCCATGCTGTGCTTGAAGCGTGGCGGTCGCCTCGTCACCTGCGGCTCGACCTCGGGCGTGTCGACGCAGGTCAACCTGATGCAGCTCTTCCAGCAGCAGCTGAAGCTGCTCGGCTCCTTCGGCTGCCGCATGGAGAACATGGCCAACGCCATGCAGAAGATGGCGGCCGGCCTCGTTGCGCCGGTCATCGATACCGAAGTCGGCTTCGACGACATCGACGCCGCGCTGAAGCGCATGGAAGGCCGCGACGTCTTCGGCAAGATCATCCTACGCGTTTCCTAAGACAGGATGGTCGGCAAGGTGTTCAGGAAAGCCCGCCGGGACTTCATGTTCCGCTACGGCCGACGGCTGCGCCAGCTGGAGCATTGGCTGGTCGCCAAGCTCGCCATCGTGTTGCTCTCGCTGCTGCGCCTGTTGCCGCCGGACAGCGCGCTCAACTTCGCCGACCGTGTCGCCCGCCGCATCGGCCCGATGGTCGGGCGCCACCGCGTTGCGGTCAACAATCTGCGCCTTGCCTATCCGCAAAAGAGCGACGCCGAGATCGAAGCCATCGCGCGCGACATGTGGGGCAACATGGCCCGCCTTGCCGCCGAATACATCTTCCTCGACGCGCTGTTCGACTTCGATCCGAACGCTTCGGAGCCGGGCCGGGTCGAGGTAGGCGGCGTCGAGCATTTTCACGAGATCGCCGGCGAGAAGAAGCCGCATATCCTGTTCACCGGCCATCTCGGCAATTTCGAGTTGCTGCCGGTGGCCGCGGCCACCTTCGGCATGAACATCACGGCGCTGTTTCGCCCGCCGAACAACCCCTATCTCGCCGACTACATCCACTCGACGCGCCGCTCCTCGATGGGCGCCCTGCTGCCCTCCGCCGCTGGCGCGTCCTTCGCCCTTGCCGCCATCCTCGAAAAGGGCGGCAATATCGGCGTGCTGGTCGATCAGAAATTCTCGGGCGGCGTGGATACGACCTTCTTCGGCCGCCCATGCCAGAGCAACCCGATGCTCGGCATGCTCGCCCGCCACTATGACTGCGGTGTCTACCCCGCCCGCTGCGTCAGGCTGCCGGGCAACCGCTTCCGCCTGGAAATCGAGGACAGGCTGACCTTGCCGCGCACCGAAGGCGGTAGCGTCGATGTCAGCGCCACCACCCAGCTGCTCACCGATGTGGTCGAGCGCTGGGTGCGCGAGGACCCCGGCCAGTGGATGTGGTTCCACAAACGCTGGGAAATCAGCGGCCGCCGCCGTAAGCGCGGACAGTCGCAGGCGACGGTCGGCCTTTAGGTCAGTTGGTCACGACAATCCGCGTGTTGCCGAAGCCGACTTCCTTGACCATCGAATAAAAGGCCGCGGCGTTAGCCGGATGCAGGCGCACGCAGCCATGCGATGCCGGTCGTCCGAGATTTCTCACCGACCCGGTGCCGTGAATGGCGTAGCCGCCGTGGAAGAACACCGAATAGGGCATCGGCGAGTTGTCATACTTGCGCGAATACCACATCCGGGCAGTCCATTGCGGCCGGTAGCTGCCGCGCGGCGTGAAATAGCCCTTGCGCGCGGTCGACACGCTCCAGCGATAAACCACCTGGCCGTATTTGCTGACGGTCATGGTCTGCGACGAGACGTCGATATTGGCCACCAGCGCAGCCGCCCGGCTTGCGATGGACATGCCGAACAACGCGGTTGCCAGCACGGTTGCCATGAGAACGAACTTTTTCATGCGATCAAACCCCTTTGATTGCCCCCTGCCGTTCGCGCGGTTCTTCCATCTTTTCGCCGGCAGATGCGTTAAGTACCACACACTCCTTGACGAATCCGCCAATGCAACGCGGTGAATTTGAACGATTTTCGCGGTATAGTTGCTGCCGCACCACGCACCCTCTGAAGTTTAGGCGAGGCGTTGGTCCATGCTTCGGTCGTTGTGTGGCAATGAGCGACTCGTCGCTTGCAAAAGTGCTGCGTTCCTTCTTCAATCCGCCGGATGAATGAACGACTTCTCAAGGCGGTCGAGGATCGGGCCGACGACCTCGTTGCGCTGACCGCCGACCTGATCCGCTTTCCGACCGTAAACCCGCCGGGCGAAGCCTACCGGCCATGCGCCGAGTTTCTCGGCGCGCGCCTGAAGAAACTCGGCTTCGAGACCGAGTTTATTCGTGCCGAAGGCGCGCCAGGCGACAGCGACCGCTACCCGCGCGTCAACGTCGTTGCCCGTTTCGAGGGCCGCTCGCCCGGCCCCTGCGTGCATTTCAACTCGCACATCGACGTGGTCGAGGCCGGCGACGGCTGGACCGTCGATCCCTTCGCCGGCGTGGTGAAGGACGGCAAGGTCTATGGCCGCGGTGCCTGCGACATGAAGGGCGGCCTGGCTGCCTCCGTCATCGCCGTCGAAGCCTTCGTGGAAGCCTATCCCGATTTTCCCGGCGCCATCGAGATATCGGGCACGGCGGACGAGGAATCGGGCGGTTTCGGCGGCGTCGCCCATCTGGCGAGGCTCGGCTATTTCTCGAAGCCGAAAGTCGACCACGTCATCATCCCCGAGCCGCTGAACAAGGATCGCATCTGCCTTGGCCATCGGGGCGTGTGGTGGGCCGAGATCGAGACCAAGGGCGAGATTGCGCATGGCTCGATGCCTTTCCTCGGCGACAATGCGGTGCGCCATATGGGCGCCGTCCTGCAGGCCTTCGAGGACGAGCTGTTTCCGGCCCTCGACCGCAAGATGACGCGCATGCCGGTGGTTCCGGAAGGCGCCAGGCGCTCGACCATGAACATCAATTCCATTCATGGCGGCCAGACCGAGGATTTCCGGCCGGGGCTCCCCTCGCCCAACGTGCCCGATTGGTGCCGGCTCACCATCGACCGGCGTTTTCTGCTCGAAGAAGACATCGCCTCCGTCAAAGGCGAAGTCACCGGCATCCTCGAACGGCTGAAACGCGAGCGCGAGAAATTCGACTACGAGATCCGCGATCTGATGGAGGTGCTGCCGCTGATGACGGAGCGCGACGCGCCGGTGGTGAAGGCCGTCGCGAAGGGCATCATGGAGGTCTTCGACCGCGAACCGGATTATGTGATCTCGCCCGGCACCTACGACCAGAAGCATGTCGCGCGCATCGGCCACCTCTATGACTGCATCGCTTATGGCCCGGGCATTCTCGACCTCGCCCACCGGCCGGACGAATGGGTCGGCATCGCCGACATGTTGGAATCGGCCAAGGTGATGGCTATCGGCCTCAATGTGCTCTTGCGCGGTACAACCGGCTGATCCGCAAAAACATTCTGCCTGGCGCCGCCCGGCAGCACGAAACGCAATTTACTCGCAGGCCAAATCACGCTTCTATCCGCCAGCTTGAGCGCATTTTGAGCAAATGGGAGTTCAGCGATGAAATTGTGGAAGACCATCCTGGCCGCGGCTGTGCTGTCGCTTGCCGCCGCCACGTCGGCCTTTGCCGCACGCACCGACCTCATGCTCGGCATTGTGCTTGAGCCGCCGCATCTCGATCCGACCGCCGGTGCGGCCGCGGCCATCGGCGAAGTCACCTATGCCAACGTCTTTGAAGGGCTGACACGCATTGACGACAACGGCCAGGTTCAGTCAGGTCTCGCCGAGAGCTGGGCCGTCTCTGACGACGGCAAGGTCTACACGTTCAAGCTGCATTCGGGCGTGAAGTTCCACGATGGCTCGGCCTTCAGCGCCGACGACGTGAAGTTCTCGCTGGACCGGGCGCGCGCCAAGGATTCGCTCAATCCGCAAAAGCAGCTCTTTGCCCACATCACCGATGTCACGGCGGTCGATCCGGCGACCGTCAAGGTCAGTCTCGATGGACCGCAGGGCAGTTTCCTCAGCGACATGGGCCAGGTTGCGGCGGTAATCGTGGCGAAGGCATCGGCCGACGGCAACAAGGACAAGCCGATCGGCACCGGTCCGTTCAAGCTCGATCATTGGGCCAAGGGTTCCGAGATCACGCTGGTCAAGAATCCGGACTACTGGGGTACGCCCGCCGCGCTCGACAAGGCGACGTTCCGTATCGTGCCCGACGCGGCCGCGGCTGTCCCCGCATTGCTCTCGGGCGACATCCAGGCTTTCGCCAACATGCCCGCACAAGACGCGCTCGAGCAACTTCAGTCCGATCCGCGCTTCAGCGTCGTGATCGGCTCGACCGAGGGCGAGACGATCCTGTCGATCAACAACAAGAAGCCGCCCTTCGACAAGCTTGCGGTGCGGCAGGCGCTCGCCTCCGCGATCGATCGCAGCGCCATCATCGCCGCGGCCTCGAACGGTCTTGGAAAGCCGATCGGCTCTCATTTCTCGCCAGGCGATGCGGGCTATGTCGATCTCACCGGCGTCTATCCGCACGACATCGCCAAGGCCAAGGCGTATCTGAAGGAAGCGGGGCTGGAGAACGGCTTTTCGGCCACGATCAAGCTGCCGCCCGTACCCTACGCACGCGACGGCGGCCAGGTGATTCAGTCCCAACTGAAGGACATCGGGGTCAATCTGCAGATCATTCCGGTCGAATGGGCGGAGTGGCTGAGCCAGGTCTTCACCAACAAGGACTACGACCTGACGATTGTTTCCCATGTCGAGCCAAACGACATCGATATCTATTCGCGGCCCGGCTACTATTTCCAGTATGACAACCCGAAGTTCAACGATGTCATCAAGGAGCTCGGCACCACGGTCGACAAGGACAAGAGGCTGGAGCTGCTGGGCGAGGCGCAGAAGATTCTCGCGCACGACGTGCCCGCCGTCTACCTGTTCGAGCTGCCCAAGATCGGCGTCTGGGACGCCAAGCTGCAGGGCATGTGGACGAACTGGCCGATCGAGGCGGACGATCTCACCAAGGTGAAGTGGACGGATTGAGGCCGGCGCGATCGCCCGATCGCCTCCCATGACCGCCTATCTCCTGAAACGCATCATTATCGCCGCCCTCACCCTGGTGCTGGCCTCGATCGTGGTGTTCGCGGTCATGGAGATCCTGCCCGGCGACCCGGCGCGCCTGATGCTGGGCCTCAATGCCAGCGCCGATCAGGTCGAGGTGCTGCGCAACCAGATGGGGCTGAACGCGCCGCTGGTGCTGCGCTATCTCCACTGGGCGGCAGGCTTGCTCAGCCTCGATTTCGGCCGCTCCTACACCTATTCGGTGCCCGTCATCGACCTGGTGCGCGAACGCGTCGTCGTCTCCCTGCCGCTGGCGCTGATCGCGCTGGCGCTCTCGACCATCATCGCCATTCCGGTCGGCGTGTTCTCCGCCAGCCGCCAGGGCCGCGCGGGCGACACGCTCGTCATGGGCGCGGCCCAGCTCGGCGTCGCCGTGCCGAATTTCTGGTTCGCTCTGATGCTGATCTATCTGTTTGCCGTATGGCTGCGGCTGGTGCCGGCCGGCGGTTTCCCAGGCTGGAGCGCCGGCATCTGGACGGCGCTGAAATCCCTGCTGTTGCCCGCCATCGCGCTCGCGCTGCCGCAGGCGGCGATCCTCGGACGCGTCGCCCGCTCGGCGCTGATCGAGGTGCTCAACGAGGACTATATCCGCACCGCGCGCGCCAAGGGCCTGCCCTATCGTGCCGTGCTGTGGCGCCATGCGTTGCGCAACGCCATGATCCCGGTGCTCACCATCCTCGGCCTGCAATTCGCCTTCCTGCTTGCCGGCACCATCATCATCGAGAATGTCTTCTACTTGCCAGGCCTCGGCCGGCTGATCTTCCAGGCGATCACCCAGCGCGACCTGATCGTGGTCGAGAGCATCGTCATGCTGCTGGTCGCCGCGGTGATCCTGATCAATCTCCTCGTCGATTTCTCCTACGCTATCGTCGATCCGCGCCTAAGAGCAATTCCAGGAAAAGTGCGTAGCGGTTTTCCGTCCGGAATTGCGCCAAAACAAATACTGAGAGCGGTTCAGCGATTCCGCGAAACGCGGAACCGCTCGAGAGGCCGGCAATGACCATGCGCATCGACCTGCCCGAAGAAACCATCGCCGGCGTGCTGGCCAAGGCCTTCGGCAACCGCTCCTTCCTGATCGGCTTGATCATCACGCTGCTGGTTGTGGCCGTCGCGCTCCTCTCCTTTGCCTGGACGCCTTACGACGTCACCAGGCTGGTGATCGCCGACAAGACGCAGGCGCCCTCCTGGGCGCACTGGTTCGGCACCGACCATTTCGGCCGCGACATCCTGTCGATGATCATGGTCGGCGCCCGCAACTCGATTGCGGTGGCGTTGGTCGCGGTCGGCATCGGCATGGGCTTCGGAGTGCCGCTCGGCGCCGTCGCCGCGGCGCGCGGCGGGATAGTCGACGAGGCGCTGATGCGCCTCAACGATCTGGTCTTCGCCTTTCCGGCGCTGCTTTCGGCAATCATGATCACCGCGATCTTCGGCCCGGGCGCCGTCAACGCCATCATCGCCATCGGCATCTTCAACATCCCTGTCTTCGCGCGTGTCGCCCGCGCGGGCGCGCTGGCCATCTGGCCCCGCGAATTCATCCTTGCCGCGCGCGCCGCCGGCAAGGGCATGACGCAGATCACCGTCGAGCACATCCTGCCCAACATCGCGACGCTGCTGCTGGTCCAGGGCACGATCCAGTTCGCGCTGGGCATCCTCGCCGAAGCCGGGCTTTCCTATGTCGGCCTCGGCGCCCAGCCGCCGATGCCGAGCTGGGGCCGCATGCTGTTTGACGCGCAGACGCGCATGGTGACCGCGCCCTGGATGGCGATCTTCCCCGGCATGGCGATCGTGATCACCGTGCTTGGGCTGAACCTGCTCGGCGACGGCATTGCCGACATCCTCGATCCGAAATCGCGGCGGCGTAGATGAACCTGCTCGAGATCGAAAACCTGTCGCTTTCGATCGGCGATACGCCGATCCTGAAAGGCGTCGAGCTGACAATCGCGCCGGGCGAGGTCGTCGGCCTGGTCGGCGAATCCGGCTCCGGCAAGTCGATGACGGCGCTGACAATCATGCGGCTGCTGCCGCATCTGGCCCGCGCCGAGGGCCGCGTCGCCTTCGACGGCATCGACATCCTCGCTGCCACCGAGGACCAGATGTGCGCCTTGCGCGGCGACGATATCGGCATGGTCTTTCAGGAGCCGATGACGGCGCTCAACCCGGTCAAGACCATCGGCGAGCAGGTCGCTGAAGGCATACGCTGGCACACCAAAGCGGGCCGCGCCGAAGCGGAGGAACGCGCGCGAAAAACCCTCGACCGCGTCGGCCTGCCCGAGGCCAAATTCCCGCTGTCGCGCTACCCGCACGAACTGTCCGGCGGTCAGCGCCAGCGCGTCGTCATCGCCATCGCCTGCGCGCTGAAACCGAAGCTGCTGATCGCCGACGAGCCGACGACGGCGCTCGACGTGGTGCTGCAGGCACGAATCCTCGATCTTTTGCGCGACCTGGTCAGCGAGAACCGCATGGGGTTGCTGCTCATCTCGCACGACCTCGCCGTGGTGACTGAGATGGCCGATCGCCTGACCATCCTGCGCAACGGCGAAGTGATGGAAGCCGGCGACACCGCCCGGACCTTGTCGGAGCAACAGCATCCCTATACGCGCGAGCTGGCGCTGGCCTCGATGCATATGCCGGCGCGCCCGAAACCGCACCTTGCCGGATCGGCAAAACCCTTGCTCGAAGTGGAGGGCGTCGGCCGGGACTATCCGGGGCGGCGCAAATCGCTGTTCCGGCCGGCGCAACCGATCCGCGCCGTCGACGATGTCTCGCTTACCATCGAGCCCGCGCAATCGGTGGCGCTCGTCGGCCGCTCGGGCTGCGGCAAGTCCACGCTTGCCCGCATGATCCTCGCCTTGGACAAGCCGACGGCGGGCACGATCCGCTTTCGCGGCGAGCCCATCACCGGCAAGCCGGAACGGGCGCTAAAGCCGGCCCGGCGCGACATGCAGGTGGTGTTCCAGGATCCTTACGGCTCCTTCGACCCGCGCCAGAAGGTCGAGAAGCTGGTGGCCGAGCCGCTGCATCTTCTGGAAAAGCAGCCGGCAAAGGCCGAGCGCCGCGAGATGGTCGCGCATGCGCTGCATGAAGTCGGCCTTAGCCAGCGCGACATGGACAAATACCCGCATGAATTCTCCGGCGGCCAGCGCCAGCGCCTGTCGATCGCCCGCGCCATCATCACCCGTCCGAAGCTGGTAGTGGCCGACGAGCCGGTATCGGCGCTGGACGTCTCGATCCGCGCCCAGATCCTTGACCTTTTCGCCGAGCTCAACCAGAAGCTCGGCATCGCCTATCTCTTCATCACCCATGACCTGACGGTCGCCCGCGCCATGGCGGACGAGGTGCTGGTCATGCATGAAGGCAAGATCGTCGAGCGCGGCCGCGCCGCCGATGTGCTCGACCATCCGCGCTCGGAAGCGGCGCAAGCGCTTGTTGCCGCTGCCCCTGACCTGCATCGGGCCATCGCTCGGCGGTTGCAGGAACAGGGCTAGCCTCTCATATCATCTGGAATTTTCCAGAGACCTTGAACCGGAGATAAGCCTCTACGCTGCGTGCCATGTTGGGCAGCATTTCGGGTAAGCGGTCGGGCGCAAACCAGCCGACCGCTGTGCTTTCGTCATCTGTGACGGCCGGCTCGCCTTCAAAGGAACGCGTGTAAAACACCAGCGCGAAAAACTGGGTGCGATCGCCATTCGGAAACTGGAAGGTTTCATATTGTGGATCGCAGCCGAACCCGAACGGTTCGATATCGCTGACGATCAACCCGGTTTCCTCGACGACCTCCCTGATCACCACCGCTTCCAAGCCTTCGCCTTCCTCGGCATTGCCGCCAGGCAGACCCCACAAGCCGAAATCGGTTCGCTTCTGCAGCAGGATGCGTCCGTCGGCGTGCTCGATGACGATGCGTGCGCCTGGCATGAGCACCAAACGGTTCCCAATCAACGCCCGCAATTGCCCAAGATAGCTGTCGGCAAAGGCCATTCAAACGCTCCCAGCGCCAGCGAACAGTTTGCTTACTCTTACGGCTTCACCAAATCGACGGGGCTGATGTCGAGCAGGTCGAGCGTGCGACGCAGAAGCTTCACCTCGCTCTCCGCCAGCTTGGAATCGGCTTTGGCGATCTCAGCCATGTGGCGCGCAAGCAGCTTCCGGCGCTCGACATCGAGGTCGCGGAACAGCGCGATCGCCTGCGAGCCGTTGGTCTCGTAGCCATAATCGTTGAGATATTCGATGACACTGTCGATGCTGGCCTCCGGAATGCCGAAGGCTTCCTTGCAGATATGCCGGAAGACGACCATCTCGCTCTCCGAGACCGAGCCGTCGGCCAGGATCATGCGGAACAGCATCAGCAATTCCGCCGACAGCACAGGGTCGTCCGCCACCTTGCGCACACCCGGGTCACCGTCGAAGATCGAACGTATCTGGTCGAGCAGCGCCATCGCCACCAAGCTCCCTTTGCGAGTCTGATCTGATTGTTAGCTTGGAATCGCTCTTGCGCAAACGGGGCGAGCGTGATGGAAGCTGCGGCTCCCTCCTCGCCTCACTCCAGCCCGATGATCGACCTTACCCTGCAGACCGTCCTCATCCTCATTGCCGCCGCCTTTGCCGCGGGCTTCGTCGACTCGATTGCCGGCGGCGGCGGGCTGATCACGATCCCGGCGCTGCTGCTTGCCGGTTTTTCGCCGGTCGCAGCACTCGGCACGAACAAATTGCAAGGCATGTTCGGTTCCGGCTCGGCGACCATTCATTATGCCGCCAACGGCCAGGTCGACCTGCGCCGCCAGCTGCCGTCCGCCGCGCTGGCGCTTGCCGGCGGCGCGGTCGGGGCGCTTTTGGCGACCGTCGTGCCGGGCGATTTCCTGCGCGCCCTGCTGCCGCTGCTGCTGATCGCCATCGCGCTCTATTTCGCGCTGAAGCCGAACATGGGCGACGTCGACCGCGCCGAGCGGCTGTCGCCTTTCCTGTTCGGGCTGATCATCCCGCCGCTGATCGGCTTCTATGACGGGCTCTTCGGTCCTGGCGCCGGCTCCTTCTACATGCTCGCCTTCGTCACCCTTGCCGGCTACGGCGTGCTCAAGGCGACGGCGCACACCAAGCTGCTCAATTTCGCGTCCAACATCGGCGGCTTCGTCGTTTTCGCCGCCGTCGGAGTCATCGACTGGAAGATCGGCCTGATGATGGGCGTGGCGCAGTTCATCGGCGCCCGTGTCGGCGCAAGCCTGGCTATCCGCACCGGCGCGAAGCTGATCAAGCCGCTGCTGGTGGTCGTGTGCGTGGCGCTCGCGATCAAGCTCTTGGCCGACCCCGCCAATCCCTTACGCCAACTGTTTGGTGTGTGAGGCCTCCTGCTGGTAGAGTTCTGGTGTTGCGAATCATGTTGGAGGGACCAGACATGAATCTCAGTGCGCCCACCCAGATCGTGTTCATTATTTCGTTGGTTATCGCCGTCATCGGCCTTCTCGCCGCGCTTGGCGTTCTCGCATTCATTCCGCTTGCGTCCGTTTGGATCATGCTTATCGCCTACATCGTGCTCGCCGCCGGCTGTTTGATGCGCGGCACCTGAGCACAGCATTCTCAGGCAACTCGGAGCGCCCGGCCCTGCCGGGCGCTTTTGATTTTCGAAGGGGTGTTCTGCTAGGCTCGGATCATGTCCGACGAGCCAGAGCGCCATCGCCAGGATAATCGCTCTCCCGCCCTCCATTTCGAGATGGTGCGGCGCAAGCCCGCCGCCTCGCTTGCGGGCGTCGTCACGGATATCTGCGGCTATCGCGAGACCTGTCCCGGCCATTTCCGCATCGTCGAATATGCTTCGCTGACCGTGCCGCTGGTGATCAGCTTCGCCGAAGCCTTCGCCATCGGGCTCGGCCACAGCCCGGGCGACAACGATCGCTACGCCAGCTTCGCCGCCGGCCTCTATGCCGGGCCGGTCATGATCGAATCCTTTGGCGGCGCCTGCTGCGTTCAGGTCAATTTCACCCCGCTTGGCGCCAGGCAGTTCTTCGGCCTGCCGATGAGCGAGTTGCGCGATCGCATAGTCGGGTTGGACGATGCGCTGGGCTTTGACGGCATCGCATTGCGCGAACGGCTCGGCGAGGCATCGGATTGGAACGCGCGCTTCGACATTGCCGAGGGATTCATTACCAGCCGCCTTGTCGAGGCGAATGCGCTTTCACCGGAAATCGCCTGGGCCTACAGGGCGGTCATTGCGTCAGGCGGCCGCACCCGCATTTCGACGCTCGCCGGCGAGATCGGCTGGAGCCGCAAGCATCTGGCGGCGAGATTCACCGACGCGATCGGCATCGGCCCGAAGACATTGTCGCGCATCGTACGCTTCAATCGCGCGCTGTCCCTGTCGAAGCGGCAGGACGATGACTGGGCCGGCATCGCCGCCGATTGCGGCTACGCCGACCAGGCGCATCTGGTGCGCGAGTTCCGTCAGTTGGCCGGCGAAACGCCGACCGGTCTCGCGGCGTCGATGTAGGCCTGACCCAGGTAACATTTCTTCAAGACGCCGAGACCGCCTTTGCACAGACTGGCATTCATCAACCGACCAGGGAGATTGTCATGCCGACAGCAAACGAAGCACCCCGTCTATACCCGGCTCTGCGCTACAGGAACGCCGCCAAGATGATCGACTGGCTCAGCGAGGCCTTCGGCTTCGAACTGCGCGCCCGCTATGGCGAGGGCGACATTGTCCACCATGCCGAGCTCACCTTCGGGTCCTCAATGATCATGCTGGTACGGCGCGCGACGACGATTACGGCAAGATGGTCGGCGAGCCCGGCGGCGGCGGCAAGTCGATCTACATCGCCGTCGATGACGCCGACGCCGCCTATGCGCGTGCCAAGAAGGCCGGCGCGAAAATCATCCAGGAAGTGGTCGACCGCGACTATGGCAGCCGCGAGTTCATCTGCCTCGACCCGGAAGGCAATGTCTGGTCCTTCGGCACCTATTGGCCGAAGGTGGAGGAGAAGGCGTGAGGCCATCAGCGACGCTGGAGATTGGCCGCGATCTGCCAGCTTCGTCATCCACGGGCGAAGCGGACGCGCAGACCCGAGGATCCATTCCGTTACCTCACGCGAGGGGTGCAGCGGAGCAGAATTCTGCCCTGTTGCAAACGCCTTGACGTCACGGAATGGATCCTCGGGTCTGCGCTGCGTCGCTTCGCTCCTTGCTCCGCCCGTGGATGACGACCCGAGGGGCGTTTTCGCCAATCACAAACCCTGTGGGTTCGATAGAGCTATCTAGCGCGCGATGGCAAAAATCGCGTCGCAGTCGAGATGCCTCTCCAGCTCGGCCGCGACCTCGTCCAGCGCCTTCTCGACATCCGCGCGATAGTCGATACCGCCTCCCCTGACGCCAAGGCCCTCCAGGTATGCGGCGCGAAAAGCGTCGGCGGAAAACAGTCCGTGCAGATAGGTGCCAATCACCTTGCCGTCCGCGGAGACCGCGCCGTCCTCGACGCCGTTGAGGATCGTCGAGGGCCGCGCCGTGTCCGGGCCGGTGGTGCGGCCGAGATGGATCTCGTAGCCTTCGAGCGGCAGGCCGAACTGCACTGACTGCGCGCTTGAATTGCGCACAGTCTTCTCAGGCTCCATCACCGTTTCGATGTCGAGCAGGCCAAGACCTTCGGCCTCAGTGACGCTGCCTTCGATGCCGTCGGGATCGCGCACCATGCGGCCGAGCATCTGATAGCCGCCGCAGATGCCGACGACATGGCCGCCGCGCTTGCGATGGGCGAGAAGATCGCGATCCCAGCCGTTCTCGCGGAATTTCAGGAGATCGCCGATCGTCGATTTGGAGCCGGGGATGACCACCAACCCGGCATCTTCCGGCAGCTTCTTGCCCGGCGGCACGAACACCACCTCGACCTGCGGCTCGGCTTTCAGCGGATCGAGATCGTCGAAATTGGCGATGCGCGCCAGCATCGGCACCGCCACCTTCAGCGCCCGCTTCTCGCCGGAAGCGAGGCGTTCGAGCACCACCGAATCCTCGGACGGCAGCCGCCCGGCCGCCTTCAGCCACGGCACGACGCCGAAGCAGCGCCAGCCGGTGAATTTTTCGATCGCGCTGATCCCGTCGTCGAACAACGAGATATCGCCGCGGAACTTATTGATGAGATAGCCGGCGATCATGCGCCGGTCTTCCTCCGGCAGGATCAGATGCGTGCCGGCCACGGACGCAATCACGCCGCCGCGGTCGATGTCGCCGACCAAGATCACCGGCACATTGGCGCACGTGGCAAAGCCCATATTGGCGATGTCGCGGCTCCTGAGATTGATTTCGGCGGGCGAGCCCGCGCCCTCGACGACGACCAGGTCCGCGCCCGCGCCGACCTTCGCCCACGAATCCAGCACCGCGTCCATCAGCCCGGCTTTCATCGCCTGGTAGTCGCGCGCCCGCGCCTCGCCATAGACTTTGCCCTGCACCACCACTTGCGAGCCGATATCGCTCTGCGGCTTGAGCAGCACCGGGTTCATATGGACGGTCGGCCTCACCCCACAGGCCAGCGCCTGAAGCCATTGCCCGCGGCCGATCTCGCCTTCGCCGGTTGTGGCGTCGCCCGAAATATTGGCAACGGCAGCATTGTTCGACATGTTCTGCGGCTTGAATGGCCTAACCTTCAGCCCGCGATTCTTCGCAACGCGGCAAAGCCCCGCCACCAGCACGGTCTTGCCGACATCCGAGCCGGTGCCCTGCAGCATGATCGCTTTCGCCATCAGCCCCTGCCCCCTGAGCCAATGGTCGATTTCTGTGCCAGCGGCCCGCCGCGCCAGAGATAGAGCGCCATCAGCGGTTCCTTGCCCGTGCGCATGGCATGGCTGACATTGGACGCGTGGTGAATGACCTCGCCGGCGTCGCGCGTATGAAAGTTCCCTTCGCCCATCCGCCACTCCGTGTCGCCGGTCAGCGGGATATAGATCTCCTCGGCGAGGTGATGATGGTCGGGATAGACGATGTTGGGCCCAAGGATCAGCAGGCCGGCCGCGACCTCGTCATTGACGAAATGCCCGCGCGTGCCGAACACTTCCAGCCAGCCGTAATTGTCGACAAAACTCTGCCCGAAATCGGCGGCGGTATAGGTCTGCCCCCAGCGCAACTCGTCCCGGTGGTCGGCAACAAATCGCGTCAACGGCCCGGCATCGGCCGGAGCCAACTCGGCGATGCGATCGAGATGGCTAAGGCAGCCAAGCGCATGCGGCTCGAGAGAACGCGCAGGCATGTCCCAGCCGATGCGCGCGACTTCATCCGTCACCAGATCGTTGTCGGCGCCGGCGAGATAGGCGCGGAATCGCTCCAGCAACTCATCGAAAATTGTCGGCACGCAAGAACTCCGTTCGTCATTCCATGCACAGCCGGTTCTCAACGGCCCGGGTTGCGCGGCGGCATCATTGGTCTAGATTGAACGGCGCGCAAAGCCAAAAACGACAGGCCAGAAGGCCTGAACGACAGGGAGCACGCCATGGACGCGGCAGTCGATGCGGGCACTGGCCAATTCGAACTCAACGAGGAACAGCGCGCCATCCAGGAGATGGCCCGAGCCTTCGCGGCGGACCGCGTCGCGCCCAATGCACTCGACTGGGACAAGGCAAAGCACTTCCCCGCCGATGTGATCCGCGAGACCGGGCCGCTCGGCCTTGGCGGCATCTATGTGCGCGACGATGTCGGCGGCTCGGCGCTGGGGCGGCTGGATGCCGTGCTGATCTTCGAGGCGCTTGCCCACGCCGATCCGGCCTTCTCATCCTTCATTTCCATCCACAACATGGCGGCCTCGATGATCGACCGCTTCGGCTCAGACGAGCAGCGCCGGCGCTTCCTGCCGAAACTGACCTCTATGGAGTGGCTGGCGAGCTATTGCCTGACCGAGCCCGGCTCAGGCTCGGATGCGGCTGCACTGAAGACGCGTGCGGTGAAAAGCGGCGGCGATTATGTCTTGAACGGCGCCAAGCAGTTCATCTCCGGCGCCGGCGACAGCGACCTCTATGTTGTGATGGCGCGCACCGGTGGCGATGGCCCGAAAGGCATTTCGACCTTCGTCGTGCCCAAGGATGCGGCCGGCCTTTCGTTCGGCGCCAACGAGCACAAGATGGGCTGGCACATGCAGTCGACCCGCCAGGTCATCTTCGAGGATTGCAAGGTGCCGGCCGACAACCTGCTCGCCGCGGAAGGCGCCGGCTTCGGCATCGCCATGGCCGGGCTCGACGGCGGCCGGCTCAACATCGCCGCCTGTTCGCTTGGCGGCGCGCAGTCGGCGCTCGACAAGGCGCTAGCCTATACCGCCGAGCGCAAGGCCTTCGGCTCCAAGATCAACCAATTCCAGGCGCTGCAGTTCAGGTTGGCCGACATGGAAACGGAACTGCAGGCGGCCCGCATCTTTCTCTACGCCGCCGCTTCCAAGCTCGACCGCAAGGCGCCGGATGCCGGCAAATGGTCCGCGATGGCCAAGCGCTTCGTCACCGATATCGGCTTCGACATCGCCAACCAGGCGCTGCAATTGCACGGCGGCTACGGCTATCTGCACGATTACGGCATCGAGAAGCTGGTGCGGGATCTGCGCGTCCACCAGATCCTCGAAGGCACCAACGAGATCATGCGCGTCATCATCGCGCGCTCGTTGATTGGGCGCTGACGCAAAATCGGGAGAAAACGATGGCAACCATCGCCTTCATCGGCCTCGGTAATATGGGCAATCCCATGGCCGCCAACCTCGTAAAGGCGGGTCATACGGTGCTGGGCTTCGACCTCGTGCCCGAGAACCTAGCCACTGCCAAGGAACACGGCGTCACCGTCATGGCGAACGCCGTCGCGGCGGTGAAGGACGCTGACGTCGTCATCACCATGCTGCCGGCCGGCAAGCATGTGCTGTCGGTTTATGAGGACATCGCGCCCAAGGCCAGGAAAGGCGGGCTGTTCATCGATTCCTCGACCATCGATGTCGAATCGGCGCGCAAGGCGCATGCCATTGCCGCGAAGCATGGTCATCCGTCGATCGACGCACCCGTCTCCGGCGGCACGGGCGGCGCCGCTGCCGGCACACTCACCTTCATGGCCGGTGGCTCGGATCAGGCGTTTGCCGCCGCCGAGCCGATCCTGAAGCCGATGGCCGGGCGCGTCGTTCATTGCGGCGGCGACGGCGCCGGACAGGCGGCCAAGATCTGCAACAACATGATTCTCGGCATCTCGATGATCGGCGTCGCCGAAGCGTTCGTGCTGGCCGAAAAGCTCGGCCTGTCGCACCAGGCGCTGTATGACGTCGCCTCCACTTCCTCGGGCCAGTGCTGGTCGCTGACCACCTATTGCCCGGTGCCCGGTCCTGTTCCGGCCTCGCCGGCCAACCGCGACTACAAGCCCGGCTTTGCCGCCGCGCTGATGCTGAAGGACCTGAAATTGTCGCAGGAAGCCGCGCAGAACGCAGGCGCCGCGACTCCGCTCGGCGCCGAAGCCACGCAGCTCTATGCCTTGTTCAATGCGCAAGGCCACGCCGGCGCCGATTTTTCCGGCATTATTAATTTCCTGCGCGGAAATCCGGCATAAGTCTCTGCTTTTAAAGGGTTATTTCCAAGATTTGCCGGTGCGAAGCCGGCAAATTTAGATTTGCTTAAGGTCTTGCTAACGCACCGGTAACGATGTGCCTTTAAAACGGACTGCGAGGCGGACATCGCGTCTGCCCGGCGCTCCGGATCAGGTCTCGCGTACCGGAGCCCGTAAATTTCGCAAGTATTCTCGTAGCGAAATGCCATGTGTATCTGGCAAAGCCGCGTTCCCGCAGGGACGCGGTTTTTGCGTTTCGGAGACGCCCTCCGCGAGCCGTCCAGGAATGGACCGGGCGCTTAGTCTAGTCAGGAGCGCCCGGAGAATATCCGCTTAGCGCTTGCGCAAATCGGCGTCAGCGAGATCGAGCGCCCTGGCGATGCGCTCGCAGGCCATGTCGATCGTGGCGCGCGTCCAGATCAGCGGCGGCGAGAGAATCATCGTGTCGCCGGTGGCCCGCAGCATCATGCCCTGCGCGATCGCGTGGTCGCGCACGACGACCGCCGCACTTCCCGATGGCAAATAGCGTTCCTTGGTCGCCTTGTCCTTGACGATCTCGATCGCGCCCATCAGGCCGATCGAGCGCACCTCGCCGACCAGCCTGTGCCCGGCGATCCGCTCCTGCAGCGCCTGCGCGAAATAGGGACCGGTGTCGTTCTTGACCCTTTCGACAAGCCCTTCCTTCTCGATGATCTCGAGGTTCTTGAGCGCCACCGCGCAAGCCACCGGATGACCGGAATAGGTGTAGCCATGGTAGAACTCGCCGCCTTTCTCGACCAGCGTCTTGGCGATGCGGTCGCCGACCAGCAGCGCCGAGAGCGGCTGGTAGCCCGAGGTCAGCGCCTTGGCGGTGGTGATGGTGTCGGGCTCGATCCCGAACGTCTGCGCCGCGAACCATTCGCCGGTGCGGCCATAGCCGGTGATCACCTCGTCCAGCATCAACAGCACGTCGTATTTGCGGCAGATGCGCTCCACTTCCGGCCAATAGCTCATCGGCGGGATCTTCACGCCGCCCGCGCCCATCACCGGCTCGCCGATGAAGGCGGCGACCTTGTCGGCGCCGGCTTCGAGGATCGCGTCCTCGACCGCCTTGGCCGCGCGGATGCCGAAATCATGGTCGCTTTCGCCGGGCGACGCGAGCTCATAGGCATAGGGCATCATCACATGGACGATGTTGGGCACCGCGCCGCCGAGCTGCTTGTGCATCGGCTCCATGCCGCCGAGCGACGTGCCGGCGACGGTCGAGCCGTGATAGGCCGACTTGCGCGAGATGACGCGGTTCTTCTCGGGCTTGCCTTCAAGCGCCCAATAATGGCGCACGAGCCTGAGCGCCGTGTCGTTGGCCTCCGATCCGGACGAACCGTAGAAAACCTGGCTGACATGCGTCGGCGCCAGCTCCGCCAGCTTCTTCGACAACAGCACCGGCGTCGGCGTCGAGCATTTGAAGAAGGAGTTGTAGTAAGGCAGCTCCTTCATCTGCGCGTAGGCCGCCTCGGCCAGCTCATCGCGGCCATAGCCGACATTGACGCACCACAGGCCCGCCATGCCGTCGAGGATTTCGGTGCCGTCGGCATCGTAGATGAACGGGCCGTTGGCATGGGTGATGATGCGCGAGCCCGTCTCGCGCAATTCCTTATGGTCGGTGAAGGGATGAAGGTGATGCGCGGCATCGATCTGCTGAAGCTGCTTCAGCGAATAATTCTGATACGTCATGGATTTGATCTTTCCTCTTGAATCAATCCGGCAGCGGCCGGGGCGGATTCGTCAGAGGAAACGGGGCGGCGAATAGCCGATGCGGGCGCACAGCCGCAGCAGCTCGGCGCGAAGGGTCCGCGGTGACGGCGTCACCGCGACCCCGAAGGCGCCTGATGTGCTGAAGCGGATCATGGCAGCAGCTTATGCCGCCTGAGGCCTAGAATTCAAGCCATGCCTATGAGGCAGGCTTACCCAGCGCCCGTTGCAGGAAAACATAGCGCATTGCCGTCTGCGCCGCTTGCGGCCGGCGATCGCCGCGCCCGCCATGGCCGCCTTCGGTCTCTTCGAAGAACAGCGTCCTGCCGTGTCCTGCCTCCTGCAGCCGCGCCGCCATCTTGCGGGCATGCCCGGGATGAACGCGGTCGTCGGCGGTGGACGTCATCAGGAGCACGGGCGGATAGGCGACGTTCGCCGCGACATGCTGGTAAGGCGAATAGGCGCCGAGCCAGGCCGCCTCTTCCGGCTTCGACGGATCGCCATATTCGGCGATCCACGAGGCGCCGGGCGGCAGTTCGGTGTAGCGCAGCATATCGAGCAGCGGCACGTCGATGATGACGGCGCCGAACAACTCCGGCCGCTGCGTCAGCGACGTGCCGGTGAGCAGGCCGCCATTGGAGCCGCCCTGGATGCCAAGCTGCGCCGCCGTGGTGATGCCGCGCCGGACCACGTCCTCGGCCACCGCCGCGAAATCGTCGAAAGCGTTCTGGCGCTTGCCCTTCAGCGCTGCCTGGTGCCAGGCCGGACCGAACTCGCCGCCCCCGCGGATGTTGGCCTGGACATAGGCATTGCCCTTGTCCAGCCAGAGCCGGCCGCGAATGCCGGCATAGCCGGGCAGCAGCGGCACTTCGAAGCCGCCATAGCCGTAGAGCAGTGTCGGCACCGGCCCTTTCTGGTCGCGCCGCCGCACCACGAAATACGGGATCATCGTGCCGTCCTTCGAGCGCGCCTCGAACTGCTCCGAGATATAAGGCGAGGCGTCGAAGCGGGCCGGCTGCGACTTCACCGTTTGAAGCGTCTCGCCATCGTCATCCGACCAGATGATCGAGCTCGGCGTCAGGAAATCGGTGAAGGAGAAGGAGACGCTCGCGCCGAAATGCTCGACATGGCTGATGCCGACATTGCCGTTGTCGGGCAGCGCTATCCGCTTAAGCGACCAGCCTTCTGCGGCGCGGTCGCAGGCGATGATCTTGCCGCGCACATTGTCCATCAGGTTGATGAACAGCCGGTCCTGCGTCCTGGCGAGGCCAGCGATCGAAACGCGGTGCGCCGGCTCGAGCACGGTCTGGAACGGCCCAAAGGCACCACTCTCGATCCAGCGATCGAAATCGACCGAATAGAGCCCGTCGGGCAGGCAGCGCGTGCCGTCCGGCGCCGTCCAGGGGCTGCGCACGCCGAAGATCAGTTGGCCCTTGAAGACCATCGTGTCGGTGGCGTCGTCGGGCAGCGGGATGCGCCGGTTCTCACCCGAAGCCAGCCGCAGGAAACTGTGCGAGGTGAAGAAGTCGAGCGTCTTGCCGAGCAGCACGTGCCGCTTGTCGCCGTCATATTCGACGCCGCCGCCGACCGCGAGATGTTGTTTCTCGCCTTCGAGGATCGGCGTGGCGTCCTCGAGCTTGGCGCCGCGCCGCCACAGCTTGATCACGCGCGGATAGCCGGACTGCGTCTTGTCGTCTTCCTCGAAAGCGGCGGAGACGATCACCGTATCCTCGTCCAGCCAGGAAAAGCCCGACTTGGAAGCGGGAGCGCGAAACCCGTCCTCGACGAAGGATTTCGTCGCGACATCGAATTCGCGCATCTCGCTGGCATCGCCGCCATCGGGCGACATGTAGAGCAGGCAGCGGTTGAAATCGGGATAGAGCCGGCTCGCCCCGCCGAACACCCACTTCACGCCTTCCTTCGCGGAAAGCTGATCGAAGTCGATGATCGTCTCCCAGTCGGGCTTGTCGGTCTTGTAGGACGCGACCGTCGTGCGCCGCCAGAGACCCAGCGCATTGGTCTTGTCCTGCCAGAAATTATAGACGTAGCCGGCAAGCGCAGCCCCGACGGGCATATTGTCCTCAGCGGTCATCAGGTCGAGCGCGGTCTCGAACGCGGCCTGATAGGAAGGATCGCCCTGCAGTTCGGCGACCGTCAGCGCATTCTGGCGATGAACCCAGTCCAGCGCTTCCTTGCCGTTGCGATCCTCAAGCCAGAGGTAGGGATCGTCGGCGGTCAATTCGAGCTGGGTTTTGGTCATCGTGCTGGTCATGCAGGTCTCCATCCGGCGGCCCCGCCTACATCGCGTTCGCTGCCTTGATATTCAAGAGCCATTCGGGGCCGATTACAAAACCCGCCGTCGAACAACTGTCGCCGCCGCCAGCGCCGCGCAGATGGCGCCAAGCGTGACCGGCAGGCCGGCGGCGCCGATGACATCCATGACGCCGCCGGTGAGCGGCGGCACGACGATGCCGCCAAAACCCCACATCAGCGAAAAGGCGGCATTGCCGGCAACCAGCGCCGACCCGGTGAAGCGTTCGCCGAGCTCGATGATCGACATCGTGTAGATGCCGTAGGAAACGGCGCCCCAGATAAAGACGCAAGCCCAGATCAGCGGCGTCTCGATCAGCGCCGGCAAAGCCACGCATCCAAGGACAGTCACCGCCACGCAGCCGAACCGCACCAGGCGCGCCGTCAATCTTTCGGCGAGCAGACCGAGCGGCACCTGCATGGCGATGTTGCCGGCGATCATCACGGAAAGCAGCGCCGACATGCGCGCCTCGGGAATGCCGTGATGCGTCCCGTAGACCGGCAGCAGCGCCAATATCGCCTGCTCGAACCCGGCTGCGACGATCACGGCCGACATAAGCAGCCAGGCCATCGGTATGAAGCCCAGCACCGAGACCTTGTTCTCGGCCTCGTCGACCTTCGGCAGCCGCTTCACCACCACGGCCAGGCAGCCGCCGCAGAAGAGGAAGGCAAGAATGCCGACAAGGAAAGGCGGCCAACCTTCCGTGCCGACGCCAAGCAGGCAGAGCGGCCCGGCCGCGAAGCCCGCCGAGATGATGGTTGAATAGATGCCCATGACGCGGCCGCGCCGCGCCGGCGGCGCCAGAGCGATCACCCAGATTTCACTCAAGACATAGAGCGGGTTGGTCACCACGCCGATCAGGAAGCGCAGCGGGAACCACAGATAGACATTTTGCGTCCAGCCGATCAGCGCCAGCACCAGCGCCGAAAGCGCCGCGCAGGTCAGCGCGGTGCGCCCTGCCCCGAACCGGCGCGCCAATCCCGGGATCAGCGGCGAGGACAGGATGAAGCCGACCGGCGTCATCGCCGCCGACAGCCCGATCATCGCCGGCGAAACGCCCTGGCGCTGCAGGATAAAGCTCAGCAGCGGATAGGAAAGCCCTTGCGCAATGGCGAAGACGGAAACCGTCGCGATCACGCCGGTGATCGCCGCCCACTGCACCGTCTCGTCGCTTTCCGAGCCCGCCAGCGCCATCATTGCCGCTCCAATCTTCGGAGCCTTAGCCGCTACCGGCAACAGCCGTAAGGGCCAACGGCGGCTAAAGCGCATGCTCCAGCCAGTCCCTGTCAGGAGCGCTGGCGCTGCCAGGATCAGCACAAGGTATCGGCACCCAGCAAGCATCGAGCCCGACGATGACGGCAGGCAGCCGAGCGGCCGATCGCCTGCGGCCGCCTCCCCTTCCGTCATGTCGCTTCCCTCGCCCTAGTGGTCGCCGCCTCCTCACCGGCTGCATTGCTGCCAGTCCATTATGCCGGCCAAATTCGCATCCTCACGAGGCTTCTCATGACTGCCGCCCTTCATCCCGCCGAGCCGGCACTGGCAACCGATCGCGCCCGCCGTGGCGGCCGCGCGGGAAAGCGCGCCGGCGGCTCGGCCGCCTTCGAGCAGCCCGCCTTCCGGCAGCTGAAGAACCCGCTGACGCCGACCAGGCTGGTGTCCGACGACGAGCTGGAATCGATCCACCTCGCCTCGCTGCGCGTGCTGAGGGAAATCGGCGTCGACGTTCTGCACGACGAGGCCCGCCGCATCATGAAGGCGCACGGCGCCGACGTGCGCGACGGCTCGGAGCGCGTGCGCTTCGACAGCGACATGATCCTCGAGCTTGTCTCGCACTGCCCGTCGGAGTTCACGCTGCATGCCCGCAACCCGGCGCATAATCTGCGCTTCGGCGGCAACAACGTCATCCTGTCGATGATGGCTTCGGCGCCGAACTGCTCCGACCTCGACCGCGGCCGCAGGCCCGGCAACCAGGCCGATTACCGCAACTTCCTGCGCCTGGCGCAGATGCACAACATCCTGCACTGCACCGGCGGCTATCCGGTCGAGCCGATCGACATCCATCCGTCGGTGCGGCACCTGGAATGCATCCGCGACCTCGCCATGCTGACCGACAAGGTCTTCCACATCTATTCACTCGGCAAGGAGCGCAATGTCGACGGCATCGAGATCACCCGCATCGCGCGCGGCATCAGCCGCGAGCAGCTGATGCAGGAACCGTCGGTCTTCACCATCATCAACACCAATTCGCCGCTCAAGCTCGACGTGCCGATGATGGAAGGCATCATCCAGATGTCGAGCATGGGCCAGGCCGTGATCGTCACGCCCTTCACGCTGTCCGGCGCCATGGCGCCCGTCACCGTCGCCGGCGCGCTGGTGCAGCAGAACGCCGAGGCGCTCTCAGGCATTGCCTTCGCGCAGATGGTCAAGAAAGGCGCGCCGGTCGGCTATGGCGGCTTCACCTCCAATGTCGACATGAAGTCCGGCGCGCCGGCCTTCGGCACGCCCGAATATATGAAGGCGCAGCTCGTCGGCGGCCAGCTTGCCCGCCGCTATCAAATTCCCTACCGCACCTCCAACACCTGCGCCGCCAATACGGTCGACGCGCAGGCCGCCTATGAAAGCGTGTTCTCGCTGTGGGGCGCGATCCAGGGCGGCGGCAATCTGATGATGCATGGCGCCGGGTGGCTGGAAGGCGGCCTGCGCTGCTCCTATGAAAAGACCATCCTCGACATCGACCTTTTGCAGATGGTGGCCGAATTCCTCACCCCGCTCGACCTCTCCGAGGATGCGCTCGGCTTCGACGCCATGCAGTCGGTCGGTCCTGGCGGTCATTTCTTCGGCACCCAGCACACGCAGCAGCGCTACAAGACCGCCTTCTATTCGCCGATCGTGTCCGACTGGCGCAATTTCGAGACATGGTCCGAGGCGGGCTCGCCGACGGCGATGGAGCGGACCAACAAGGTGTGGAAGGAGCGCCTTGCCTCCTACGAGGAGCCTTATATGGATCCGGCCATCCGCGAGGAGCTCAACGATTTCGTCGAGAAACGCCGCGCCGAAGGCGGCGCGCCGACGGATTTCTGATTTTCTGTGTTGCTGATGAGCAGTCGACCCCCACTCCGTCGAGCTTCGCTCGACACCTCTCCCCCGATCGACGGGGGAGAGGAAAGGCGCGCGGCGA